>DATAUL010000391.1:0-3203 GCA_036268255.1 Solirubrobacteraceae bacterium | reverse complement strand
CCGCGTCGAATCCACCGGCGACGTGCGGGGTCGTGCGCCTGATCGCGATAGCGTGGGCCTACGGCGTCGGTATCACTTGCTAATCCGCTAGAGCCCTCTTGGGGACTCGAACCCCAGACCCCTTCCTTACCATTGCCACCCCTGGGGTGCTATGGCCCGTCCTTACTGGGGATTCAGGCCGCTGACGTGTCCCGAGATGGGGTCAGATTTGCTGAGTTCGGGACATTTTCGGGACATGGTTTTGATTGCCGGCATCATCGTGAGCCGGTCGGCGGCTCAATGCCGAGGTCCTTGCAGATCTTCCGCGCGAGCCGGTGATCGATCTCGCGGTGCCGCGGCACTGCCGTCGACCGCTCCGCATCGAACCCCCAGAAGCTGTGGTTGCCGCCCTCGCGCAGAAGACGCGCTCCCTGCTCTCGTAGATGTCGCTCGAGATCGCGCCGCTTCACGCGGCGATGACCAGCTCGAGCTGCTCGCTGTCCTGCGCCGGATCGGTGAGCGCATGCTCGCCGAACCGCAGCTCGAGGATGCCGCGGAGCGCGTCGATCACGTTCGCGCGCGCCTCCTCACGCGTCTCCCCCTGGCTGAGCGCGCCGGGAACCTCCGGGACCGACGCGACGATCCACCCGTCCTCGCCGGGCTCGTACACGATCGTGAGGCGGAGCGGGTCGCTCATGTCGGAAAGGCTACTCCGGCGAGGCAGCACAGACCCGCTGCTTTCCCGGCGTCCCCCGAAAGCCTCATGTCGCTCGACCTTCAACGCGTTTGCGACTCCGCGTCCGTCAGCTGCCAGGCCGCACGATCGGTATGTGACGGCGGCCATGGGAAGCTCCCCGACGGCGGCCATCGAAAGTCCCCATTGATGGCCACCAGTTCTCCCCATGGGCGGCCACGAATCTCCCCACTGCTTCTGTCCTGATCGGTCAGCTATCCACCCGCGTCTTGACCTTGAGACGCGATGGAGGCCGGCCCTTGAAGAAAGCTGAGGAAGTGATGGAGATCCTGGAGGCGTATGACCTGGCGGGCTCGCTGCGGGGAGCGGCGGCGCTGGCTGGGTGCGATCACAAGACGGTTGCGCATTGGGTTCGGCAGCGTGAGTTGGCGGGCGGGATGCCCGCGGCGGAGCGATGCAAGCCGGCGGTCGGCGATTTCGCCGGCAAGATCGATGAGCTGGTCGAGCGCTCGCACGGCCGGATCCGTGCGGACGTCGCGCACGGCAAGCTCGTCGCGCTCGGCTACCTGGGCTCGGAGCGGACGACCAGGCGGTGGGTCGCGGAGGCGAAGCGGCGGTGGCGGCGTGAGCATGGCCGGCGGACGCGGCCATGGATCCCGGAGCCCGGGCTGTGGATGCAGTGGGACTACGGTGACGGCCCGGTGGTTGACGGGCGGGCGACGGTGTTGTTCTGCGCGTGGCTGGCGTGGTCGCGGTTCCGGGTCGTGGTGCCGCTGCGTGACAAGACGCTGCCGTCGGTGGTGATGGGATTGGACCGGGCGTTGCGGCGGTTCGACGGGGTTCCGACCTATGCGTTGACCGATAACGAGCGGACCGTGAGCGTGGATCACGTGTGCGGGATCGCGGTCCGCAACCCGCAGATCGTCCAGGTGGCCCGGCATTACGGGCTGACGATCACGACGTGCGTTCCGGCGGATCCGCAGAGCAAGGGCGGTTCGGAGGCGACCGTGAGGATCGCGAAGGCGGATCTGGTCCCGACCGATCACAACCTCCGGCCCGCATACGCATCGTTTGCCGAGTTGGAGGCGGCGTGCGAGGAGTGGATGGCGCACGTGAACACGCGGCAGCATCGGGCGACGATGGAGCCGCCGGTGATCCGGCTCGCCGAGGAGCACGAGCGTCTGCACCGGCTCCCACGGTTGCCGCACATGGTCTGCTTCGGGGAGACCCGGAAAGTCAGCTGGCAGTCGCTGATCAGTGTCGGCGGCGCCCGCTATTCGGTTCCGCATTCCCTGATCGATGAACGGGTCTGGGCCCGTGCTGACGGTGAGGAGCTGATCGTGGTGCACGCTGACGGGCCCGGCGGACCGAGGGAGATCGCCAGGCACCGGCTGACGACACCGGGCCGTCCCGCGGTCGACGATCAGCACTATCCGCCCAGGCCGCCCGGCGCGCTCGAGCGTCGGCCGCGTGCCCGCTCGGACGAGGAGCGAGCGTTCCTTCAGATCGGCCCGGCCGCCGAGCAGTGGCTGATCAAGGCCGCTGCCACGGGAGCGCAACGCGTTCGCCGCAAGACGGTCGAGGCGGTCGATCTCTCAAAGCTCCACGGCACTGAGGAGGTCAACCGGGCGCTCGGGACGTGCGCGCAAGCGGGACGGTTCGCCGACGGCGACCTCGCGAAGGTGCTCGCCCATCAGCAGCGGACCGGAGAGCTGATCCCGTTCCCCGCCCGCACGGAAGACAGCTCGTTGCAGAGCTCCACGCGCAGCTGGGAGGGGCTCGGGCGATGACCGTTATCACGCCATCCCCGCCGCCGCTGCCCGACGAGCTCGAAGCGCTCCTGCGGCGGCTGCGGCTTCCATACGTTCGCAAGGCCGCGCCCGAGGTGATCGCGACCGCGAACTCCCAGCGGTGGGAACACGCCGAGGTCCTTCGCGTGCTGCTCGCCGAGGAGGCCGCCGGTCGTGACCGGGCCACGACATCGATGCGTCGCCGCTCGTCCGGGCTGCCGGCCGGCAAGACGTTCGATGCCTGGGACGCCAGCGCCTCGGCGATCCCGCCGCAGACGCAGCACGCGCTACGAACGCTGGAATGGATCGACCGCCACGAGACGCTCTGCATCTGCGGGCCATCGGGGACCGGCAAGAGCCACTTCATCGAAGCGCTCGGTCACCAGGCGATCGACCGCGGAAAGATCGTCGCGTGGCACACGCTCGAGACGCTCGCGCAGCTCGTGCACCGCCACCGCGCCGACGACAGCGTCAACAAAGCCGTTGGCAAGCTGATCCGCTCCGACCTGATCCTGATCGATGACGTTGGCCTACTTCCCGTCTCGACCGACGCCGCCGAGGCGCTGTTCCGCGTCGTCGACGCCGCCTACGAGAAGCGGTCGATCGCGATCAGCTCGAACATCCACCCGTCCGGGTTCGACGAGCTGATGCCCAAAACGCTCGCGACCGCGACCGTCGAACGACTGCTGCACCACGCGCACGTCGTGATCACCGACGGGCAAGACAGCTACCGCCTCGCT
>DATAUL010000390.1:0-9495 GCA_036268255.1 Solirubrobacteraceae bacterium | reverse complement strand
TTCGAGCGCCACGAGGCGCCAGTGAACCGTGTGGTGATGAAAGGACACCACCGCTGGCCTGTCGCAGCAGGCTGGTTGAAACTGAGGGCAGCCTGAGCCGCGAGATGGTGGTGAGGGTGGACAGCAGCCCTGACAACGACGGGACCGGCCAGCACTGCCAGATGGTCGGGGTCCGGCAAGTGAGTCCAGAAGGTGTACGTGAGAAACCAGCGACTGAACGCTCCTCAAGCTAGACCACCAGCTCCAATCTGGCGGATGTGGGCTGGGTTGCCGCGCGCACCCGCTGATGGTGGCGGGGAACTCCTGGGTCGGTTGATGTCGCCGGCCGGGAGGCCACGATGAAGGCCTGCGGCGTAGTCGTGGCGATGCGGCAGGGGCATAGCTGGGCGCCTCCCTGGACGAGCGGTTCATGGTGAACGTGGGAACCGTCCCGACGGTCCCTCACCCATTGGCTGGTCCGGTGGGCGGGAAGGTCCGTCGTCGACTGATGCCGTCGGGACGGGGCGGAGGACCCGTAGTAGTCCGAGGTCGGGAAAGCCGACCACATGGCAAAGGGGTCCAGTGGGATCGCAGCAAGCGAGCATCAACAGGAGGTCGCCGGTGAATACCGGCGCTCCGTGGCCCAGCGTCGATGACGCCGAGCGGCGGGTACTCGCGATGCAGACCAAGCTGCACCAATGGGCGGTCAGTGACCCTGACCGTCGCTTTGATGACGTGGGCAACCTCGTCTATGACCCGGCGTTCCTCGTTGTCGCGTGGAGTCGGGTGCGGGTCAACAAGGGCGCCAGGACAGCGGGCGTGGACGGGATCGTCCCGGCCAAGGTCGCTGATCCAGCCGGATGGCTTGATCAGATCCGTGAGGGTCTGAAGAGCCGCCGGTTCTCACCGGACCGGGTGCGGGAGGTGATGATCCCCAAACGCAACGGGAAACTGCGGCGTCTGGGCATCCCGACCGCTCAGGACCGGGTGGTGCAGGCGTCCTTGAAGTTGGTGATGGAGCCGATCTTCGAGGCGGACTTCAAGCCATGTTCCTATGGCTTCCGTCCGAAACGGCGCGCTCAGGACGCAATCGCCGAGATTCACTACCTCGGGTCTCCATCTCGGAATTACGAGTGGGTGTTCGAGGCTGACATCACAGCGTGCTTTGACGAGATCAATCACCGCGCTCTGATGGAACGGGTCGCGGCCCGGGTCTCTGACAAGCGGGTCCTGGCGCTCGTCCGCGTGTTCCTTGCCTCGGGCATTCTGTCTGAGAGCGGGATCAGTCGGGCGACGTTCACCGGCACCCCCCAGGGCGGGATCCTCTCGCCGTTGTTGGCCAAAATCGCGTTGTCGGTGTTGGATGAGCACTTCACACGCAAGTGGGAGGCGCTCGGGCCTGAATGGACCCGCGCGAAACTGATCCGCCAAGGCGTGCCGGCGATGAAGCTGGTCCGCTACGCAGACGATTTCGTGGTCATGGTCCGAGGCACCAAAGCGGACGTCGAGAAGCTCTGGAAAGAGCTGCCCGACGTGCTCGCACCGATCGGGCTACGCCTGTCGGCCGAGAAGAGCGGCACCTGCCACATCGACGAGGGGTTCGACTTCCTCGGGTTCCGCATCAAGCGACGCTCCTGGAAGGGACGACCCGGCAAGAAAGCGGTCTACACCTATCCGTCGAAACGGTCGCTGAACGCGATCATCGACAAGGTCCGGACCCTCACTCGCCGCGCTCGTCATCGCACGCTGGCAGACCTATTAGCTGCGGTCAACCCCGTGCTGCGGGGCTGGAGCAGCTACTTCCGCCACGGCGTGTCCAAACGCACCTTCAACTACCTCGATCACTACACGTGGTGGAGGATCGTTGGCTGGCTGCGCAAACGACACGTCGGCCTGAACTGGCAGACGATCCACCGTCGCTTTCTCCCCGGATGGGTGATCCGCGACGGACGCTACGAGCTTCACCGAGCAGCAGCGGAGACTGTGAGCCGCTACCGCTACCGGGGAGCTCAGATCCCAACACCATGGCAGGCCACGGCACATCCCACGGAGAGCCGGATGCGCTGAAAGGTGCACGTCCGGTTCGGAGGGCGGGCCGGAGAAACGGATCAGCCGAGAGGCTGGCACCGCGCTCCGGTCCGACCCCTACACGCATCTCAGGTGCTGGGAGGGCAAGGCCTACTTCAGCTTCATCATCGACGTCTTCAGCCGCCGGGTCGTCGGCTGGCAGCTCGCGTCGCACATGCGGACCGACCTCGTCCTCGACGCGCTGAGGATGGCGCTCGGCACTCGGGACCCGGGCGCGGACTTCCAGCTGATTGCCCACACCGATGCCGGGTCGCAATACACCTCCTATGACTACGCCCAGGTCATCGACGACCACCACGTCCTCGCATCGATCGGCTCAGTCGGCGACGCGTATGACAACGCCCTGGCCGAGAGCTTCGTGGACTCGTTCAAGACCGAGCTGATCAAAGACCGCGTGTGGCGCACCCGCTCCCAGCTCGAGCTCGCCGTCGTGGAATACGTCAGCTGGTTCAACCACGACCGCCTGCACGAGTCGCTCGGCGACGTCCCGCCGGTGGAGTTCGAAGACACCCATCACTCCCGATCATCTACGACCCCTTCGGGGGTCGTCTCTGACCGACGGTTCAGAGTCGGGCACACTGACCAAGATCACAGACTCAAAGACCTACTAACCCTCCGCGGAACCCGGTCCGGCTCAGTTGAAGCCCAACCCCCGACCGCCCGGGTCAGCCGGCCGGCCGGTCAACCACCAACGTATAGGGGCCTGCGCTCCCGATCGCGGCGGCCTCGCCGCCCACGTTTCGAAACTCGACCTCAACGCTCACCGTCGCGGTGATCGCGGACCGCTTGACTGTCCGTCAAGCTTGCGGCAAGACGGGAATCGGAGCTTCGCGCGCTGTCGTCGCGAGGAGCGAGCGCCGGACCGAGGATGACAGGCTCACCAAATGCGAGCGTCCGCATGCCTTGGTGGCGGGTGGCGAGTCCCGGTTCGAGCGGTGGGGTCGAGGTGCGGGGCCCAGCCTACGGGACAGGTAGGCGGGATCCCGCGGATTCCCTCGCGTGACGGACTCGCGAATGTGGACGCAAGCCCTGGTCTCTTCCGGCTAAAGAGTAGCCGGATGAGGCCTGGCCGCGATATCGGCTAACCAGGATAAAGTCTTGAGTGGAACCGCGTCCTCCCTGTCGGCGGGCCGTCAGAGATGGAGGCCTCGTCGCGGTTGAGCTCCGGCATGTCTTCTGCACCCAGCACCTTGACGCGGGTATGGTTCCGGTCATGGAGGTAGGAGATGAGGTGATGGTCCCTCACCGGCTTGATGCGGTCGGCGGCGAGCGGGAATCGGCGACGCTGGTCTCCCGGCATCTCCGTCCCGGTTCAACGGATCTGCAGGGAGATCAGGCACCCTCGACGGAGATGTGGCGGGTTCGGCTCGAGGACGGCAGCGAGCGGGACGTTCCTGCGGAGACGATCACGCCGGGCGAGTAGCGCGTCCGGCTCTCGAGCAGTAGGTCTTGGTTTCAGCCGCGTTATTCGGCTCCGCTCGCCGGAGGGGTGCTGGCCGCGTTGCGGTGCTTGCTTGGGTCTCTCGCCCGTCGCGAGGCGGGGCCGCGGCTGGGCTGGCGCTGCTAGGCGGCACCGGGACGGGATGGCCGGGTTCGTCGCGTCGTGTCAACTCGTCGCGCTGCTCACCATCCGAGCGCCGCTCGTGCCGGCTTTTGCCGACGCGACCATCGTCGCGCTACTGGTGCGAAACGCCAGCGCTTCCGTATGAGACGCCTGAGCAGTCCAGCCCAGTCGGCCCGGGCCGGTCTGGTCGGCCTGTCGGACATCACCTCGGCCGAGAGTGCCAAGCGCAACGCTTCGCTCCTAGCCGGCCTTTCTCTTGGAGCTCGTCAGGGCGGGATCCATAAGCGTCTGCAGCGTGGTGGACGCGCGTCGCAGAATGCGGCTGATGTTCATCTGCGAGCAGCCCAGCCGGTCGGCGATCTGCGCTTGAGTGAGATCGGTTTCCATGCGAAGTCGCAAGACCTCCGCCTCTTGGGCACGGATCTGCTGCAGCGCCTGTCGGAGGGAGAGCTTTGTCTCTACTAGGCCATAGCGGTCGTCGATCCCGCCGAGAGTATCCATGAGCGTGCCGGCGTCGTCCTCGGCGTCGGAGATCGGAACATCGAGCGAGCTGGAGAAACGCGCGGAATGCGCCTCAAGGCCGGTGAGCACGTCTTCGATGCTGAGCTCGAGATATTGAGCGAGTTCGTCCACCCGGGGGCTGCGGCCGGTCTGCTCGACGAGGGTCTGGGACGCTTTCTCGACCCGAATGCCGAGTTCCTGGCCGCCCCGCGCTACGTGGACCGACCAACCGGTGTTCCGGAAGTGTCGCTTCAACTCGCCGAGGATCGTTGGGACCGCGAACGACGCAAACGAGACTCCGCGGTCGGGGTCGAAGCGATCGATTGCGCCAATCAGGCCGACGGCGGCGACTTGGACGAGATCCTCGTATACCTCGTGGGCGGTGGCGTACCGAGCGGCGAGCTTGCCGGCGAGCGGTAGATACATCTCAACGAGGCGCTCTCGGGCATGCGGATCGGAATGGAGATGTACCTCTCTGAAAAGACGGATGGCTGCCGCTTGGTCGAGACCAGCTCGCTGGCCTCTGGTGGACCGGCGCGGAAGGGGGGTGTTGATCTGAGCGCTCATGCGTCGCTCATACCCGGCTTGCGATCGGGTATGCAACAAGTCCTTCGGTTGCGCCCGCTCGCTGGATCGCTCACTCTCAACGAACGCGCTAATTCGTCCCGCCGCAAACGAACTGCTGCCGGTTAGTGCGATTCTTGCCGCCCTTGCGTCCGGCCGGCTGGCTTCTGGGCGCGGTTTCCACCCGGTCCTTTCAGCTGCTCTTGCTGCTCTGGCTCGATCCCTTGCCGCTAATGGATCGCGTTTCGTTTTTTGCTGGATGAATCTGGAGTGTTTGCAGTTGCCGCCGCGCGTCGGTCGTGGTCTGCATCAATGGGTTGCGGCCGGGGCGGCCCTGGCGTGTGGCGCGGTGGCGCCCCCCGAGCTGCCGCCAGGTACGGCGCGAGCCCAACGCTCGTCATCATCGCCGCCACGCCCCACAGCAAGAGCTGGCTGGCCGCCACTTCTACGCCAGTCCGGCGCAGGCGCTCAGCGGGTCGCAGCGCGGCGAGACGAGACGTCACAGATGACAGCGACGGCATCTTTGGCCGCGGGCCCCGCCCGCCGCGGGCAAACGGTCTTCGCGGCGGTCGATCGACAGCTCTCACGGGGGTCCGTCGCGGACCGGGGTTGCTGCTCTGGAGACCGCCAGCAGAGACGCACCCGCGGAGTCCTCGCCGCCGCTCATGCGGGCTCGGTCTCGCGGGTGTAGAAGTCCCAGGCCTCGACTCGGTTGTCCGCCGGGTCGGTCACGTAGGTCGAGCGGTCGCCGCCGTCGTGGCGCACCGGGCCTTCGGGCTCCAGGCCCGCCGTGCGGGCGCGAGCGACGATGTCGTCCAGCGTCCCGGGCGTGACCGAGAATGCGAAGTGGACGTGACGTCCGCCGCGATCGTTGTGCTCCTTGGCGCCCGGCGACCAGATCCCGAGCCGGGCGCCGTCGCCCACCGCCACCCAGATCCGATCGTCGTCCTCGCTCAAACGGCGCATCGCGAACACCTCTTCATAGAAGGAGGCCAGCGCTTGGCGATCCTCGGCCATGAGCGTGAGCTCAGCAAACCCGCGCACGCGGCTTCCAGGTTCGTTCATGGCGTCGAACCTACCGCCGGCGCGTCTCTGCTGCACTCGTGTCCGACACCAGCTCGCCACGCGGCGGGATCTCGCTGGCGCCGGGCGCCGGACGAGGTTGTTGAAGCTCCGGCCCCTCTTTCTCATCCTGGGGTCGCGAGCTGGGGCAGAACGTTGTCCCTGTAGGCGGCGAAGAACGCCTCGTGATCTCCGCCCACCTGCTGTACGTAGAGTTCGTCGACGTCGGCGTCGGCAAACTGCCGCAGATGGGCCAGATGGCGTTCGAGGTCCGGGCCGCAGACGACCTGCTCGCCGATCATCTCCTCGGTAACGAGCTGCGCCGTTTGCTCGAAGTGTGCCGGCGTGGGCAGGATCTGGGCCAGCTCGCCGGGCATCACTTCGTTAGGCCACAGGCGGTGCGCGGTGCGGCGGCAGGCGGCCTCCTCCGCGCCGTAGCAGACCTTGGTCCCCGCTTGGACGGGCTTGTCCCCGCCGCCCTGCTTCCGGAACTGGCCGATAGCTTCGCTGTCCGGAGTGACCAGACGAAAGCCGTCGCCGATCCGTGACGCGAGATCGATCGCCTTTGGCCCGAAGCCGGAGACGTAGATCGGGGGCGGCGTGTCCGGGCGGGTGTAGATGCGGGCGTTCTCGACGCGGTAGTGGGTGCCGCGGTGGCTGACCTGCTCTCCGGTCCACAGCCGGCGGATGAGCGTCACCGACTCGTCCAGCATCTCAAGGCGAGTGTCGGCGTCCGGCCACGGATCGCCGAAGATGTGCTCGTTGAGCGCCTCGCCCGATCCCACGCCCAGCGTGAATTTGCCGTTGAGCAGGACGGCGGCGGTCGCCGCAGCCTGTGCAATCACCGCAGGGTGGATGCGTAACGTCGGGCAGGTGACGGCAGTCGTCACGGGTAGGGAGGTTGCCTGCGACAGCGCGCCGATGACGCCCCAGACGAACGGACTGTTGCCCTGATCGTCGACCCACGGGTGATAGTGGTCAGAGATCCACAGGCTTGAGAAGCCGGCCTCCTCGGCAAGTCGGGCCTGAGCGAGCAGCTCCGCGGGTCCGAACTCCTCGCACGACAGAAAATATCCAAGCTTCACCGCGCCTCCTGCTCAGTTGTGATCACGTCTCGTTTGCCTGGAGAAGAGAGCGGCGCTCGAGAGCCCGCGCTCAGCGCGACCAGTCGAAGAAGGGCCGGGGTGCCGGAGTCTCTATCGCTAGGTCGTTCATCAGTCCAGCGCGGAGAAGCTCTTGTACCGCTGGCGAGCGGCCAGGGATCACGTTCAGGCGAGCGCCGCTGTGTCGGGCGAGCCGGCTGATCGCAGCCAGGGTTGCGGCGGTGCTGTAGTCGATCGTTTCGACCTCGCGCAGGTCGATGGTCATTTGCGCGAAGCCTCGCGTGGCCAGGGCGTGAGCCTCCTCCTCAAGATAGCCCAACGCTCGCGAGTCGAGCACGGCGGCTGGGCGTAGGCAGACTCGCTCTCGCTCGGGAAGCACCGTGAGCATCTGCTGGGTCGGAATGTCGGCGGTCGCCATCGATCTTGCTCCCTGTCCTTGAAATGAAGCGATCGGTCATTGCCCGGGGTCACGAGCCTGTAAACCCTCGGGCGTGACCATCGAAGACGGGACCGTCGTGGCCGGAAAGATTTGCGGACTCAGGACTTCGCTGTGACCCCGTGGGAGGGCGCGGCGCCGATGGCGTGGGTCAGGCGCCGGGTTGAGTTGGCGAGGTACTCGGCGAGAGTTGGTGGTGACGGCTATCTGGCCAGGTTGACGGGGTCGTGAGAGGACGGACACCTCGCTTGCGCGGCCGGATGGTTGTGCGTATCTCGTTGAGCGTGGGATCGAGGAGGAGGCTGCCGGCGCGAGGATGGCGCGGGGCGTGCCGATCGGGAACCTGCGGTGAGCATCGGTTCTCGACAGGGTGCCAGGGTCGTGGCGGGTTCGAGGCCCCGCGTCCGCCTCTCAGAAAGTCCCGCTCAGACCAAATGAGCAGGCTCGCCGCACGTTGGTGGGTCGGCGCCGGATGACAAGCAACGGAATGTCGGTTCGTCGAAAGGCGGGTTCTGCAGGTAGACGTGGCGATACTCATTCCCTCGGGCAGCGGATCCGACCAGCCCCCTCGCCGCTATCACCGCTAGCCCGGATCCGCCGGTAGGCGTGTGAGGATGACTGGGTTCAGGCTGGGGGTGCGGATCCTGGTTGGTGGGTTCTGGCTGACCGTTGGGTTGCTGTGACGGACCTGGTCTCGCGGGGAGGCGGGTGGCGGCCGCGGGTTCTCGGGCAGGCTGACGCCGTGATGCTGTCGGGCTGGGTCGCTGGGCGGGGTCCGGCCGGGCGCTCAGCGGAGCGCGGGGTTGTTTCGCAGGCGGGTGAACGCCTCGGCCAGCGCGGCGGCCCACGGCCAGTCGGCCTGGAGGCGGAGCCGGAGACGGCGGCCGTGAGCGACGAGGCGGCCGGCGATGTGCAGAAGGCGGTGACGGAGTCGTTTGGGTTCGGCGTCGGCGAGTCGGCCTTCGAGGCAGAGCAGGCGCGTCCAGCAGAGCAGGTCTTGGGCGATCAGCGAGATCTCCAGCCACGTCTGGTTGTTCTGAAAGGCGTGGTGGGGCAGGTTGCGCATGCCGGTGTCCTTGCCGGTGCGGATGCAGTCCTCAACCCGGGCGCGTTGGCGGTGGCGCATCTCCAGCCCGGCGATATCGACATTGGTTTGGTCGGTGATGAAGCAGGTGTGCCGGTAGCCGTGCTCGTCGAAGATCGTGAACTGCGCGCCGGGGTGCGGTCGTTCGCGGCGGGCGATCAACCGGGTCCCCTCAGGCCACGCGGACAACTCCAGGCGGTTGGTGAGTTCGGTGACCCATGCCCCGTCCCGGGCCTCCTGGTCGCTGTCAACGGCCGGGATCCACTGTGCGTCGCAGACGTCGAGGATCTGATCACGGATCGGTTCATCGACGGGGTGGCCGATCGAGAACCGGATCCCGGCGTCCCGGCAGTCGGCAGCGAACGCGTGCGTGCACCCGCCGACATCGGTGCGGACCAGCATCTCGCGAGCAAGGTCCTGCTCGGGCAGTTGCGCCAGCGCGAGGCTGAGGACCTGGAAGTGATCCTCGGCGGTGTTGGACCCCGCGTTCCCAGGTCTGAGGACCGCGGCGAGCGCCTCACCGGTCTCCGCCAGCCAGCAACCGATCGGATGAAACCCATAGCCGAGCTTGTAGTTCCCCGCCGCCCCGTCCTTCTCCGAATGAGCCGTCAGCAGGGTCGCGTCGATATCCAAGGTCAACGTGCCCGGGCGCGCGCCCGCATCCCACGCGCGGGCGCGACCCGCCGCTCGTGCTCGACGGACACGCGCGAGCAACGGCTCGTCGATCGCTTTCAACGTCCGGTGCGTGGTGGTCTCCGACGCGACCGGCCCGAACAGCCGCTCCTGGCCGCGCAACCCCTCAAGATCCGTGACGCAGTCTCCGCCGTCCGCGAGCATCACCGCCACATCCCTGAGCACCCGCCCAGGCGCATACGCGGACCGACGCTGCCGGGTGCCCGACAACGCTCCCGACAGCCCATCGGTCAGCCCGGTCCGGTCAGCCACCTCCGCGAGCAACACCGTCCCCGCATGCGACACCAGCCCGTCACCGTCCGCGCTGACAATTACCGTTCCCGGTCGAGCCTCTGGCTTCACCAACTGGGTGTCCTCCTGGATCCGTGGGTCGAGACTTCGCACCCCCGATTCTCACGGGCCGGGAGGACGTTCCCAGCCG
>DATAUL010000389.1:0-2829 GCA_036268255.1 Solirubrobacteraceae bacterium | reverse complement strand
TGGTCACCGCCCTCGCTGAGTCAATGCAGCTCTGCCAGGCCATGGGACTCGATCAGCGGCACTTCATCGCGCTTCTTGACGGCGGGCCGCTGGGCTCCACCTACGCCCTCCAGAAGCTCGACGAGATGCAACGCCACGAGTACCCAGCCGGCTTTCCTGTCCGGCTTGCCCTCAAAGACCTTCAGCTCGTCCGCGAGGTTCAGGCAGGCTCGCGAACACCTATGGGACTCCTAGACGCGGTCCTCGAGCGCTTCACGACGGCGACCCCAGACATCGCCAACCAGGACCTGGCGGCAATCTATGAGCTTCACCAGCCCGAACGGGCCTGAGGCACATCGCCACGTGCGTCAGGTAGCCGATGGGCTCCGGGTTCCCCGCCCATCGGCCGCCGTCGCAGAAAGATGCTCGCCAGGGTCTCGAGACGCGTAGCCGCAGCGTAAGGTACTCGCGGCGATGAGCGTCGACATTGACGCGATCACCGAGGGCGGCAGAACCGCGTGGGCGCGGAACCTGGCTGCGCCTGTCCGGAGTTTCCTGAGCACCGAGACCGGCGGAGCGATCGTGATGCTGGGGGCTGCGATCGTGGCTCTGCTGTGGGCGAACTCTCCATGGTGGCACTCGTACGAGTCGGTGTGGTCGACGAGGCTCGCGGTGACGGTGGGGAGCACCGGAATCGCGACCGACCTTCGCCACTGGGTCAACGAGGGATTGATGACGTTGTTTTTCCTCGTGGTGGGACTCGAGGCCAAGCGTCAGCTCGACCTCGGAGAGCTGCGCGAGCGGCGGCGCCTCGCGATTCCGGTGGTCGCAGCGATCGGCGGGATCACGGTGCCGATCCTGATCTACCTCGCCTTCAACGCCGGCCGTGCCGGCGCGCACGGGTGGGGTGCGGCGATGTCGACCGATACCGCATTCGCGCTCGGAGCGGTGGCGTTGGTGACCCCCCGGACCTCGACCCGCGTTCGCGTCTTCCTGCTGACGCTGGCGGTGGTCGACGATCTGGCCGCGCTGGTGGTGATCGCGACCGTGTACTCCAGCCATGTCTCGCTCACGGCGCTCGGCGTGGCGGTCGCGCTGCTCGCTGGGCTCATTGCGTTGCGCGCCGCGCCGTTCGGACGGGGGGCGATCTCGGTCGGGCTGGGGGTCGCGATCTGGATCGCGATGTTCAAGTCCGGCATCGACCCGGTTATCTCCGGACTGGCGATCGGGCTCGCGACCAGTGCCTACCCGCCATCACGCGAGGACCTCGAGCGGGCAACGGCCCTGACGCGGTCGTTTCGCGAGCAACCGACGCCTGAGCTCGCTCGTTCTGCGCGGCAGAGCCTGCAATCGGCGATTTCGCCCAACGACGTGCTCCAGTTCGACCTCCATCCTTGGACGAGCTACGTCATCGTGCCGCTGTTCGCGCTCGCCAACGCCGGGATCCACCTGACCAGCAAACTGATGAGTGACGCGATCTCTTCCCCGATCACGTGGGGGATCGTGATCGGGTACGTCGTCGGCAAGCCGATCGGCGTCGCGGGCGCCTCGTGGATCGCGTCCCGCCCTGTCCTTCATGGGCCCCGCTCTCCGATCAGCGGGCCGGTGCTCGTGGCCGCTGGCGCGTGCGCAGGCATCGGCTTCACCGTCTCACTCCTGGTCTCGAGTCTCGCGTTCACGGGCGAGCGACTCGACGAGGCGCGTCTGGGTACGCTGGCTACGGTGCTGCTGGCGCCGGCGCTGGCGTGGCTGGTGACCCGGGTCATCCGGCGGTTGCCGAGCGCGACGCGTGCGCGTCAGATCGGCCGCACCGCAGAGGACATCCTCGATCTCGCGGACGAAGTCGACCCCGATCGCGACCATATTCGCGGTCCCGATGATGCGCCGGTGACGCTCGTCGAGTACGGCGACTTCGAGTGTTCCTACTGCGGCCAGGCGGAGCGCGTGATTCGCGAGCTGCTCTCGTCGCACGGCGACGACGTGCGCTACGTGTGGCGCCACCTACCACTCAACGACGTCCATCCCGGCGCTCAGCTGGCTGCCGAGGCGTCGGAGGCCGCCGCCGTCCAAGGCAAGTTCTGGGAGATGTACGACCTTTTGCTACGCCACCAGGGCGAGCTCGCGCCGCGCGATCTCACTCGCTATGCCACGGAGCTTGACCTGGACGTCGAGCGCTTCACGGATGAGCTACGTCGACGGGATTACGCCTCCCGGATAAGTCAGGACGTTGCGGGCGCCGACGAGAGCGGCGTCTCCGGCACGCCGACCTTCTTCATAAACGGCCGCCGCCACTACGGTGTCTACGACATCGACACCCTCACCGAGGCGGTGCGAGCAGCCAAGACCAGAGCCCGGCAGCTCGCCCTCGTGGCCGCGCCGACCTAGTGGCCATCGGACGCGCGACGGCGTGAATGGCGGGGAACCCGGCTGCCGCGGTACGGTTGCAAGCATGTCAGCGCCGCTACGAGTGGTGATCGGCGAGGACGACGTCCTGCTTCGCGAGGGGATCGTGCGACTGCTCAACGAGGCCGGGTTCGACGTCGTCGCTCAAGCCGGCGACGCCCCGGATCTGCTGCGCAAGGGCCTTGCTCACCGTCCTTCGGTCGTGATCGTCGATGTCAACATGCCCCCGGGTCACGGAGACGACGGTCTGCGGGCGGCCATCGAGCTACGGCGGGAGCGGCCCGAGACGGGAGTACTGGTGCTTTCGCAGTACTACGAGGAGCACTACGCGCTGGACCTGATCGGGGACCGCGCAGACGGGGTCGGCTATCTCCTCAAAGAGCGCGTGGGCGATGTCGAGAGCTTCATCGATGCCGTCACCCGCGTCGCCGGGGGCGGCAGCGCGCT
>DATAUL010000388.1:0-1987 GCA_036268255.1 Solirubrobacteraceae bacterium | reverse complement strand
GCCGCCCGCCATCGCCCAGATCGCGACCAGTGCCACTGACACGGTGATCGCGATCGCGCTCTTGATGGCCAGCCGACGCTCGTCGGCGGGGCGCTGGAGGCCCCAGCGCACCCCGACGAACAACCCGGCGCCGAACAGGATTGCCCAGCACGGCCACATCGGCCAGAAGTACCCTGCGCCCGTCAGGAGCCAGAGGATGACCAGCAGACCGACCAGCAGAGCCGGCGGTGCGTACACCGCCGGCTCAAACCGGACCCGCCCGCCCCGCACCGCCGGGTGGGCGAGTGCCTTACTCATAGCTGGGCTCCAGCGCGCGGCCATCGCTCCCATGATCCCACTGCGGCTCGCGCGCGCGGCGCCGGCGCCGGGCCGGTTTGAGCCCCCGGTCGCCGAGCAGCGTGACGATGGCCGGCAGCGCCAGCCCGCGCACGATCGTGGCGTCGACCGCGATCGCGACCGCCAGGCCCACCCCCAGCTGCTTGAACGACACCAGCGGGAGGGTGGCGAACACGGCGAACACGGCGACCATCACCGCGGCGGCGCTGGTCACCGTGCCCCCCGTGCTCGCCAGGGCCTCGGCCGCCGCCTCGCGGGCGTCGGCGCCGCCCCGGCGCGCCTCGCGAGCCCGCTCGAGCACGAGGACCGTGTAGTCCATCGAGAGCCCGAACAGGACCACGAAGGCGAACAACGGCAGCCAGTTGACGATCGCCCCGTTGGAGGTGAAGCCGAGCAGCGATTGTGCCCAGTGACCCTGGAACACGGCCACGAGCGCGCCGAACGCCGCTCCCACCGACAACAGGTTGAGCCCCATGACCGACAGGGCGAGCCACGGCGAACGAAATGCGGCGACCAGCAGGACGAACGCCAGAGCGAGCACGAACGCGATCACCAGCGGGGTGACGCTCGCCAGATGCGACGTGAAGTCGACATCCTCGGCGGCCCCGCCGCCGAGCTGCGCCCGGGCGCCGGGGATCCGTCGCGCGGTGGCCGGCTTCAATTGCGCCCGCAGCTCGGTCACGGACCTGTGCGCGACCGTGCGGTTGGCATCCCGGATCGGGATCGCGACCAGCGCCGTCTCGCCATTGCGTGCCACGCGCACGGACATCTGACCGGAGGCGGCGGTGATGCGCTGGCCGTGATGGCCGAGTTGTGCGAGCGCCGCCCGCACCTGAGCCGATCCCAGTCCGTGTCCGGAGACGACGAGCTCGGCCGTGTCCGCCGAGCCGGGGAAGGCCCGCTCGATCGCGTGCTCGGCGACGATCACCGGGTTGTTCGCCGGGAGGTCGTTCTCGCCGGGGTTGGCGGTGTGCATCCGGATGATCGGCGCAGCGATCCCGACGAGCAGCAACAGCGCCAGGACGAGCGCGCTGCGGGGATGGCCGGTGACGGCGCGGGCCACAAGACCCCAGGCCCCGCCACGGTGCGAGCCGGCGCGGTGCCGGCGCCCCAGTCGGCCTGTGTTAACCCGGTCGCCGAGCAACGCCAGCGCCGCCGGCAGCACGGTCACCGATCCGAGCACGGCGATGGCCACGACGATGATCGCGCCTACCGCCATCGAGGTGAACACCCCGAGGCCGCTGAACAGCAGTCCGGCGAGGCCAACGATCACCGTGGCGCCGGCGACGACGATGGCCCGCCCGACGGTCGTCGAGGCGGCCCCCAGCGCGGCCTCGCGTCCGGCGCCGGCGCGCCGCTCGGCGCGCTCGCGGCGGATGTAGAACAGCGAGTAGTCGACGCCCACGGCAAGGCCGATGAGCACGACCACCGGCGCGGTGGAATCCCCCATGGGGACCAGATGCGAGACGAGGCTGCCGGCCCCGACGGCCGCGGCGACGGAGGTCAGGCCGAGCAGCAGCGGCACGGCGGCTGCCACCAGCGCGCCGAAGGCGAGCACGAGGATGACCAGCGTGATCGGGACCGAGATGAGCTCGGCGCGGTGCAGGCCCTTGTCGACGGCCTGGGAGATCGCGCGGCCGCCTGACCCGCC
>DATAUL010000387.1:0-2558 GCA_036268255.1 Solirubrobacteraceae bacterium | reverse complement strand
GGCACGATCCGTGAGACGATCAAGATCCTCGCCGCGCAGCGCCTGGTCGAGTCGACCCGGGGCGCCAAGGGGGGCACGACGGTGCGCCACCCGGAACCCAAGGAGGTCGCCGAGGCGATGGCGGACAGCATCACGCTGTGGCTCAACGCCGGCAGCACGTCGCTGGCCCAGGTCAACGACGCGCGGGCATGGATCGAACACGGCTGCGTCGTCATGGCCAGCCAGGACCGCGACGTCGAGGACCTGGAGAGCATCCGCCGGCCCGTGGAGGCGATGGAGGTCCCGGGCCGACCGCCGTCCGGAGGACATCTCGATTAAGAGCCTCGAAGACATGCATCCGTCGATCGACCGCATCCGGCCCCGGTCGACCAGCTGACGCCCGTATGATCTGACGGCGGCGGGGTGGGGCCGCCCTTGCCGAGTTCGGCTCCCGACAGGACTTGCGCAGACACATCCGCATCGGACGCGTATCGCGACGCGCTGGCTGGCTGCCTCTGGCGGCTGTATTCGCGATGCTCGCCGCCGGTCATGTGCCGGATGCCCGAGCGCAGTCGCAGCCGACCCTCCGCTACGCCAACCCGATGCGCAACGGGCTGACCGGCAAGCCGCTGTCCTGTCCGGACCCGAGCGTCATCAACGCGCACCGTGGGAAATGGAACTACTTCCTCTTCTGCACCTCGGACAACGGCCGCAACGCGTTTCCGATCTGGATGTCCGAGGACCTGGTGCACTGGTATCCCGACGGTTTCGTCCTTCCCCACAACCACCAGCCGTGGTGGGCGGTGCCGTCCACGGGCGGCGGACGCGCCGGGATCTACTGGGCACCGTCGATCTACCGGATCGACGATCACTGGGTGCTGTACTTCTCGGCCGACTACAGCCAGGCGTCGCACGCGATTCGCTCGGTGAGCCTCGCGCCGGGCACGATGGTCCTCGGCGTCGCCACCTCGGACTCACTCGCCGGGCCGTGGCACACCAAGCTGCTGCACTATCCCGGTGAGCTCAACGCCCACAACGCCAAGCCCAACCAGGAGGTGATCGGCGGCGACATCGACCCGGGCATCGTGCAGGATCCCCGCACCGGCAGGAAGTACATCTTCTGGGCCGAGCAGCGCGAGCAGATCTGGGAGTCCGAACTGTCGAGCGACGGCCTGACGGTCGGTCCCGACATCCACGTCGCCTTCTCGGTCTCGGAGCCCTGGGAATGCGATCCGGCCAACCACATCTGCACCGTCGAGGGGCCCCAGCCCTTCTACCACGACGGCCAGATCTATGTGCTGTACAGCGCGGCCAGCACCTGGGACTCGTCGTATGCGGTGGGCGTCGCCTCCTCGCCGTCGGTGCTGGATCCCGACCACGTCTTCCAGAAGCTCTCCCAGCCGATCCTCAAGGCCGGCAACGGCTTCCTCGGACCGGGCGGCGAGTCCGACCCCGTGATCGGCCCCGACGGGCGCACGATGATCATGTACCACGCGCTCACGCAGCCGATCGCCCACCACAACTCCGGCAAGCGCGTGCTCATGCTGGGACAGCTCAATTGGGTGAACGGGTGGCCGCGGGTCAACGACGGCGAGTCCCGCTGAGGAGCCGTCATGCCGAGCGGATGTACCCGCGAAAACGTCACCGTAAGCCTTGGCGGCGGAGCCGCCAACGTATAGGATCAACCCCTCGTGACTTGGGGATTCCTGTGGCTCATGCTGGCGCTCAAGCTGCCGCTGGCGGCGTTGATCTACATCGTCTGGTGGGCGATCAAGCAGGAGCCGGAGGAGGACACGTCGTCCTCGGATGACGACGGCGGCGTCAAGCTCCGCCCACGGCCGCACCCGCCCCGGCCGTTCCCGCGCCGTCCGCGCCGCGGCCCGCACGGTGATCCGGCGCCGCAGCCGCCCGCGAGGGTGCGCACCACCCGCGCCCGCGCCCGCACGCTCGGCCACTGACCGTACGCTGCTGTTTGGGGTGTCGGCGTGGTCGTGGGTGCCGGCGAACGCGAGGACGGCGGTGGCGGCTACCCCGGCGCCTGTGGGTTGCCCAGCGCCTTTGGGGGTCACCCACTTGCATCGCTGTCACACTGGCGCCCATGACCGCGCAAGCGAGCCTGACCGCCACCTCCGTCCTCTCTGACGGGACGATCATCGAGCTTGTCGAGGCCGGGCGAATCCGCATCGATCCCTGGGATCCGGCGCTCGTGCAGCCGGCCAGCGTCGACCTTCGCCTCGGCGACTCGTTCCGCGTGTTTCACAACTATCGCGCGGAGTCGATCGACCTGCGCGACCCCCCGGAGAACCTGACCGAGGAGGTCGTCGTCGGTGAGGACGACTCGTTCGTGATCCACCCCGGTGAGTTCTGCCTGGGCCGGACCCTCGAGTGGGTCGAACTGCCCGACGACGTCGTGGCCCGGATCGAGGGCAAGGCGCTCGCGCTCGACACTCCGGTTCCGACGCCCGAGGGATGGACGACGATGGGCGATCTCCGCGTCGGCGACTGGGTGTTCGATCTCGACGGGCATCCGACGCCGGTTCTGGACACCAGCGAGGTTATGGTGGGGCGGCCCTGTCGGA
>DATAUL010000386.1:0-2414 GCA_036268255.1 Solirubrobacteraceae bacterium | reverse complement strand
CCGCTGTACGCGACCTACCAGGCGCGCTGGGGCTTCTCGCCGGTCACGATCACGGTGATCTTCGGCGTGTACGCGATCGCCGTCCTCGCCTCGCTGCTCGTGGCGGGCTCGCTCTCGGACCACGTCGGGCGCCGCCCGGTGCTGATCGGCGCGCTCAGTGCCCAGGCGATCGTGATGCTGCTGTTCGCGTTCGCGGGTGGAGTCGATGTGCTGCTCGCGGCCCGGGTGCTTCAGGGTCTCGCCACCGGTGCCGCCGTCGGCGCCATCGGGGCCGGGCTCGTCGACCTGCATCCCGGACGTGGGGCTGTCGCCAACGCGGCCGGGGCGATGGGCGGCACCGCAAGCGGTGCGCTCGGTTCGGCGCTGCTCGTCCAGCTGCTGCCCGCGCCGACGAAGCTCGTCTACCTGGTGCTGCTGGTCCTGTTCGTGCTCCAGGCGGCCGGCGTGGGGATGATCGCCGAGACGTCACCACGCAGCCCGGGGGTCCGGCGGGCGTTGCGCCCCACGATCGCCGTCCCGGCGCGGGTGCGCGAGGTGCTGCTGATCGCCGCGCCGTCGCTGATCGCGGTCTGGGCACTGGCGGGCTTCTACGGTTCGCTCGGACCGTCGCTCGCCGCCCAGGTGGCTCGCTCCGGTTCGACGATCCTCGGCGGGGCGTCGCTGTTCGCGCTCGCCGCCAGCGGCGCGCTGACGCTCCTGCTCTTCCACCGGACCGAGCCGCGCCGCTTCGCGCTCGCCGGCAACGGGCTGGTCATCATCGGCGTCGCGATCGTGTTGTGGTCGGTGACGGCCACGTCGGTCGCCGGGTTCTTCGTCGGCACGGTGATCGCCGGCGCCGGGTTCGGCGCCGGGTTCCAGGGTGGCCTGCGCACGATCGTGACCCTGGCCGGCCCGGCCGAGCGCGCCGGCGTGATCTCGGTCGCCTACATCATCTGCTACCTGGCGATGGGCCTCCCGGCGATCCTCGCCGGCGTCCTCGTCGTCCACAGCACGGTGACCCGGACCGCCCAGGAGTTCGGCATCACCGTGATCGGGCTCGCGGCCATCACGGTCGCCGCCACGATCTTCAGCGCCCGCCGTACCGCACGGCAGCGCTGCCTGTCCCCCAGCCTCGCCAAATAGCGAAGGAGCCCACCATGTCACGTGACATCAAGACCCCCGGTCCGGACCACCCGATCACGATCACCTCAAGCGGCGACCATGTCGTCGTTCGCAGCGGTCAGGCGACGATCGCCGACAGCCGCTCGACGCTCGTCCTGAACGAGGCCGGGTACCCGCCGATCCGCTACGTCCCGCTGGCCGACGTCGACCGATCACAGCTCGCGGCGAGCGAACTGACCACCTACTGCCCGTACAAGGGCGACGCCTCCTACTACTCGATCAGTCCCGCCGCGGAGCGCGGTACCGACGCGGCCTGGTTCTACGATGAGCCATACCCAGCGGTCGCCGATATCAAGGGCCATGTCGCGTTCTATTCCGACCGCGTCGAGCTCACGGTCGAGTCGGCGCACGGCGCAGAGGACTGAGCACAGATGCCCACGCCAACCCCGCAATCGACACAGCCCAAGGCGGTCAAGCGCTCGCCTCGGGAGCGGCTGCTCCAGGCGGCGGGCGAGCTGTTCTACGCCGAGGGCGTCCAATCCGTCGGCATCGACCGCGTGATCGAACGCGCCGGCGTGGCCAAGGCATCGCTCTACAGCACGTTCGGCAGCAAGGAGCAACTCGTCTGCGCCTACCTCAACGAGCGCCATGCCCAGACGTTGGGGCGACTGCGGGCGGCGGTGGACGCCGTCGAGGATCCCGTCGAGCGGATCCTCGCCGTGTTCGACGCCCAGGCTCAGCTGTTCCGCACGCCCAACTACCGCGGCTGCGCCTTCACCGCGGCGGCCGCCGAGGCTCCGGCCGGCGGGCGCGTCGATGAGGCCGCCGAGTCCTACCGCCGCGACATCCGCGCCCTGTTCACCGAGCTCGCCGCTGGGGCGGGTGCCCCGGACCCCGGGCTCCTCGCCAGCCAGCTCCAGCTGGTCTACGACGGCGGAGGGCTCGCCGCCAACATGGACCGGGACGCCGCCATCGCCGCCCCCGCGCGCGCGGCCGCCGCGGCGCTCATCGCCGCCGCCCTCCCGTAGCAGCTCGTCGGCCACCCCGTCACGGCCGGCGCTGACTGCTGCGCGGGCCTCCTGAGATTTTCTGCAGGCGGTGTGATCCGGCGGGCCAGGCGCGCCGTAGGAGATGGTGACAAACACCACAATCTCCGGAAGGGAGATCACGCTCGCCGTTCGCGGACCCCACGGCGGCCAAGAAGGCGGGGTTCGACACCGGCAAGCCGTACCAGTTCAAGCCGTTCACGCCCCGGCTCCCGCAGCCGCTGGGCGAGTTCCACTCGTTCGCCGGCTGAGCCTCTCCCCGTCCCG
>DATAUL010000385.1:0-3975 GCA_036268255.1 Solirubrobacteraceae bacterium | reverse complement strand
GGCTTCCTTGACTACGGGATGCTGCGTGATGTGAGTGCCTCGCGAGCTGATGCTGAGCGGGGGATCGCTCGTGCTGTCCGGTCCGGCGACGCGGGGGCCCTGAAGTCTGCGCTGGTTGCGGGGGCGTATCTGTCCTCCGCCGGGGCGGAGCTGGTCGAAGATGAGCTGGCGCTGAAGCTGATGCGGCGGGCGACTCGGTGGTACGCGGTCCCCGGTGCTCGGCGCCTCTCCGGCGAGCACGGCCGTCGCGGCCGGGAGCGCGAGCCGGTGGACGCCGAGCGACGGGTCGAGGTCAAGGACCAGCTCAGCAACTTCACCCTGCCGGCCGAAACGATCCTGATCCGGCGGATGCACGCGATCGTCGGCGTCGTGCTCGCTCAGCTGCGGGCCGGTGCCGATTGGGGCGCGATCGCCGCCGAGTACCTGCATGGCGAGCCGCCCGCGACGCCGCTCGGCGAGGCCGAGGCCGAGTACTTCACGCGGCGCGGCGGACCCTGATCTGACATCCCCGTCGTTCCAAACGGCCTCGTGCTGCGGTAGCACGGATCGGTTAGGCTCGCGACGCACAACCGGTGGCGATCAGGAGCGACCGATGACTGGTGTGCGGAGCGGGGTCGAGACGCTGCGGGAAACGGTCGACGGGATGGTGTCGACGCCCGGCGAACCGTCGTACGACACGGCGGTTTCGATCTGGAACGGCGTGATCAAACGGCGCCCAGCGGTCGTTGTCAGCTGTGCGAGCAGCGGTGACGTCGCGGCGGCGCTGGCGTTTGCCTCAGATCGCGGGCTTGAGGTCTCAGTGCGGGGAGGTGGGCACAACTACGCTGGCCACGCGGTGTGCGACAGCGGTGTGATGATCGATCTCACCCCGATGAAGTCCGTTGCGGTCGATGGCGCGGCGCGCCGCGTCGTCTGCGGCGGTGGAACGACGCGGGGCGAGCTGGATGCGGCGACGCAGGAGCATGGGCTGGCAGTGCCAGGCGGCTTTATCAGTACAACCGGCGTGGCCGGCCTGACGCTCGGCGGCGGCTTCGGCTGGCTGAGTCGCCTTGCCGGACTCACGTCGGACAACCTCCTCGCCGCCGAGGTTGTCACCGCTGACGGTCGCGTGCTTCGCGCGGCAAGTGGCGACAACGAGGACCTGTTCTGGGCCCTGCGTGGCGGCGGCGGGAACCCTTCGTCCTCGGTGGCGCGTACGGCTGGGCGGCCGACGACGCAACCGCGTTCGGCGGGAGGCGGTCCCCGAGCCCGAAGAAGAGCGCGTGCGTGCGGCCTACAGACCGCAGAAGTACGACCGGCTAGCTCAGATCAAGACCCAATACGACCCGGACAACCGCTTCCACCTCAACGCCAACATCCGACCCGCGGCGACCACCACCTGACCGCGGCAAGCTCGCGCACGCGCACGGCGTGATCGGCAGTAGACACGATGGTGCGCGTGACTTTTAACTAGTCTCTCGGCGGGATGAAGGTCGCCTACGTGTTCTCCACCTCCGGCCATACGGCCAGCTACAAGCTCGGGAAGATGATCCTCCCGCAGCTGGAGCAGGGCACGCACGGTGTGGAGGTCGTCGGGATGTTCTTCTTTGACGACAACACCTATGCGCTGCGAGAGGGTGATCCCATGGGGGAGCGCCTCGGCCGGGTGGCCGCCGAACAGGGGATGCTGCTGATGCTCTGTGACCAGTGCGCGCTGGAGCGTGGTCTGGCGGAGGGTGAGATCGGCGCGGCGCGGCCGGCGGGAACGGTCGCGGGGGTGCAGGTCGGCTGCTTCCCGGACCTGTATACGGCGCTGGCGGGCAACCCTCCGGACCACGTCATCACGTTGTAAGAGGACCCAACTGGCCCTCGGTGGGCTCTGCTCAGCAGAACCACGGCTCGGTGAGCCGTGGCCTCCCTTCGGTCGATCCCATCGGTATGGCCTCTGGCCGCGGGACGTTCGACTCCCCGGTCGCCTCCCTCGCGGCTGCGCGGATGCGCGCGAACGTCAGGCCCGGCGCCTCCTGCGCGGCAGCGCTCTGCTGGACGAGCGCGCTGAGGCGGCCCTGCAGCCGGTCGGCGGCCGGGTCTGCTGACCGCCACGGGTAGCTCAGGCGCTCGGGCTCATAGGGGCCGAGATGCTCGCGCAGGTCCTCGCGCTCCAACAGCAGCGAGCCCTCCGGCACGAGCAGCCGGATCGTGTACTGCACCGGGTCGACGTTGGCCACCAGGTCGTGCGCGGCCACGAAGTCGACGATCTCCAGCACGTCACGCGGAGTCGTCCACGGGGTGAAGGGCATGAACGACGGCCGGGTCTCGATTCCGTGCTCGCGCAGCAGGTTGAGCGCGACCACCGCCTCGGCGGTGGTGTGGCCCTTGTCCAGGCGGATGAGGATCTCGTCGTTGACGCTCTCCAGGGCGCAGATGACGAACAGGCAACCGCAGGCGGCCATCTCCTCCCAGATCCCGGGGTGCTCGAGCACGTGCTCAACCTTCGTTGTGCAGTCGAACGTCAGCTCCGGACAGCGCTCGTGCATGGCGCGCACGATCGCCAGCGAGTGGCGCCGGCCGTTGAGGAAGTCCGGGTCCCCGAACGTGATGTGGCGCGCGCCCATATCGGCGAGGCGCTCGATGTCGCGCAGGACGGTTTCGGCCCCCACGACGCGGATGCGGCCGTCATAGATGGTCGGGACCGGGCAGTGCCGGCAGCGATGCACGCACCCGTGGCTGGCCTCCACATAGCCCACCAGTCGCTGCTCGCCGCCGATTGCCAGGCGCGCGTACTGCTCGAGTCCGGGTAGCAGCTCGCGTGCCGGCGGGTCGAAGGTGCCGCGCTGGAGGTGGATGACCGGACGATCGGCAGTCGGTGCCGGCGCGCGCCGGGCCGACAGCTTGTCCACCCAGGCCGTGAGCGCCGGCTCGTACTCGCCGGCGATCACCCGCGCGCCCAGCTCGCCCTCGACGAGCTCGCGGCTGACCGTGGCGTAGAGCCCGTAGAAGCAGATCGGCAGCCCGGGATGCTCGCGGCGCACTCGGCGCCCAGCGGTGAGCGCCAGGCGCATCGCCGTGTGCATCGGCACCGAGAAGCCGGCCGCCTGTGCCCACTCCAGCGCGCCGGGATCCCATGGCTGCACGCTGAGATCCAGGCACCGGACCTCGTGCCCGGCGCGGCGCAGCGCGGCCGCCGGGGACGCCACATGCAATGGCTGGTGACCCAGCTCGTAGGTCGAGATCAGCAGGACGCGCACGGCCAGCCCACGCTAGCGCGCGGCGGCCGGCTCGGGCGCGTGCGGCTCGACCGAGATCCGCAGGCGACCGTGCGCGGTGCGCAGCGCGCGTTCGACGGCGTCGGCGCTCGCCGCGCGCGCGAACATGAAGCCCAGGTAGCGGTCGCCGTCGGGCAACGGCACGACGGGCCGCCCGCGCGCGATCGTGATCTCCACCCCGCCGATGCCCGGCACCGCCCGGGCGTCCTCCTGCCCGTCCACCCCGCGCAGCACCCCCGCCCCGGGGATGGGGATCATCATCACGCCGGAGGCCGTCGACTCGCGCGCCAGGTTCTGGAGTCCGAGACCGAGTGCGTGGCGCAGGATCACCTCCTCCAGGCTCACCCCGGCGCCGAAGCGCAGGGCGCGTGAGCACAAACCACCGATCGACCGTGCCGCCAGCTCCAGGACGCTCACCCGCTCGCCGTCGACGCGCAGCTCGGCGTGAACCGGCCCCTCTCGCAGGCCCACCGCCGCAGCCGCCCGCGCCGTCACCGCGTCCACCTCTGCGAGGACGCCGGCCGGCAATCGCGACGGCGTCACGTACAGCGTCTCCTCGAAGTACGGCCCCTCGAGTGGGTCTGGCTTGTCAAACACCGCCAGCACCTCCAGACGGCCGCCGCGCAGAAGGCCCTCGACCGCAACCTCGACGCCGGGCAGATAGCCCTCCACCAGGAGCGGCTTCCCGGCCGGCGCCTGCGCGGTCGCCAGAATGCCCCACACGCGCTCG
>DATAUL010000384.1:0-8716 GCA_036268255.1 Solirubrobacteraceae bacterium | reverse complement strand
CGTCACCGCGACGCCGGTGCGCTCTTACCGCACCATTTCACCCTTACCGGCCTGGGACTCTGCAGCGGCCCCAGGTTTAGGCGGTGTCTTTTCTGTGGCACTTTCCCGCGGGTTTCCCCGGGTCGGCGTTACCGACCACCTGGCCCTGTGATGTCCGGACTGTCCTCGAAGGGTTCACACCTCCGCGACTGCTCAGCCTGCACCAACCAGCATAGCGCCGGCGCGGAGATATTCTGCGACCCATCGGCGCGATCACGGTTCCCGAGCGGATCTACGACGTCTACGTGTTCGACCTGGACGGGACCGTTTACCTGGGCGACGAGCTGCTGCCGGGAGCCAGGCGGCTGATCGAGGAGCTGCGCCGTCGTGCCCGGGCGATCCGCTTCATCTCCAACAACCCGACCCGGGATCCGCAGCAGTACGCCGAGAAGCTCTCACGGCTGGGGCTGCCGACTCCGGCGCGGGAGATCGTCACCACGACGGTCGCGACCACCCGCTGGCTGCTCGACAACGCGCCGGATGCGGTCGTGTTCGCGATCGGCGAGGCGCCCCTCACCAACGCGCTGGGCAACGCCGGGATCCGGATGTCCTCAGACCCGGCGGAGATCGACATCGTGATCGCAAGCTATGACCGGGCCTTTGACTACGCCAAGCTCCAGATCGCCTTCGACGCGATCTGGTTTCATGGGCGGGCGAGATTGATCGCCACCAATCCCGACCGCTTCTGTCCTCTCCCCGGCGGACGCGGCGAGCCCGATTGCGCGGCGATCACGGCAGCGATCGAGGCGTGCACGCAGACGAGGGCGGTGGCGATCCTCGGCAAGCCGCATCGCGCGATGCTGGAGACGGCGCTGGCGGGACTGGGCGTCGAGCCGGCGGACTGCGTCATGGTCGGCGACCGGCCCGGCACGGATATCCGGATGGGTCTGGACGCCGGTATGGCGACCGCGCTCGTCCTCACCGGCGAGACCGGGCCGGCTGATCTCGCGGGGCTCGATCCGCGGGAGCAGCCGGCGATCGTCCTGGACCGCATCGACCGCCT
Organism: Solirubrobacteraceae bacterium; assembly: GCA_036268255.1. GTDB lineage: Bacteria > Actinomycetota > Thermoleophilia > Solirubrobacterales > Solirubrobacteraceae > Palsa-465. The sequence goes on along the minus strand of DATAUL010000384.1, from coordinate 7,674 downwards.
GCTGCCGGCGGCCATCTGGTCTGAATTGGGGTGGCGCGAGCCCGTTGCGGAGGTAGGCTGACACCGTGCCTGAGCCTCGCCGTCCCACAGCCGACATGCTGATCGACGTCGATCGGCTCCTGCTCGCTTACCACGACGAGCATCCCGATCCGGAGAATCCCGCGCAGGCCGTCTCGTTCGGGACCTCCGGGCACCGCGGTACCTCCCTGGAGGGCACGTTCACCGAGGACCACATCGTCGCCATCAGCGCGGCGATCGCCGATTACCGCGCCGGCCGGGACATCACCGGGCCGCTGTTCATCGGCCGCGACACCCACGCCCTCTCGGCGCCCGCGTTTCGCACGGCGGTCGAGGTGCTCGTCGCCCACGGAGTCCGGGTGGCCGTCGACGCCGACGACGGCTACACGCCGACTCCGGCGATCTCACACGCGATCCTCACCCACAACGCCGGCAGTGGCCGCGGCGACACGGCCGACGGGATCGTCATCACCCCGTCGCACAACCCCCCGGCAGACGGGGGCTTCAAGTACAACCCGCCGCACGGCGGGCCCGCCGACACCGACGTCACCCGCCAAATCCAGGACGCCGCCAACGAGCTCCTGCGCTCCGGGCCGAGCGGCGTCAAGCGGCTGGACTACGACGAGGCGATTGCCCGCGCCGATCGCCACGACTTTCGCTCCGCGTACGTCGACGAGCTCGGCCAGGTGGTCGACCTGGAGCTGATCGCAGGTTCGGGACTCCGCATGGGGGTCGACCCCTTGGGCGGCGCCAGCGTCGCCTACTGGCAGGCGATCGCCGAGCGTTACGGTCTGGACCTGGACGTCGTCAACGACCGGGTCGACCCGACGTTCTCGTTCATGCCACTCGACCATGACGGCAAGATCCGGATGGACTGCTCCTCACCGGACGCGATGGCCGATCTGATCTCGCTCAAGGACCGCTTCGACGTCGCCTTCGCCAACGACCCGGACGCCGACCGCCACGGGATCGTCACCCCGAGCGGCGGGCTGATGAACCCCAATCACTACCTGGCCGCCGCGATCAGCTATCTGCTCGGCGACGCTCGCGGCTTCCCCGGCGACGCCGGCATCGGCAAGACGATGGTCTCGAGCAGCATCATCGACCGCGTTGTCGATGGGCTCGGCCGGCGCCTGGAGGAGGTCCCGGTCGGCTTCAAGTGGTTCGTTCCGGGCCTGCTCGAGGGCACGCTGGCCTTCGGCGGCGAGGAGAGCGCCGGCGCCAGCTTCCTGCGCCGTGACGGCCGCGCGTGGAGCACCGACAAGGACGGGCTGATCATGTGCCTGCTGGCCGCCGAGATGACCGTCCGCGACGACCGCGACCCGGCGCAGCGCTATGCCCGGCTGACGGAGCGCTATGGCAATCCGGTCTACCGCCGCGTCGATGCGCCAGCGACCCCGGAGCAGAAGCGCGTGCTCGCCGGGCTCTCCCCGGCGGACGTGACCGCCTCAGAGCTCGCCGGTGAACCGATCGACGAGGTGCTGACGGCGTCGCCCTCGGGGGCGGCGCTGGGCGGGGTCAAGGTGGTGACGCGCAGCGGCTGGTTCGCCGCGCGGCCCTCGGGCACCGAGGACGTCTACAAGCTCTACGCCGAGAGCTTTGAGGGGCCCGCGCATCTGGAAGAGATCCTCAAGGAGGCCCAGCAGGTGGTGGACGCAGCGCTGGGTGCCTGAGCGCACGTGAAGGTCGCCGTCCTCACCCGCGAGTACCCGCCGGCCGTCTACGGCGGCGCCGGCGTGCACGTCGAGTATCTCGTGCGCGAGCTCTCCCGCCTGGAGGACGTGACCGTGCACGCCTGGGGAGTCGGCGACGTGCCCCACGAGGCGTGGGACGTCCTGGCCGGCTCCGAGCCGCATCTGGCGGCGCTGCGCGCGCTCTCGATCGACCTGAGCATGACCGCCCGCGCCCACGGCACCGACATCGTCCACACCCACACCTGGTATGCCAGTCTGGGCGGCCATCTGACGAAGCTCGTCTACGACGTTCCCCACGTCGCCACCGTGCACTCGCTCGAGCCGCTGCGACCGTGGAAGGCCGAGCAGCTCGGCGGCGGCTACGCGCTCTCCTCCTGGGCCGAGAAGACGGCGCTCGAGGCCGCCGATGCCGTGATTGCGGTGTCGCACAGCACCCGCCGTGACATCCTCGCCGCCTATCCGGCGATCGACCCGGCGCGGATCCACGTGATCTACAACGGGATCGACGCCGCGCAGTACGCGCCGGACGCCGGGGTCGACGTGCTCGAGCGCTACGGCGTGCGCCCGGACCGCCCGTCGGTCGTGTTCGTGGGCCGGATCACGCGCCAGAAGGGCGTGGCGCACCTACTGCGCGCGGCTCGTGACTTCGACGCCGACGCCCAGCTCGTGCTCTGCGCCGGCTCGGCGGACACACCCGAGCTTGGCGCCGAGGTGCAGGCGCTCGTCGACGAGCTGCGCGCCACCCGAGACGGGGTGGTGTGGATCGAGCAGATGCTGCCCAAGCCGGAGGTGATCCAGCTGATCAGCCATGCGACGGTGTTCGCCTGCCCATCGATCTACGAACCGCTGGGGATCGTCAACCTCGAGGCGATGGCGTGTGAGGCCGCCGTCGTCGCGACCGCCACCGGCGGCATCGTCGAGGTGGTGCAGGATGGCGAGACCGGATTGCTCGTGGCGATCGCGCCCGGCGACGACCGCACCGGCGAGCCGCGCGAGCCCGAGCGCTTCGCGGCTGATTTCGCCCACCGGGTCAACGTCCTGCTCCGTGATCCCGATCGCGCTGCGGCAATGGGCCGGGCCGGTCGCCGGCGGGCGATCGAGAAGTTCGCCTGGGCGGCGATCGCCGAGCAGACCGTGGCGCTCTATGACAGCCTGATCTGACCGTTTCGCGGTGTGCCGCGGGCGGCCGCCCTGCGCATGCCGATCACCCGCTCTCTCTCACCCGACACGCTCGCGCCGCGGATGGCGATGGTTGCCGACCAGCGCGCCCATCCGGTGGTCCAGACGCTGCTGCGCCGGCGCAACGAGGGCTCGCGTCCCGGCGCGCGCACCGACGGGCGCCGCGTCGCGCTGGTGATCGAGGGCGGAGCGATGCGCGGGGTCGTCTCCGCCGGCATGGCCTCCGCGCTTGACCAACTGGGGCTGCGCGACGCCTTCGACGAGGTCCACGGTGCCTCGGCGGGCGCGTTCAACGGCGCCTTCTTCATGGCCGGACAGGCGGCGTACATGACCTCTCTGTACTGGCGCGGCTTCGGCGACCCGCGATTCGTCAGCCTCCGGCGAGCGCTGCGGGGCCGAGGGCCGGCCTTCGATATGGACTACGTGGTCGACGGCATCTGGGCGCGCGGCCGCCCGCTGCGCATCGACGTCCTGGTGGAGAGCGCGACCGAGTTGCACTGCACGGCCACCGACGCCGACACGGCTGCGATCGTCGATCTCGCCGACCTCCACTCCGCCGCGGAGGTGCGCTGCGCATTGCGTGCCTCGGCACGCCTGCCCTGGCTGGCCGGACAGCCGGTCACGTTCCGCGATCGCCGGCTGCTGGACGCCACACTCGCCGAGGCGATCCCGATCCAGGCCGCGCTAAAGACGGCCACTGACGTGTTGGTGCTCCAGACTCGACCCGAGGGCGTGGAGCACAGCGGCCTGTCGGGGCCGGTGGGCCTGCTCACCGACCGCTATCTGCGCACGATCAACCCCGGTCTGGTGCAGCTACGGCGAACTCGCTCGGAGCGCTACGACAAGCTGAGCGCGTGGCTCGGCCGCCGGGCCGCGGAGTCCGCCTCGCCCGGCGCGCCCGGCGCCGACGCCGACCGGCCTGCGATCTGCGTCATCCGCCCACCCGCCGACGCGACCGGCATCAGCCAGCTCGAGCACCGCAACGTGGCACTGCAGGTGGCGGGCAGCGAGGGCCTGCGTGCCGCGTGGATGGCCCTCGAGGGCGAAGATCCCGAGGTGCTGGACGTGCTTCGTGCCTACTCGAGCGGTCCCGCGAAGGCTCCGGAGCCCGAGGCTCCAGAGCAGCGGCATCGCGCTCTGGACGGCGCCCGCTGACGCCCGTGCGGTCGTCACGGACGCCGAACCTGTAACGCATGTTACGTAAACGGGGTAAGTCGGGCAGTGCTGCCTTTCCGTCGCCAACGCTCTCTCAAGCGGCGCATCGTCGATGCGCTGACGAAGTCCTCCAAGCGCACGCCGGCACTGCGTTCCGCGGCCGCGGTCGTGGACCAGACATGGGCCCGCTCATGGCTGGCCGGCGTGACCCGCGAGAGCTTCATGCACTTCGTGCTGGTCCCGGTGATGGGGTACTACGCCCGGCGGCGGGCCACGGGGCGCGAAAAGCTCATGGCGCTCAAGGGGCCGGTGATCCTCGTCGCCAACCACGCCAGCCACCTCGATACGCCCGTGATCCTGTCAGCGCTGCCGCGCAACCTGCGCAAGCGCACCGCGGTGGCCGCTGCCGCCGACTACTTCTACCGCAATCGCGTCGTGGCCTCGATCGTCTCCTTGATCTTCAACACCGTCCCGATCGAGCGCAAGGGCGGCGGCGGCATGGCGAAGAACGGCAGCCACCTCGACAAGCTGCTCGACCAGGGCTGGAACCTCCTGCTCTATCCCGAGGGGACGCGCTCGCGCGCCGGCGCACCCAGCCGGGTCAGGCGCGGCGCGGCCGTGCTCGCATCGGCGCACAACCTCGTGATCGTGCCGATCCGCGTCACCGGGACAGCCGCCGCGATGCCGCCGGGTCGGATGTGGCCCAAGCGGTTGCACGGCAAGCTGCTCTCCACCCGCCATCGGATCGAGGTGTCGTTCGGCGAGCCGATCCAGCCGAGCGCCGACACGGCGGCCCTGATCGAGCGTGTGCAGACGTTCTTCGAGAACGGCGACGGGCGGCCGTCGGCATCTCCCTACCGGCGCAAGGGCAAGTCAGGAGCGCGCTCGGACTAGTGGTTCTCGCCGTCGGCGGCCACCCCTAGTGGCTGGTCCTGCGCAGACGCCGCGGTCGCAGGATTCGCCGGGAGGCCGTGATGTAACCTCCTCCGCCGTGGAGGTAGGTTCGCTGCCCGCCTGGCGATCGTCGCGCGCGCTCGCGGTGGGCACGGGATTGCGGATCGTGGCCGCAGCCCCGATCATGGCTCTCGTCCTTGAGCATGTCTACGGGGTCGCGGCAGCGGTGTTCCTCGTGGCGGCCGCCACGGACTGGTTCGACGGCCGCCTCGCGCGGCGCTGGGGAGTGACGACCAAGTTCGGCTCCTTCCTCGACACCACGGCCGACAAGCTGCTCGTCGCCACCGCGCTGATCGCACTGGTGGCCGTGCACCGCGTCTCTCCCTGGGTGGCGCTGGTGATCGTCACCCGCGAGTTCACGATCCTCGGCCTGCGGGCGGCCGTCGAGGCGGGCGGGGTCCACATGGCCACCTCGTCGCTGGGTCGGTGGAAGGCGACCCTGCAGTTCATCGCCCTCGCGCTGGCGATGTTGCGACCGGACGTCACGCTCGCCGGCGCCTACCTGGATCAGTGGGCCATGGTGTTGGCCGCGGTCGCCACAGCCTGGTCGGGCATCGACTACCTGGCGCGCTCAGCCGACGCGCTGCGAGCCTGACGATGGCCCGGGTATTCGTAACCGGCGGAACCGGCGTCATCGGCCGGGCGCTCGTCGAGCGGCTCCAGGGGCGCGGCGACGAGGTCATCGCACTGGCCCGCTCGGAGTCGGCGGCGACGGCGCTGGCCGATCGCGGCGTGCAGGTCCACTGGGGCGAGGCCGACGACGAGCACATCCTCGCCGAGGGCATGCAGGGCTGTTCGCTCGCTTTTCACCTCGCCGGAGTCAACACCATGTGCGTCACCGACCCGGAGCGGATGCGGCGTGTCAACGTCGATGGGGCGATCGCCGCTGTGCGCGCAGCGAAGGCCGCCGGCCTGCCGCGCCTCGTCCACACGTCCTCGGCGGCGACGATCGGGGAACCCGAGGGCACGATCGCAAACGAATGGACCCAGCACCGGGGCTCGTATCTGTCGACCTACGAACGCACGAAGACCGAGGGCGAGCGTGCCGCCCTGGCCGCCGCGCGCATGCTCGACCAGGACGTCGTCTGCGTGAATCCGTCCTCGGTCCAGGGCCCTGGCCGGGCCAGCGGTACCGGCCGGTTCCTGCTGGCGTTTCTCGACGGCCGGCTGAAGATCTTCGTCAACACCCACGTCAGCCTCGTCGACATCGGTGATTGCGTCGAGGGGCACCTACTGGCCGCCGAGCACGGCGTCGCGGGCGAGCGCTACCTGCTCAGCGGTATCCGCCTGACGATGGTCGAGGCCCTCGCCCTGGCAGCCGAGGTCGCCGGCGTCGAGCGCCGACCCCGCCTCGCGCCCCGCTTTCTCGCCAACGCCGGCGGCACGGTCGCCGAAGCCGCCTTTCGCCTGCTCGGCCGCCAGCCGCCGGTCTGCCGAGAGATGGTCCGGACCCTACTGCACGGCCACCGTTACGACGGCTCCCGCGCCGAGCGCGAACTCGGGCTCACCTACACCCCGGCGGCGGAGACGCTGCGGCGCACGGTCGAGTGGGCTCGGAGCGAGGGTCTGCTGCGCAACGTCTGACCGGGCACGCCGCGTCGCTCCTGTGCTCAACGTCGAGCCAACCGGTCCCGCCCGTCATGGTCCGCGACCGAGGTACCGGCCCGCTTACGGAGCGCCGGGACGTTCGCTTAGCTCAGGTCCGTCTCACAGCTCTGGCACCGGCCGCCGATCGGCCGCGCGTGCGCGCCGTACGCAGGGGTCATGTCACCGCCGCACACCGGGCAGGCGACATGCTGATGGGCGACGAGCCCCTCCCACGCCCCGGACAGCACCCCGTCCAGGGTGGGCTCGCCGCCCACGTCGTCAAACAACGACGGCGCCGGCTCACCGGTCTCCCGGCGGTCCGCGCGCGGCCGGTCGAGAGCCAATGCGCTCATGAGATGTTCCTCATCAGGCCCACGACCCGTCCCATCACCCGCACGTCCCGGCTGCGAATCGGCTCCATCGAGGCGTTCTCCGGCTGCAGCCGCACGTGATCGGCCTCCTGGAAGAAGCGCTTCACCGTGGCCTCCTCGCCGACCAGCGCGACGACGATGTCGCCGTCGGTGGCGGTCTCCTGCGGGCGCACGACGACCAGATCGTCCTCGAGGATGCCGATGTCCTTCATCGACTCACCCCGGACGCGCAGCAGATACTGGCCGTCCTCCCCGCCGGCGAACGCCGGCGTCTGGATGTACTCCTCGATGTTCTCCTCGGCCACGAGCGGCGCGCCCGCGGCCACGTGCCCGACGAGCGGCAGGCCCGGGTTGACGAACCCCCGAACCCCGGCGGCCGCCCGGTCGAGCAGCTCGATCGCCCGCGGCTTCGTCGGATCGCGCCGCAAGAGGCCGATCCGCTCGAGGTTGGCCAGATGCGCGTGCACGGTCGACGAGGAGGCGAGGCCGACCGCCTTGCCGATGTCGCGCACCGTCGGCGGATACCCGTACTTCGCCGAGTAGCGCTTGATGAAGTCGAAGATCTCCTGCTGTCGCTTGGTCAGATCCATACGATCAACTCCTTGAACGGGTCGTCCCCGTGAGGTCGGCCGTCGAACATGTGTTCGAGAACATAGCGCGGTCTACGGACGGACTCAACTCCTACGCAGGGAGAAACGCCGCCTGCCGGAGCCGCG
>DATAUL010000383.1:0-9502 GCA_036268255.1 Solirubrobacteraceae bacterium | reverse complement strand
GCCGAGACCGCCCGCCTGCACCTGCGCCGGCTGTTCCTGGAGGCCGAGGTGGGCATCAGCGGCGCCAACTTCGCCGTGGCACAGACGGGGTCGGTCGCGGTCGTGGAGTCCGAGGGCAACGGCCGCATGTGCACGACCCTGCCAAAGGTCCTGATCAGCGTGATGGGAATCGAGAAGGTGATCCCCACCTGGCAGGACCTCGAGGTGTATCTGCAGCTGCTGCCGCGGTCCTCGACGGCCGAGCGGATGAACCCCTACACGTCGGTGTGGACCGGGGTCGGCGACGGTGACGGGCCGCGCGAGTTCCACCTCGTGCTCGTCGACCACGGGCGCACCAAGGTCCTGGCCGACGAGATCGGCCGCCAGGCCCTGAACTGCATCCGCTGCTCGGCCTGCCTGAACGTCTGCCCGGTCTATGAGCGCACCGGCGGGCACGCGTACGGCTCCACCTATCCCGGCCCGATCGGGGCGATCCTCACGCCGATGCTCACGAGCCTCGACGAGGCCGGCTCGCTTCCCTATGCCTCCAGCCTGTGCGGCGCCTGCTACGAGGTCTGCCCGGTGAAGATCAACATCCCGGAGGTACTCGTCCACCTTCGGGGAGAAGTGGTGCGCCACAAGGGCACCGACGCCGAGCACGTCGCCATGCGCGCACTCGCCCGCGTGTTCGGCCATCGCCGGCTCTACGAGGCCGCCCAGCGTGCCGGCCGGTTCGGGCAGTGGCCGCTGGTGCGCCGCGGGAAGATCGAGCGGCTTCCCGGACCGCTGGCGGGTTGGACGGCGGCCCGCGATCTCAAGCCCGTCGCCCGTCAGAGCTTTCGCGACTGGTGGCGCGAGCGCGAGGGCCAGGCGCCGCCATGAGCGCCGCTCGCGAGGAGATCCTGAGCCGCATCCGCGGCGCGCTGGGCGACGTCCCGGCTGCTGAGACGCCCGACGACGTGGTCGTGACGCGCGCCTACCGGTCGGTGGACGAGCGGCCACGAGACGAACTGATCGCGGTCTTGTGCGAGCGGATCGGCGACTATAACGCGGAGGTGCGGCGGGTTGCCTCGACAGGGATCGCTGACGCGGTGCGCGCCGCCTGTGCCGATGCGGGGATCGCGCAGCTGGCGGTCGCTCCCGGGGTGCCCGCCGAGTGGAGACCGGCGGGTATTGGGATCGTGGAGGATCACGGCCTGGGCGCCGCCGAGCTCGACGAGCTCAACGCGGCACTCACCGGCTGCGTGGCGGCGATCGCCGAGACGGGCACGGTCGTGCTCGACGGCCAGGCGCTCAGTGGGCGGCGGCTGCTCACGCTCGTGCCCGATCACCACATCTGTGTCGTCACCGCCGACCAGGTCGTCGGGCAGGTGCCCGAAGCGATCGCCGTTCTTCGTCCGGCCGTGGCGGAGGCGCACGCGCCGGTGACGCTCGTCTCGGGGGCGTCGGCGACCTCAGACATCGAGCTGTCGCGCGTCGAGGGCGTCCACGGTCCGCGTCACCTGCTCGTGCTGATCGCCGAATAGCCGCGCGGGGGCCGGCGGTTAGTGCAACCTTTCGGTTGCGTGGGCAATAAGTGCTGCATTTCAGGGAAGATCGCCCCCCCGGTCCCTCACAGCCGGTCCGACCACAAGCTCCCTCCTGGCGCGAAGTACTCTCGCCGTATGTGCCCGGCCGAGCTGTGGGACGACGCGATCGCCGAGCGGCTCATCGCCGCGCGCAGCGACGATGATCCCACGCGCGCGATCATCGTCGCCTCGGGAATCTCGCCGTCGGGCCCGATTCACATGGGCAACCTGCGCGAGGTGTTCACCACCCATCTGGTCGCCGAGGCGATACGCCGGCGCGGACGCGAGGTCGTGCACCTGCACTCGTGGGATGACTACGACCGCTTTCGCAAGGTCCCGGCGGGCGTCGACCCCTCCTTTGATCGCTACGTCGGGATGCCGCTGGCCGCGATTCCCGATCCCGAGGGCGGGTCGGGTTCCTACGCCGAGCACTTCATGGATGAGCTGCGGGCCTCGCTCGACGTGCTGGGGATCCAGATGACCGAGGTCCGCCAGTCCGAGCGCTATCCCCGTGGCGTTTACAACGCCGCGATCCGGCGGGCGATGGACGAGCGCGGGCTCGTGTTCGACACGCTCGCCGGCCAGCAGACGCCCGGCCGCCATGAGCGGCCACGGGAGGAGCGCCGCCGCGAGTATTACCCGTTCAAGCCCTACTGTCCGGTGTGCGGCACCGATGACACCCGCGTGTTGGGCTACAGCGAGGAGACGGTCTCGTACGAGTGCCGCTGCGGTCATTCCGGCGAGATGAGCCTGGCCGACGGCGAGACGATCAGCGGCAAGCTCGTGTGGAAGGTCGACTGGCCGATGCGCTGGGCCTATGAGGGGGTGGCGTTCGAGCCTGCCGGCGAGGATCACCACGCGCCCACGGGGAGCTTCACCGTCGGCCGGACGCTCGTCTCCGAGCTCTATGGTGTCCAGGCGCCCGACTCGGTCGTCTATTCGTTCGTATCGCTGGCAGGCGTCGGCGGCAAGATGTCGGGCTCGGTCGGTGGCGCCGCGATCCCGGCAACCGCGCTGGACGTGATCGAGCCCGCGATCGTGCGCTGGCTGTACGTCCGCCGCCTCCCGTCGCAGTCCTTCGCCATCGACTTGTCTCCGCGTGCGATCCAAAGGCTCTACGACGAGTGGGACCGGCTGGAGTCCCGGGTTGGCTCGGGCGAGGGCGAGCCCAGCGAGGTCGCCGTGTATCACCAGAGCGTCGAGTCCTCCGCGGGACCGGTGCAGCGCACCGGGCGCTCTGTGTCGTTCCGGCTGCTGTCCTCGGTGGCCGACATCACCCAGGGCAACCGCGAGCAGATCGCGCGGATCGTCTCGGCTCACCTCGACGGCGCGGCGCCAGATCCGCAGGCGCTGCTCGCCGAGCTCGAGCCCCGTCTGAGCTGCGCGATTCGTTTCGCCACCGAGGTCGTGCCCGAGGAGGAGCGCACCCGGGTGCGGGAACAATTTGCGCGCGACGCCTTCGAGCAGCTCGACGAGACGATGCGGCGCGGCGTGGAGCTGCTGGCCGAGGGCCTGGCGCGCAACTGGTCGATCGAGGGCCTGACCACCCTCGTCTACGCGGTGCCCAAGACGGTCCACGGCCTACCGGCCGATGCCGAACCCGGGCCTGAGGTCAAAGCCGCGCAGCGGGCGTTCTTCAAGGCCGTCTACCGGCTGCTCGTCGACGCCGAGACGGGTCCGCGGCTGCCAACGCTGCTGCTCTCGATCGGCCAGGACCGCGCTCGCCGGCTGCTCGTTGGCCACTGAGCGCATTTCGCCCCAGAGCGAAGTGACGCGCGGCTAGGTTGAGGTGGCGATGACCACCACGCAACCGGCAACTCCGACCCCGCAGTCCGACACCGCGCGCGGCGCTCGCCGCTGGACGCTGGTCGCGATGAGCCTCGGCTTCGCGGTCGTCCAGCTCGACGTCAGCGTCGTCAACGTTGCGATCAAGTCGATCGGCAGCGCCCTCGGCGGCGGCGTGAGCGCCCTGCAGTGGGTGGTCAACGCCTACACGATCGGCTTTGCCGCGTTCATCCTCACGGCGGGCGCGCTCGGGGATCGGATCGGGGCGCGGCGGGTGTTCGTCAGCGGCTTCGTGTTGTTCATGGTCGCTTCGGTGGTATGCGGCCTGGCGCCCGACCTCGGCGTGCTCGTCGGCGCCCGGGCGATCCAGGGGATCGGCGCCGCCGTGCTCGTGCCCTCCTCGCTGACGTTGCTCAACCACTCCTACACCGAGCCGGCGGCGCGTTCGCGCGCGGTCGGCCTGTGGCTGGCCGGGGCGAGCCTCGCGCTCTCCGGCGGGCCGCTGATCGGCGGCGTGCTGATCGCCACCCTGGGCTGGCGAGCGATCTTCTTCATCAACGTGCCGGTGGCGCTGGCCGGCATCTACCTGACCCAGCGCTACGCCACCGAGACCTCGCAATCACGCGCCCGGGGCGTCGACGTCGGCGGCCAGGTGCTCGCCGTGCTGACGTTGACCGCGCTCGTGGCGGCCACGATCGAGGGCGGCGCCCGGGGCTTCGGCTCGCCGCTCGTGCTCGCCGGATTCGCCCTGGCCGCGGCGGCGGGCGCGGTGTTTGTGGCGCTCGAGGCGCGCGGTGCACGGCCGATGCTCCCCCTGCGGCTGTTCGAGAACCGGACGTTCAGCGTGACGGCGGCCATCGGGCTGCTGATCAACACCGCCTTCTACGGCTTGATCTTCGTCTTTAGCCTGCTGTTCCAGCGCGAGCAGGGCCTGACCCCGCTGGAGACCGGGCTCGCGCTGGCGCCGATCATGATCGCCATCACGTTCGCCAACCTGCTGGCTGGGCGCATCGACCAGCGCTTCGGACCGCGGCGCACGGTCGCGGTGGCGATCGTGGTCGTGGCCGTTGCCTGCGCCGCCCTGCTCGGGGTGGGCGCCTCCACCGGTTACGGAGCGATGGTCGTCCAGCTGGCCGCGCTGGGCGCGGCCGCCGGGTCGATCATCCCCGTCATTACCTCCGAGCTGTTGGGCAGCGTCGACCGCACCCGCTCGGGTGTGGCCGCCGGAACGCTCAACACGCTCCGCCAGACCGGCTCGGCGATCGGCGTGGCGCTGTTCGGCTCGCTGCTCGCGCGACGGGGTGGGTTCACCGCGGGGGTGCACACCTCGCTCGCGATCACCGTCGGCCTGTGCGTGGCCATCGCTGCGCTCACGCCGCTGCTGCGCGATCGCGCGCGCTGAGGGCCCGAATGGTGGCCTCCGGGTCAATCTGAGGCGACGGCGAGAACCAGCCCCGCGCCGATCGGGACGAGCGCCGATTGCAGGTGCGGGTCGGCCTCGAGCAGCCGGTTGAATGCGCCCAGCTCGTCGATGTGGGAGATCGCGTTGTCGATCGCCAGCGTTGCCCCCGGCGCCAGCACGCGTCGAAGGTTGGTCCAGTAGCCGGTGTACTCGGGCCGCTCGGCGTCGAGGAAGATGAAGTCCCAGGAGTCGTCTTCGTACTCGGTCAGCGCCTGCGCGGCCCCCGCCGTGCGCAGCTCGACGACGCCGTCCAGCTCGGCCCGCTCCAGGTTGGCGCGGGCCTGCTCGGTGCGCCGAGGATCGAGGTCGAGGGTCTGGACGCGGCCGCCGTTCGCCTCCACGGCGTCGGCCAGCCACAGCGTCGAGTAGCCGTTGGACGTGCCGATCTCCAGCACCCGGCGCGCCGAGGTGGCACGCACGAGCACGGCGAGCAGCTCGGCCGTCGGGGGCTCGAGGTTACGCAACCGGTCGAGCCGGTTGGCCTGCTGCGCGTCGTAGGCGCGGCCGGCGGCGAACACGTCGTCGGCGATTGCGCGCCGGGCGACGTTCACCGCGTCGTGGTCGCCGTCATGCCGACAACGCTAGTGCCCGCTCCCGGCGCCGAGACCTCACCGCCGGCGATGGGCCGCTCGGGTACTGTGCGCATACCGAACGGAGGTACGCGTGCAGGAGGAACGTCCCAAGAGCGCCGATTTCGTCCAGTCGCTCGAGCGTGGATTGGCGGTCATCCGCGCGTTTGACGCCGAGCACCGAGAGCTCGGCCTTTCCGACGTGGCTCGCATCACGGGCCTGACCCGGGCGGCGGCCCGGCGCTTTTTGCTGACGTTGGTGCGACTGGGCTACATGACCTTCGCCGACGGCCGCTTCGCGCTGAGCCCGCGAGTCCTGGAGCTGGGCTACGCCTACCTCTCGAGCCTCACCTTGCCTGAGGTTGCCCAGCCGCACATGGAGGCACTCGTCGACAGCGTCAACGAGTCCTCGTCGATCTCCGTGCTCGACGACACCGAGGTCGTCTACGTCGCACGCGTGCCGACCCGGCGGATCATGAGCATCACCCTGTCGGTGGGCACACGGCTGCCCGCCTATGCCACCTCCATGGGCCGGGTGCTGCTCGCCGCGCTGCCTGAGGCCGAGCTTCACGCGCGCCTGAAGCGGATCGAGGTGCTGCCCCTGTCGCCGCACACCATCGCGAGCAGCGAGGAGCTCCGCGCCGTCCTCGATCGGGTTCGCAAGCAGGGCTGGGCGGCCGTCGATCAGGAGCTCGAGGAGGGGCTGCGCTCCCTGGCGGTGCCGATCCGCGGCGCCTCCGGTGAGGTCGTGGCATCGCTGAACGTCTCCGTCCATGCCAGCCGCGGCTCGATGACCACTCTGCGCCGCGACTTCCTCCCCCACGCGCAGCGCGCGGCTGGCGCCATCGAGGATGACCTGCGCCGCGCGGCCGGTGCCGGTCCCCGCGCTCACTGAGCGGCCGACGTCGTCCCTGCGGCGGTCAGCTCGCGTGGCGGCTCGCGGCCGACCTCGCGAGCCAGCCGGGTGAGCAGCCCGGCCAGATCGGGGTTCTCGGAAGCCGACCAGCCCTCCATCAGCCGCTCCATGCTGGCGCGCCGCTCGGCCGTCAGCCGCTCGGCGATCGCGTGCCCTTCAGGCGTGAGCCCGGTGATCTCGTCACCGTCACGCGTGATCAGTCCCCGGTCGACGAGCTCGGCCCGGGCCCGATCGCCCACCTCGAGCGCGATGTCGTAGCTGCGACAGAGCTCTCCGATGTCCGCGTGAGAATCCTCGTGCAGCCGCGCGATCAGCCAGCAGGCGGCCGGCGAGAGGTCGACGCCCGCCCGCTCGGCGAGGCGCGCCACGAGCTGGCGCCGGCCGTCGCGCCCGACGAGTACCGACAGCGCGCGCGACGCCTCGGCCAGCGAGTCGGTGTGCTTGGGCACGGCAAACGTCTCGCCGACCCCGGTGCTGGCGGTGGCCGTCCCGCGCAGCGGCCGCTCCTGGAGCAGCCAGCTGAGCACGAAGGCGACCATCGCCACTCCGGCGGCGACCGCGAACACCGTCGTCAGCGCGCTGGTGAACGCCTGTAGGTAGGCGGTGTGCAGCTTGGGCGGGAGCTTCTTGATCGCCGTCGTGCTCAGGTGGCTGACGCTGGCCAGCGAGCCGCCCGCCGACCGTGGGAGCACGGAGGAGAGCTCGGCTTTGAGGCGGTTGGAGAAGATCGAGCCAAGCACGGCGGTTCCGACCGAGCCGCCGATCGAGCGAAACAGCGTTGCTCCGGACGTGGCCACGCCGAGATCGCGGTACTCGACCGCGTTCTGCACCGCCAGCACGAGCACCTGCATCACGCACCCGAGCCCCAGCCCCAGGATGAACATGAACGCCGAGGACTCCAGGTGGCTCGTGTGAGCGTTCAGCGTGGAGAGCAGGATCAGCCCCGCGCTCATGATCGCCGTGCCGGCAATCGGGAACGGCCGGTAGTGCCCGGTGCGGCTGATGATCTGGCCGGAGCCGATCGAGGTCAAGAGCAGTCCGGCCATCAGCGGCAGCAGTTGCAGGCCCGAGCCCGTGGGCGTGGCGCCGCCGACGACCTGCAGGAACAGTGGCAGGTAGGTGATCGAGCCGAACAGAGCGAAGCCGACGACCAGCCCGATCGCGCTCGTCACGCGGAACACGCTGTCGCGGAACAGTCGCAGCGGCAAGATCGGCTCGGCCGCGCGGCGCTCAACGAACACGAACGCACTGATCAGCACCACCGCGGCCGCGAACAGGCCGACGATCCGCGGGTCGCCCCACCCGTACGTCGTTCCGCCCAGCGTGCATGAAAGGACGAGCGCGCTGAGCGCACCGGCGAGCACGGCCGCGCCCAGGTAGTCGATCTGGTGATGGGCCTGCTCACGGCGCGACGGCAGCGTCGCCGCCAGCACGCTGAACGCCACCACCCCGATCGGGAGGTTGACGTAGAAGATCCAGCGCCAGGAGAGACTCGTCGTGAACAGGCCTCCGAGCAGCGGGCCGATCACGCTGGCGAGGCCGAACACCGCCCCGAACACCCCCTGGTAACGCCCGCGCTCGCGGGGGGTGACGACGTCGCCGATCGCGGCCATCGTGCCCACGATCAGCCCGCCGCCGCCGAGGCCCTGCAACCCGCGGAAGAGGATCAGCTCGGTCATGTTCTGCGAGAGGCCGCACAGCGCCGAGCCGATCAGGAACAGCACGAGCGCCGCCTGGAGCACGATCTTGCGTCCGTACAGGTCGCCGAGCTTTCCGTACAGGGGCGTGACCGCGGTCTGGGCCAGCAGATATGCCGTGACCACCCACGAGATCTGGTTCAGACCGCCGAGGTCGCCGACGATCGTCGGCAGCGCCGTGGCGACGATCGTCTGATCGAGCGCGGCCATCAGGAGCACGAGCATCAGACCGCCGAAGACGACCAAGATCCCGTGGGTGTCGCGCTGCTCGGAACTAGAGACGGCGGTGGCGCTCACGCGGATCACACCCGTCAGACGTTGTCGGTCGGCCTTCGGTGAGCGATGTTACGACCCCCGCCAAGCGCCGCCAGCGGCCGGCGGTGCCCCATGGCCGCCGGAACTCAGCCGCGTCCTGAAAAGCCCGGAAAGACTCATGATCTGCGCTCAGGCGGCCGACATAACGAAGACGTGCTCAGCGAGCCATGGATCCCGGGCGGACTGACCCGCGCACGACGCACGGCGGCCGGAGCCCGCGCGAGCATGGGTGTCGCCGGACTCGCGTTCGCGGTGCTGTGGCCCCCGGCGGGCACCTCGCCGGTGCTGGCCGGGATCGGATTTGCGATCGTGCTGGCCACGTCGGTCGTGCAGTTGCTCGCCCCTCGTCAGGAGTGGGTGCAGGTCGAGGAGTCGCTGGCGTCGATCTCCGGGGTTCTGATCATCGGCTTCGGCCCCGCTGTTGTGACCCCGCTGACGCTCCTGTGGCTGACTGCTGTCGCCAGTGGCGTGCTCGCTCGCGGCGGTCGCGCACATTGGGTAGGCCGCGCGCTGCTGCTCGTGGCTCTCGCGATGCCGATCGTGCGCCATCACACGATCAGCCCGCGCTATGCCTGCCTGTATCTGGCCGCAGTAGCGCTCCTGCTGACCTGCGGCCGAGTCACCCAGGAACTGCGCAAGCTGCTCGACCAGGCGCGGTACGACGCCGACCACGACGGGCTCACCGGCGCGCTGTCGCGCACGGCGTTTCGTGACCAGCTGGATCGGGTCGCCGCTCAGGCTGCCGATGACGGCGCCGCCGCCCTGTTGCTCGTCGATCTCGACAACTTCGGCCAGGTCAACAAGACCGCAGGTCACGCCGCCGGCGATGCCCTGCTGCGCCTTGCCGTGGAGCGGTTGCAGGCCGCCGCCGGCCCGGAGTCAGTCGTCGGGCGCCTCGGCGGCGACGAGTTCGCGGCGATCGTTCGCACCAAGGATCCCCAGGCGCTTGCCGAGGCGCTGCTGGCCAGTTTGAATCACGAGGACCCCACCGACCGTCAGCCGACGATCCACGCCGCGCTCGGCATGGCGCTCATCCCCCGCGACGGCGACGACGCCGAAGGGTTGCTGCGCGCCGTCGACGTGGCCCTGCGTGTGGCCAAGCGCAGCGGTCGCCACCAGCTGTCGGTGTACGCCGGGGAGTCGTTTTCCGACCACGGGCCGGGAGGCGCCCGCGAGACCCTAACGCGGTTGATCTCCGGCGAGGGCCTGGC
>DATAUL010000382.1:0-4701 GCA_036268255.1 Solirubrobacteraceae bacterium | reverse complement strand
CGCCGGGAGGTGGCGCTGCGGATGCTCGCGCGGGAGCCGCTGATCTGCGTGCCACGGGGCGCCGGGATGCGCTCGGCGCTGCAGGAGGGCTGTGCGAGCCTGGGGGTCGAGCCGCACATCGCCTTCGAGGCAGCCGACCCGCTCGTCCTGGCGCAGCTGGCCGTCCGGCGCCTGCGGGTCGCGATCCTGCCCGAGTCGGCAGCGGGGATGGAGCCGTCGCTGCGAATGCTGGCCATCACCCGACCGTCACTGCGCTCCCGGATTGAACTCGTCTGGCGCCAAGAGGGGCCGCAATCCCCCATCGCTCCGGCCGCGCGGGCGCTGATCACGGCCGCCCGCGCGTTCTTCGCCGAGGCTTCGGACAGCCATGTCGGGTCTGCTTGAATGAACCTCATGCCGACCAAAGACCAGGTGACCGAAGCGCTGCGTGCCGTGATCGACCCCGAGCTGCGGCGAGACATCGTCGAGTTGGAGATGGTGCGCTCGATCGATATCCATCCCAACGGCGTCGTCGACGTGAAGATCTCTCTGACCACGGCCGGCTGCCCGATTCGCAGTCACTTCGAGACCGGCGTCAACCAGGCGGTCCGCGGCGTGGAGGGCGTCACGGGCGTCAACCTCAGCTTCGACGTGCTCTCGGACCCCGAGAAGCAGGCGCTCGGCCGCAAGCTCGGCCGGGGAACGCTGCCCGAGGGCGCTCTCGCCCGGGTGCAAAACGTGATCTGCATCGGCTCTGGCAAGGGCGGCGTCGGCAAGTCCTCGGTGACCGCCAACCTGGCCGCGGCGCTGGCCGCCGACGGTAAGCGCGTGGGCGTCCTCGACGCCGACGTCTGGGGCTACTCGCAGCCGCGCATGCTGGGCGTCGGCGCTCAGCGTCCCAAGGTCAACGAGGAGCGCAAGCTGATCCCGATCGCCGCCCTCGAGGGCATCACGGTCATGTCGATCGGCTTCTTCGTCGAGCAGGACGCCGCCGTGGTGTGGCGCGGGCCGATGCTCCACAAGGCGCTGCAGCAGTTCCTAGAGGACGTCGACTGGGGCCCCCTGGACTACCTGTTGATCGATCTTCCCCCAGGCACCGGCGACGTTTCGATGACGCTCGCCCAGCTGCTTCCGCAGGCCAAGTTCCTGCTCGTGACCACTCCGCAGCCCGTCGCGCAGACGGTGGCAGCGCGTTCGGCCGAGATGGCAACCAAGCTCAAGCTCGAGATCTGCGGCGTGATCGAGAACATGTCGGGCTTTGTCACGCCCGACGGCCAGCGTTTCCAGATCTTCGGCGAAGGCGGCGGTCAGCTGCTGGCCGAACAGCTCGACGTACCGCTGCTGGCCAAAGTCCCGCTCACGATGCCGCTGCGCGAGCAATCCGACGCCGGCATCCCACTCGTCTTCTCCGATCCCGACGATCCGGCCGCCCAGGCGCTCCGGCAGGGAGCGCGGGGGCTGATCGCCCTCTCGCCGATCGAGCTGCCGGTCATGCAGGACCCCTCCCCTGCGGCAGCCCCCAAGCCCGCGGGTATGTCGCTTCCGATGGCCTAGGGCACCCAATGAAATCGCGTCAGCGATTCCATTCTCACTGGTTCTTGTAGTAATCGGAGTTGATCAGCGTGTACTTCTGCCACTCGTCCGGGAGTTGATCCTCGGCGAAGCAGGCGTCCACCGGGCAGGCCTCCACGCAGGCGTCGCAGTCGATGCACTCCTCCGGGTCGATGTAGAGCATCTCGACCTTGTCGTAGTCGGGCTCGTCGGGCGTCGGGTGGATGCAATCGACCGGGCAGACCTCGACGCACGAGTTGTCCTTTGTGCCGATGCAGGGCTCGGCGATGACGTAGGCCATGTTTGTCTTGGTTCCCTTCTTCGCTGTCGGTGGAAAATGGCCGGCAGCGGCCGGCGAGGCACATGTTAGGGAAGCCTGTCGGGAGCTTCCCGGCCGGCCCAGGGAAGTGCCGCCTCCAGCCGCGTCGCCAGGGCCAGCAGAAGCTCTTCCCGCGCCGGCGGGCCGATCAGGTGCACGGCCAGCGGCAGGCCATCCTCGCCGGCGTACAGCGGCAGCGAGATCGCCGGCTGACCGGTGACATTGACGATCGCCGTGTACGGCGTGAACAGCGCCGAGCGCTCGTAATGGCGCCATGGATCGGGACCCCGGCCGTGGATCTCGCCGATCGCCACCGGGCGCATGCCCAGCGCCGGCGTCAGCACGACGTCGAAGGCCCCCATCCACTCCACCAACGACCGCGCCAGGCCCTCCAGCCCGTCCTGAGCGGCGAGGTAGTCGAGCACGTTGAGAGCCTGGGAGCGCTCCCACATCGCCCACGTGAGCGGCTCGACGTCGGCCGCGGTCGGAGCGCGGCCGGCCAGCCGGCTGCCATAGAGCGTGCCCATCGAGATCAGGGGGCCGAACGCCTGCGTGAACTGGGCGAGCAGCCCGAGATCCGACCACGGCGCCGTCACCTCCGACACCTGGTGGCCGAGCTCGTCGAGGAGGGCTGCCGCGTCGCGGGCCGCCCGCTCGCTGAGGGGATCGAGCGTCGCGCCGTCCATCGGAGGGTTGAGCACCAGCCCGATCCGCAGCGGCGCGATGGGGGCGGCGGCCAGATCCGCGTAGCGGGCGGGTGGGGGCGGCGCCCAGGTGACGTCGCCGGGCTCGTAGCCGGAGAGCACGTCGAGTGCGGCGGCGGTATCGGCCACGCCGCGGGTGAGAACGCCGTCGGTGGCCAGGAAGCTGTGCCCGGCTCCCGGCCCGACCGAAACCCGCCCGCGGGCGGGCTTGAGGCCCACCAGGCCGCAGCAGGCAGCGGGGATCCGGATCGAGCCGCCGCCATCGTTGCCGTGGGCGATCGGCACCATGCCCGCGGCCACCGCGGCGGCCGCGCCCCCGCTGGACCCTCCGGGCGTGCGATCCAGCCCCCACGGATTGCGCGTCGGCCCGTGGCGACGCGACTCGGTCGTCGGCAGGATCCCGAGCTCCGGCAGCGCCGTCTTGCCGACGATCACGAATCCCGCCTTGCGCAGCCGGCGCACGCAGTATGCGTCGACGGGCGCCACCGCGTCGGCGAACAGGTCCGAGCCGTTGGTGATCGGCATCCCCGCCACCTGGCGGTTGTCCTTGATGGCGATCGGGACGCCGGCGAACGGGCGTGGGTCACCGGGTCTGATCGCGTTCGCGGTCGCCAAAGCCGATTCGGCGGCCACGTACGTGAAGGCGTTGATCTGCGGATCGAGCGCCTCGATCGCCTCCAGCGACTCGCGTACCAGCTCACGGGCCGACAGCTCGCCGGAGCGCACCAGATCCGCCAGCACCACGGCGGATCTCCGCATCAGCTCGGACACGGCGGCGAAGGCTACCCGGATAGGGTGTAACCGACCTTTCCCGTCATTTTTCAGGAGCAAGACCTTTTCATGAGCGCAACCTCTGACGTCCAGTCCGGCCTCGAGGGCGTCGTCGCCTTCGCCACCGAGATCGCCGAGCCCGACCGCGAGGGCGGCGCTCTGCGCTATCGCGGCGTCGACATCGAGGATCTGGTCGGAAAAGTGCCGTTCGAGCAGGTCTGGGGACTGCTCGTCGACGGCTCTCTGCAGCCCGGGCTGCCGCCCGCCGAGCCGCACCCGCTCAGCGTGCGCTCGGGCGACCCGCGCGCCGACGTCCAGGCCGCACTGGCGATGCTCGGCCCGCAGTGGGGCTTCAGGCAGCTGATCGACATCTCCGACGAGCAGGCACGCAACGACCTCGCCCGCGCCTCGGTGATGGCGTTGTCATTCGTGGCCCAGTCGGCCCGCGGAATCGGCAAGCCGCCGGTGTCCCAGCGTGAGATCGACAAGGCCTCCTCGATTCCCGAGCGATTTCTGATCCGCTGGCGCGGTGAGGCCGACCCGCGCCACGTCAAGGCGATCGACGCCTACTGGAACTCGGCGGCCGAGCACGGCATGAACGCCTCCACCTTCACCGCTCGCGTGGTCGCCTCGACGGGCGCGGACGTGGCGGCGGCGCTGTCGGCGGCCGTCGGGGCGCTGTCGGGCCCGCTGCACGGCGGCGCTCCCTCCCGAGTGCTGAAGATGCTCGACGACGTGGCCGAGTCCGGCAACGCCGAGCAGTACGTCAAGGACGTCCTGGACTCCGGTCAGCGCCTGATGGGCTTTGGCCACCGCGTGTACCGCGCCGAGGACCCCCGGGCCCGCGTCCTGCGGCGCACCGCGCGGGAGATCGGCGCTCCGCGGGTACAGGTCGCCGAGGCGCTCGAGCGGGCGGCCCTCGCCGAGCTGCAGGCACGCCGTCCCGACCGTGTCCTGGCGACGAACGTCGAGTTCTGGTCGGCGGTCGTCCTGGACTTCGCCGACGTACCCGCGGCCTTGTTCACGCCGATGTTCACGTGCGCGCGGACGGCCGGGTGGTCGGCCCACATCCTCGAGCAGAAGCGCGAGGGCCGGTTGATCCGGCCGACGGCCAAGTACGTCGGCCCAGGGCCGCGCCCGCTGTCAGCCGTGGACGGAGCTCAGCCCCGGTAGGGGCCTTCGACGTATTCGGCCAGCATCCGCGTGGCCGTGAACGTCGGGCCGAGTGTGCGCAGCGACGTGCGGACCATCTGAAGCCAGCGCTGCGGCAGCCCCGCCTCGTCGCGCTCGTAGAACGTGGGCACGACCTCGTCCTCCAGCAGGTGGTGCAGCACCCCGGCGTCGCGTTCGTCCTGGGCGCCGTGATCGGGATCGACG
>DATAUL010000381.1:0-35582 GCA_036268255.1 Solirubrobacteraceae bacterium | reverse complement strand
AGCGCCGCGCAGGCGCCTACGGGCGGCCGGGGTCCCCACATAGACCCACACGCGAGCCCCGCCGGCGTCGATCCGATCTGATACGTCACGACGCGCGTAGTTGCGCTCGCGGCGATCCAGCCGCCTCAGCTGGTCGGCGTCCACAGCCAGGCACAGCCCGTTGACGGCTGCCCCCCGGCCCGCCGGGGCGACATCGAGGAAGCTCACGAACACCGGTGGGCGTGTCCCGTCGGGGGCCGTGTAGTACTTGTAACCCGGCAGGTCACGGCGGTTGTCCATGGCCACGCCCCAACCGCGGACAAAGCCCGGGAGATCGGCGATGAACCCTTCGTCGCGCGGCTCGCGACCGGGCACAAAGGGCAGCTCGGCGGCCAGCGAGCCGTAGCCGAAGACGAACTGACGGGGCATCGCGCACATGGTGCCGGACGTCCGCGTCCGGACGTGCGCAGCCGACGATGGGTGGAGATGTCGGGCGGCGGGTAGCGGCGCGACATGAGATTCGCCGCCCTGATCGCCGCGCTTGTCGTGTGCGTTGTCAGCGCCGTCGCCGCCGTTGCTCTCGGCGGCATCGTGTGGATCGTGATCGCCGTGCTCGCCGGGGGGCTCGCCGCCCTCGGCATTCACGACGTGACCCAGCGCCGTCACTCGATCCTGCGCAACTACCCGATCCTGGGGCACATGCGGTTCATCCTCGAGTCGATCCGGCCGGAGCTGCAGCAGTACTTCATCGAGCGCAACTACGACGGACGGCCCTATGACCGCGACACGCGCGCCGCCATCTATGAGCGGGCCAAGGGGGCCAAGGACGAGCAGGCGTACGGCACCGAGCGCGACATGGCCGAGCCGGGCTATGAGTGGCTGCTGCAGTCGGTCCATTCCTTTGACCCGCCGAAGGATCCGCCGCGGATCCGCATCGGCGGTCCGGACTGCACCCGCCCCTACGAGATGGCGCTGCTCAACGTCTCGGCGATGAGCTTCGGAGCGCTCTCGGGCAATGCCCTGACGGCGCTCAACCAGGCGGCGGCGAAGGGCGGGTTCGCCCACGACACCGGCGAGGGTGGCCTCTCCCCATATCACCTCAAGGGCGGTGACGTGGTCTGGGAACTGGGCACCGGGTACTTCGGCGCCCGTTCCAAGGACGGCGGCTTCGACGCCGACGAGTTTCGCAAGAAGGCGTCGCAGGACGCGGTCAAGATGGTCTCGCTGAAGCTCAGCCAGGGCGCCAAGCCGGGGATCGGCGGCGTCCTTCCCGGCCCCAAGGTGACCAAGGAGATCGCCGACACGCGCAGCGTCCCACAGGGCGAGACATGCGTGAGCCCGCCGGGCCACAAGGTGTTCTCCACCCCGCGCGAGCTGATCCGGTTCATCGCCCACATGCGCGAGCTCGCCGGCGGCAAACCCGCCGGCTTCAAGCTATGCGTCGGCACCCGCCACGAGCTGCTGGCGATCTGCAAGGCGATGGTGGAGGAGCAGACGACGCCGGACTTCATCGTCGTCGACGGCTCCGAGGGCGGCACCGGGGCGGCGCCGGCCGAGTACGCCGACCACGTCGGGACCCCGCTCACCGAGGGACTGATCATGGTCCACAACGCGCTCGTGGGCTGCGGCCTGCGCGATCACGTCAAGATCGGCTGTAGCGGCAAGGTGGCCACCGGCTCGGACATCGTCAAGCGCCTTGCTCAAGGGGCCGACTACGCCAATGCGGCGCGGGCGATGATGCAGGCCGTCGGCTGCCTGCAGACCCAGCGCTGCAACACCAACGAGTGCCCGGTCGGAGTCGCCACACAGGACCCCAAGCGTGCCCGCGCGCTCAACGTGCCCGACAAGACCGAGCGTGCCGCCCGTTATCAGCAGGCCACCGTCGCCGAGGCCCAACGGCTGATCGCCTCGATGGGACTGCACTCCCCCGCCGACGTCACGCCGCACCACCTCGTACGCCGCGTGGACCATGTCACATCCCGCAGCTACGAGGAGCTGTATGAGTGGTTGTCGCCCAATCAGCTGCTTCAGGATCCGCCGGCCGCCTGGGCCACCGACTGGGACCGCGCTGATCCCGACAGCTTCGCCCCACGCGCCACGGCGATGAGCCGCTGATGCCGGACATCGCCGAAGTGATCGTCACCGCTCTAGCCGATCTGGGCGTGAAGAACGTCTGGGGGGTGGTGGGCGACGCCCTGAACCCGGTCACCGACGCGATTCGCCGCGAGGCGCGCCTGGAGTGGATCGGCGTGCGTCACGAGGAGGCGGGCGCGTTCGCCGCCGGTGCTCAGGCGCAGCTGTCAGGCACGCTCGGAGTCTGCATGGGGACCGTCGGTCCCGGCTCCCTGCACCTCCTCAACGGGCTGTATGACGCGAAGAAGTCCCATGCGCCGGTGCTGGCCATCTGCGGCCAGGTCCCCCTCGCCGAGCTTGGCTCGGATTTCTTCCAGGAGGTGGACAACGACGCCGTGTTCTCCGACGTATCCGAGTTCTGCCGGACCGTGACCAGTCCCGAGCAATTGCCCGGGCTTCTGGAGCAGGCCGTCCAAAGCGCCCTGGGGGCGCCCGGAGTGGCCGTGCTCACGCTGCCAGGCGACGTTGCCGGCCTCGACGCTCCTAAGGGAGTGCCCCATTTCGTCACCGAGCGGCGTCCGGTCATACCGGACACGGCCGCGCTGCGCCAGGCGGCAGCGCTGCTCGACGGCGCCGGGACGGTCACGCTGCTCGTCGGCGCCGGCGCCCGTCATGGCCGCCAGGAGGTGCTTGCGCTGGCCGACCGGCTGGCCGCGCCGATGGTGTTGACCCTCAAGGCCAAGGAGGGGCTGGAGGCCGACAACCCGTTCCAGGTTGGACAGAGCGGCCTGATCGGCAACCCGGCCGCCCAGCACGCCTTCGACCACTGTGGCGCACTGCTGATGCTCGGCACCGACTTCCCGTACACCGACTGGTACCCGCACGGCAAGACCGTCGTTCAGATCGACGAGCGCAGCGCCCACATCGGACGACGCACAAGCGTGGCTCACGGGGTCGTCGGGGACTCGCGGCTCTCGGCCGCCGCGCTGCTCGAGCTGGTCGCCGCCACGCCCGACCGTGGCCACCTGGAGGACTGCACCCGCCGCTACGGGAAATGGCGAGAGGAACAGCTGCAGCTCGCGGATCCCCACTATGACTCGCGCGGGATCGTCGAGAAGGTCCGCTCGACGTTCGACAATCCCGACGAGCGCATCCGGCCCGAGGCGGTGGCAGTGGCGATCGACCGACACGCGGCCCACGACGCGATCTTCACCTCGGACACGGGAATGTCGACGGTCTGGCTGTCGCGCTTTGTCCCGATGCGGGGCACCCGCCGGCTGCTGGGCTCCTACAACCTCGGCTCGATGGCCAACGCCATGCCCCAGGCGCTCGGCGCGCAGGCGCTGGACCGCAACCGCCAGGTGGTCGCCTTGTGCGGGGACGGTGGGCTGACGATGCTGCTCGGAGACCTGCTGACCGCCGTCGCCCACGACCTGCCGGCCAAGCTGATCGTCTTCAACAACGGTCGCCTCGGAATGGTCAAGCTCGAGCAGGAGCAGGGCGGCCTGGCGGAGTTCGGCACCCAGTTGGGCGACGTCGACCTGGCCGCGATCGCCCGCGCCGCCGGCTTGCACGCCGCGCGCGTGGAGCGCTCCGACGACCTCGACGATGCCGTGCGCTCGCTCCTCGCCCACGCCGGGCCGGCGCTGCTCGACGTGGTCACCAACCCCGAGGAGATCTCGCTGCCGCCCAAGGTCAAGGTCGGACAGGCCTGGGGTTTCGCGATCGCCAAGCTCACCGAGACCCTGGAGAGCCGCCGCGCCTGATGGGGACTGTGGTCGACAGCGGCGAGGTCGGAGGAGCGGCGCGTCCAGACTCGTCCACGAATCGGTCGCTGCGTTAAAGCTCACCATGGCTTACGGCCGACTGGATGGTCGGTGGGCCTCACGGAGAGGCCCTGGACATAACCACGGAGGTTTGCGATGAAGAAGTTCCACCTGTATCAGGCGTGCTCCGCGCTGGCCGCAATCGCCGCGGTGGCGATCGCCTCAGGCGCCGGCCACAAGTTCTGATCACCGCGACGGGCACGCCGGGCGGTGGATCGCTGGGCGTGCCCGCCGCCGCTGTCCCAGCCCTCGTCATGAGCTCCCGCTCTCCCGTGCGCATCTACTGCGCGACCGTCTTCTGGGCCGGCTGCGCCGCGGTCTTCGCGTTGGCCGGATCGGCGCACTTCGGCTATCTCCTCCGCGATCCGCTGACCTTCGGCGTGGTCGCCGCCGGCGTGCTGCTGGGCGAGATGCTGCCGATCAAGATCCCCAGGCGGGGAAACGACGAGGAGCTCACGCTGTCGGCATCGTTCGCGATGGCGCTGTTGCTGATCGGAGGACTGGGGCCGGCGGTGATCGCCCAGGCGGGCGCCTCGATCATCCAGGACATCAGCTCGGGCAAGCCGTGGTGGCGCGTGCGGTTCAATGCCGGTCAATACGCGCTGTCGCTGGCGAGCGCGTGGGTCGTGATCCGCGCCGTCTCCGGCATGCCAATGCTCACGCTCTCCCATCCACTGGCCAGCGCGCAGGTGCCCCCGATGCTGCTCGGGGCAGGAGCGTTCTTCCTCGTCAATTCGGGGATCGTCGGCTGTGCCGTCGCGATGTACCAGGGAGTTTCGATCCCCCGCTACTTCGCCAACAACCTCTCCTTCAGCGTCATCACCGGCGGGGTCATGTTGCTCACCGCGCCGATCGTGCTGGCCGCCGCGGCGTACTCGGTGGCGATTGTGCCGCTCTGTCTGGCTCCGGTGGTGGCGATGTACAACTCGATCTCGCAGAGCGCGCGCTCGGAGCATGCCGCCCGCCATGACTCGCTCACCGCCCTGCCGAACCGGGCGGCGTTCCACGATGAGGTGACCGCCGTCCTGCGCGACGCGAACACACCCGCCTGTGTGCTGCTGATGGACCTTGATCGTTTCAAGGACGTCAACGACACGCTCGGGCATCGCTACGGGGATCTGCTTCTCGTGCAGGTGGCCGAGCGCTTCCGGACCGCGATCGGCCGTGACGGCTTCATCGCCCGCCTCGGTGGCGACGAATTCGCGCTCGTGAGCCGCGACCGCGACCGCAGCGCGGCGATCGGTCTCGCCGAACGGATCGCCGACGCGCTGCGCGAGCCGTTCCAGCTCGAGGAGATGGTCGTCGATGCCCAGGCGAGCGTCGGGATCGCGCTCTTTCCCTCCGACGGTTCGGAGGTCGAGACGCTCATCCAGAGGGCCGACGTCGCAATGTACCGCGCGAAGGAGACCCAGACCGACCTGGCGCTCTACGAGGAGCGCCACGACCACTACAGCCCGGCCAAGCTCGCGTTGACCGCCGAGTTGCGCGCCGCCGTCGAAGGCGAGCTGATCGTCGTCTGGTATCAGCCCGAGCTGGACCTCCGTACCGGAGAGGTCGTGGCCCTGGAGGCGCTTGTGCGCTGGGATCACCCCCGCTTGGGGGTCCTGACGCCAAGCTCGTTCGTACGAATTGCCGAGCAGACGAACCTGATCAAGCCCCTCACCCGACGCGTGATCGAAGTCGCGGTCGCCCAGGTGGCCGACTGGCGCGCACTCGGGCTCGACGTGTGCGTCGCGGTCAACATCTCCCCTCAGACGCTCGTGGATCGCAGCTTCACCGCCCAGGTGATGCAGACGCTGCGCGCGGCCCAGATCTCACCGGCCCACCTCAAGCTCGAGGTCACCGAGAGCGCCTTGATGTCCGACCCGGTCACGTCGCGCACGGTGCTGCGCGAGCTCGATCGGCTCGGCGTGGAGATCGCGATCGACGACTTCGGAACGGGCTACTCCTCGCTGGCCTACCTCGCCGACCTGCCCGTGTCCGAGGTCAAGATCGACCGGTCCTTCGTCGGCCGGATGGCGGACGGCTCCAGCGAGGCGATCATCGTCAACTCGACGATCGACCTCGCGCACCACCTCGGGTTGCGAGCCGTCGCCGAGGGCGTCGAGGACCCAGCGCTGCTGCCCGAGCTCGAAGCGCGCGGATGCGATGCGGCGCAGGGCTACGCGATCAGTCGTCCGCTCCCCGCGCCCGAGGCCACCCGCTGGCTGCTGGAGCGCCAAGGCACCGAGTCTGCGCAGACCAGCTCACCTCTCGAGGCCCTGGCATGATCCTGATCGCGCTCGCCGGGCTGTGCCTGCTGAGCGTGCCGCTGACGGGCGGCAACCTCGGACGGCTCGCGTCGCTGCGGCTCGCGGGCCTGTGGACACCGATGCTGGCGCTGGCCCTGCAGGTGGTGCTCACAACGATCGCGCCCGCGGGACACCCGCAGCTGCACCGTGCAGCGCACATCGGGACCTACGTGGCGATCGGGCTGTTTCTGTGGTTCAACCGGCGCCTCGCCGGCGTGAAGCTGATCGGCGTGGGCGCGTTCCTCAACGCGCTCGCGATCACGCTGAACGGGGGCGTGATGCCCGCCACGCGGACCGCCGAGCGGCTCGCCGGCACGCACCTGCGCCCCGGCTTTGAGAACTCAGGCCCCATCGCACACGCACACCTGCCGTGGCTGGGCGACGTGATCCCGTGGCCCGGGCCGCTGCCCAACGTGCTCAGCGTCGGCGATCTTTTGATCTTCACCGGGACGCTCGTCCTCCTGCACCGCACCTGCGGCAGGCGGGCGCGCCTGATCGC
Organism: Solirubrobacteraceae bacterium; assembly: GCA_036268255.1. GTDB lineage: Bacteria > Actinomycetota > Thermoleophilia > Solirubrobacterales > Solirubrobacteraceae > Palsa-465. The sequence continues at coordinate 28,914 of DATAUL010000381.1, read as the reverse complement.
GCTCGGGCCGGTGCCCACACCCGCCGAGGCGGGGCCTCAGCCGGCCGGCGGCGGCGTCTCGTCGGCGGGCTGATCGGTCAGACGGTCGACCGCCGCCTCGGTCTTCGGTGGCCGACTCCTTCGCCTTGTCACTGAACTGCTTGAGCTTGTCAGACAGTCCCATTGGCTACCCCTCGGTCGATGTGGGTCCCAACCTCAACGCCACCGGGTGCTCGGCTGCCTCGGCGCTCCTGCCTGACAGGGTGGCAGGAAGTCACGGCTGTTCGAGCTTGAAGCCGATCCGCATCTCGACCTGGAAGTGGGCGATCTCGTCGCCCTCGACGTGCCCGCGGATGCTGCGCACCTCGACCCAGTCGACCTGACGGAGGGTCGCGGCGGCGCGCTTGACGCCCGAGCGCATCGCTTCGGTGACGCCGTCCGGTGACGTGCCGGCGACCTCGACGATCTTGTAGGTGTCCGATTCCGACAACTGAGCCTCCTCGTGTGAGAGCGGGTTCTGCGGAGTCCCACCTACCCGGCCGGGCGCTCGTTTATCCGGGTCCTCATCGGGCAGCATCCACTCACGATGAACATCGATGAGACACAGCAGGATCGGGCCGACGAGTCCGCGGTGGGCGACTCCAACCAGCAGTCCGACGCCTGAGCGCTGAAACCGCCACGCGCGGCGATACGAGCTTCGGCTCCGGGCGCCCGTTCTCGCTCGGCGTCGAGGAGGAGCTGTTCCTCGTCGATCCGGTGACGGGAGCGCAGGTCAATACCTCGCAGGCAGTGTTGGAGAACGCCTCCGACAACGTGGGGACGCTCAAGCAGGAGCTTCACGCCTGCCAGGTCGAGCTGATCACGGAGGTGTGCACGTCCACGGCCGAGGCGATCGCGGCACTGGCCGACATGCGACGCGCCGCGCGCGCCACCGGCGCCGGTCTGTTGGGCGCCGGCACCCATCCGGGCGCGCTCGAGGGCAGTGCCGAGATCACCGACCAGGCTCGCTACGAGCAGATCCGCCACCTTCTCGGCGACGCGGCAGTGACGCCCGTCGCCGGTCTGCACGTGCACATCGGAATGCCGGCCGCCGAGACGGCGATCCGCACCTTCAACGGCCTGCGCGAGCAGCTCCCGCTCCTCACTGCCCTGGCGGCCAACTCGCCCTTTCGCCACGGCCGCGACACCGGCCTGGCCTCGGCACGGGAGGTGACGCTGCGCTCCTGGCCGCGCTCGGGTGTCCCCCGCGCGCTGGGCGACTTTGCCGAGTTCGAGGAGCTCTCGGAGCTCCTCTGCCAGGCCGCCGGGGTCGAGGACTACACCTGGTTCTGGTGGAAGCTGCGCCCGCACCCGCAGCTGGGCACTGTCGAGGTGCGCGCGCTCGACGCCCAGACCACGCTCGAGGACACCGCAGCCCTCGTCGCCCTCACCCATTGCCTCGCCCGCCACGCCGCCGAGTCAGAGAGCGGCCCCGCGAGCCCTCCGGAGCTGCTCGAGGAGGGGCTCTTCCGGGCCGCACGCTTCGGGACGGCCGCCCAACTGCCCGACGCGGGCGGCCGGTTGCGCGGCGTCGATGAGTTGCTCGACGACGCGCTCACCCGCGCGGGCCGCTACGCCGGCGAGTTGCAGTGCGAGGCCGAGCTCGCCACGCTGCCCGAGCTGCTCGCCCGCGGCGGCGGCGCCGGCCGCCAGCGTCGCTTCTACGAGATCGCCGGACTCGACGCGCTGCTGCGCGAGCTGTCGGCCGTCACGGGCGGTCCATCCCCGGATCGGTGAACTCCCGCAGCCGCGCGGCGGCCCGGCGCAGCAGCCGGGAGACCTGCATCTGCGAGCACCCCAGCTCGGCGGCGATATCCGTCTGTTTCATGTCGGAGTCGATGCGCAGAGTCAGCGCGCGACGCTCCAGGAACGGCAGCCGCGTGAGCCCCTCCGCCAGCGACAGCCGAGCGTCGACCAGGGCGTAGCGATCGTCCTCTGAGCCCAGACGCTCCCCCACCGTCTCGACGCCGTCGAGGTCGTCGGCGGTCGCCGGAGCATCGAGCGACGACGCGAAGTGAGCGGTGCCGGCATCGATGCCCTCCAGGACATCCTCGACGCTGATCTCCAGATACTCCGCCAGCTGGGCAACGCGCGGGGGACGCCCGGTGTCGGTGCTGATCTGGGCCGAGGCCCGGTCGATCCGCTGGGCCAGCTCCTGCGCGCCGCGCGGGACGTGAACCGACCAGCCGGTGTCACGGAAATGGCGGCGCAGCTCACCGAGGATCGTCGGCACGGCAAATGAGCTGAAGCGGATCTCGCGATCGGGATCGAAACGATCGATCGCGCCCAGCAGGCCGATCGACGCGACCTGCACGAGATCTTCGCGGGGCTCGCGTGCGTTCGGATAGCGGCCGGCGAGCTTGCGCGCCAGCGGTAGGAAGCGAACGAACAGCTGCTCTCGCGCCTGGCGATCACCGTCATCGCGCCAGCGGCGAGCGAGCTGGACGGTCAGCGCAGCATCTGCTGACTGCGCTGACACGTTTTGAGGTGGCGAAACGGACATTTGGTCTCCTTTGCAAAGCACGTGGCGTGCTCGTCAGAGACCGCTGCTGGCGGCTCCTGCCGTTCTGCCTGTTGTTGGTCACACCCAGCGCGGGGGTCCCGCGCTCGGCCTGCGTACTAGATGCCCGCCTGACGCGGTTCGTAACGCAGCGGGGTCGCAGAAAATGTCGCGCCGGAGAGGCCCCGGTGACACTGGTCGTTTTGACGTTTGGGTTGCGCGCGGTCCCAGCGGGCAAACCCACGGCATGCAAACCCCGTCGCGAGACGCAACAGGAGGTCCCCCGGTGACCGAGCACGATCGCAGTCCCACCGCGCTGACCGAGCTCTCGGTGCCCGAGCTGATGCGTCAGCTGTCCGATCAGACGGCCACGCTCGTGCGCCAGGAACTCGAGCTGGCAAAGGCCGAGCTGGCCGTCAAGGGCAAGCGCGTCGGCATCGGCGCGGGCATGTTCGGCGCCGCCGGCGTGTTCGGCCTGTACGCGCTGGGCGCCTTCACGGCCGCCGTGATCCTCGCCCTCAGCCTGGCGATGACCGGCTGGCTGGCGGCCCTGATCGTCACCGCGATCTATGGCGCGGTGGCCGGCGCGCTTGCGCTGTCAGGAAAGAGCAACGTCCGGCGAGGAGTGCCCCCGGTGCCCGAGCAGACCGTGGAGACCGTCCGGGAGGACGTGGAAATGGCCAAGCAGCGCGTCCAGGAGGGTCGTCGATGAGCGACACAACCGAGAACCCGGCCGACGGCGCAGCTTCGGAGGGCGAGCCGCAGTCGCCCGAGCAGATCCGCGACGAGATCGAGCGCACCCAGCAGCAGCTCGGCGACACCGTCGAGGCGCTCGCTCACAAGACGGACGTCAAGGCTCAGGCATCGGCGCGTATCGACGCCGCCAAGGAGTCGATCCAGGAGACCGTTCACGACGCCCGCGAGTCGGCCTCGGAGACGAAGGACGAGCTGCTGACCAAGGTCAAGCAGGCCACGCCCGAGTCGGCCGGTGCCGGCGCCCACCAGATGAGCGCCACCGTGCAGGAGAGGCCCCTGCCGTTCGCCGCCGCCGCGGCGTTCGCGGGCGGCGTGGTCGTCGGCTGGCTGATCGGCCGGCGGTAGGCACGTGGACACAGAGGTGACCTCCGGGGGTGGACGCCCGCCGATCGAGCGCGATGCGCCCGATCAACCGAGCGACCTGCCACGGCGGGCCTGGCCCGGCGTCCTCAAGCGCACGATCCGCGAGTTCAATGCCGACCATCTGACCGATCTGGCTGCGGCATTGACCTATTACGGCGTGCTGGCCATCTTCCCGATGCTCGTCGTGATCCTCTCCGTGCTGGGGCTGCTTGGGCACTCGGTGACCCAGTCGCTGATCCACAACCTCGGCACGGTCGCGCCCGGAACCACCAAGCGGATCCTCACCGACGCGATCAAGAACATCCAGTCTGACCGTGGCGCCTCCGGGGTGGCGTTCGTCATCGGGTTGGCGGCCGCGATGTGGTCGGCGTCGGGGTACGTCGCGGCCTTCATGCGCGCCTCCAACGTCGTCTGGGACGTCGAGGAGGGACGGCCGTTCTACAAGACGCTGCCAGTGCGGCTGGCCGTCACGTTCGTCACCGTCGTGCTGTTGACGCTCAGCGCCGCCGCCGTCGTGTTCACCGGTTCGCTGGCCGGCAAGCTCGGCAACCTGATCGGCGTCGGCTCAACGGGTGTCCAGGTATGGGACATCGCCAAGTGGCCGGTCTTGGCGCTGATCGTCGTCCTCATCCTGGCGATCCTGTACTACGCCGGGCCGAACGTCCGCCAGCCGGGCTTTCGCTGGGTCACCCCCGGAGGCCTGGTGGCGGTCGTCCTGTGGATCGTAGCCTCGGCGGCGTTCGCGTTCTACGTCGCCAACTTTTCCTCGTACAACAAGACCTACGGCGCGATCGCGTCTGTCGTGGTCTTCCTCGTGTGGCTGTGGATAACGAATATCGTGATCCTCCTCGGCGCCGAGCTCAACGCCGAGATCGAGCGGGGCCGTCAAATCGAGGGCGGCCAGCCCGCCGAGCGCGAGCCATATCTGCCCCCGCGAGTCGAATCCAAGACGTAAGCCAGCCTCGCTGCCCGACCGGGAGGTACCTAAACGATGGATAAGATCTTGTTCACTCCGATCAGCGTCGGCAGCGGTCTCGTGGCGGGGATGATCGGCCGCAAGCTGTTCGCCGCCCTGTGGGCACTCGTCGACGACGAGGAGGCGCCCAAGGCCGAGCACCGGCGGGTGCAGCCGGTCAAGCTCGTAGCGGCGTTGGCGATCGAGGGAGCGCTGTTCGCGCTCATCCGCGGGCTGGTCGACCACGGTGCGCGCCGTGCTTACCTGCGCCTGACCGGCGAGTGGCCGGGCGACGAGGAGCCCGAAGCCAAGTAGCTCCCGGCGGCGCTCGCGGGCGCTGCGGCGGCGGCCGCCATCGGAGACCGTTGTTTGCCGCTCGCGCGCCCGGCTACCTAGTTAAGACCATGTCCTATCTAGGAGCTCTTGCATGATTCTTCGTATCGACAGGCTGCAGACCGAACTCCCGCCGCCGTCTGACCCCGACCCCGTCGGCGCTTCTGCTGTGCAGGAGCTGTTGGGCGGTAAGTACGGCGAGATGTCGACGTTCATGAACTACACGTATCAGTCCTTCAACTTCCGCAACCGTCAGGGCGCGCGCCCGTTCTATGACCTGGTGGCCAGCATCGCCGCCGAGGAGTTCGGCCACATCGAGCTCGTCTCGACGGCGATCAACACGATGCTCACCGGCGCCGCGGAAGGCAAGGCCGGCGAGCTGGGCGATCTCACCGGGGTCAAGGGCGTGCGCAACACCCAGCACTTCATCGCCGGCGGCGCGGGCACGCTGGTACAGGACTCGATGGGCAAGCCATGGAACGGCGACTACGTCTTTGCCTCCGGCGACCTGATCGAGGACCTGACCCACAACTTCTTTCTCGAGACCGGCGCGCGTAACAACAAGCTCAAGGTCTATGAGATGGTCGACCATCCGGCCGCCCGTGCGCTCACCGGCTATCTGCTCGTCCGCGGTGGTGTACACCAGGTCGCCTATGCCCGCGCGCTGGAGAACCTCACCGGCGCGAACCTGATGAAGCTGTTTCCATCGCCGCGGATCCCGACCGACAAGATCCCAGAGTGCCAGCCCCATATCAAGCGCGGCGAGCACCTGAAGCTGTATCGCTTCTCCCCGAGGGATTTCCAGGAGATCAAGGCCGTCTTCAACGGCCCGCACCCCGAGACGGGCGAGGACCTGATCGTCGCCGAGGAGGACCATCCCGACGGCGCACCGCCGTTTGACCTCCCCTCCCAGGAAGCAGTCTTCGCACCCAGCCCCGACCCTGAGGCGATCGCCGAGATAGCCGCCAAGCTTCGCCAGGCGGCCGGACTACCGCAGAAGCCCACGGGCGTCGTCGCCAACGACGGCAACGGCAACGGCGTCGTCGAGAAGGTCAAGGACGCCGTCACCTCCTAGACCGTCGTCGGGCACGTCAGCGGCGTCGCGCACGAGGCGCGGCGCCGCTGTCAGCCGGCTTCGAGCTGCTGGATCAGTCGCAGCCGCTGCGGGCCGCCGACGTAGACCTCGGGCCGCTGACTACCGCGACAGACTCGGTGGCACGGGATCAGGAGCGGGAGGGGGTTGCTTCCCATCGCGTAGCCGCAGTCAAACGCGCTGAGGCCACCCTCGAGCCGTTCGTAGGAGCGCGGTTCGTCGTACGGGATCTCGCGGACCGACGCGAGCGCAGCCGCCGCCTCGAGCGTGCAGAAGCGCCAGTCGACTGCGTCCTGGCCGGCGGCGTGAGAGCCGTCGAAATACTCCGTCAGGGTGGTGCCCAGATGCGTCAACCGGCGGCGACCGGCGACCGGCCCGCGGCGGGTGCGGGCGCGCTCGGCAAGCACCGGGAAATCGGCGTGATCCTCGAACGCGATGCGTGCCACTCCCGTGGACGAGGCGGCCAGCACCAGCCCGCCGAGCGGGCTGGCGACCGCCACGCAGGTGAGCTCGCCGGCTCCTGACTCGTCGACTGTCGCCCGGCGCTTGACGTCAGCTGCCCCGGCGCTGAGCCCGCGCTGGTAATCGCGGCACTGTGCGCAGACTCCGTGCGCGCGGATTGCCACGCTCTCGATCGCATAGCCGGGCAACCGGCGTTTGCCGAGGTCCCGGCCGCCCAGTTCGACGTCGAACAGCCTCAAGCAGAGCCGGCACTGAAAGTGGTCGTGCGGATCGAGGTTCGTCTCGTATCGCACGGGCTCGGGGTTGCCAACTGAGGCCAGCAGACCGAGTTCCGTGAGCTCCGCCAGCGCCGAGTACACCGTTCCCCGGCCGATCTCGGGCACAGCCATGCTCGCTCGCGAAAGAACCTCGTCGGCCGACAGATGCTCGTCGCTGCGGCCGCTGAATGCCTGCAGGATTGCTCGGCGCTGCGGGGTGACGCGGAGCTCGCGGTCATGCAGCATCCGGGCTATCGTGTCCTCCGCCATCGCCGCGAGCCTATCCGAGGGCATCGTCACGGCCTGTCCTCGTCCTCCCCCGCCAGCCGCCGGGTCGCGCGCGCGAGCAGGCGAGACACCTGCATTTGCGAGCACCCCAGGCGCTCGGCGATCTCGGTCTGCTTGAGATCCTCGTCGAAGCGCAGGCTGAGCGCCCGCCGCTCCAGGTACGGCAGTCGGCGGATGCCGGCGGCCAGGTCGAGCGCCGTGTCAGCCAGCGCGAGCCGATCGTCGTCTGCCCCCAGCATCTCCACCAGGGCCGCGCCATCGGAGTCCGGTCCCGCGGCGGGAGCATCCAGCGAGGACCCGAAGTGGGCGTTGACGGTCTCCAGCGCTCCCAGCACGGCCTCGACGCTGAGCTTGAGGAACTGCGCCAACTCGTCGACCTGGGGCGAACGGCCGAGGCGATCGGTCAACTCCTGCGAGGCCCGGTCGACGCGTAGCGCCTGCTCCTTGGCATCGCGGGGCACGTGCACCGACCAGCCGGTGTCGCGGAAATGGCGCTTGAGCTCGCCCAGGATCGTCGGGACTGCGAACGCGTGAAAGGACGTGCCGCGCTCCGGGCTGTAGCGATCGATGGCCCGCAGCAGGCCGAGGCTGGCGACCTGCACGAGGTCCTCGAGCGGCTCGTTGGGATTCGTGTAACGCGCGGCCAGCTTGCGCGCGAGTGGAAGGTGACGCCTGGCCAGCTCGTCACGGGCGGGACATGGGGCGCCGGCGAGCCTGCGCTCCCACAGCTCCTCGGTCGCCAACCGTCGCACAGAGAGCAGCTCGGACACGCGTCTTCGACCATATAGCAGCGAATAGCATATCTTTTATAAGACGTTGTCCTGATACGTACGTCCGGATACGTACGTTCGGCAGGGTCGAGGTCGCTCTCGGCGATCGCCTCGGTGCCGGTGGCGCCGGTGACGACAGCTCGCATCTCCGACGTGCCTTTCCGCCTCAACGCGGCGTAATCACCTCCACGGTTTGGTCACCGGGTTACCGGGGTGTAGAAAAGAGAGGAGAGTTGGGGCGCCGACCCGACACAACGAATGCGAGGAGCACCATGGCAACCAGGGACAAGGTCCTCAACGAGCGGGACACAAAGCTCGTGCAGTGGCTCAACGAGGCTCACGCCAAGGAAGCCGAGTTGGAGATCGACCTGGCCGCACACATCAAGCTGACGGAGAAGGCGGCCTACAAGAAGCGCCTGCAGGCGCACCTCAAGGAGACCAAGGAGCACAAGCGCTCGGTCGCGCGCCGGATCAAGCAGATCGGCGGCGTGCCCGCGACCGGCCTGGACGTCACGGGCGTCTCCACCGCGGTCGGCGAGGTCGCCGGCAAGACGGTGGCGGCGGTCAAGGGTCAGATCGGCGCTGTGCGAGCGCTCGTCACCGAGCAGTCCGAGACGCACCTGCGCAACGCCCAGGAGGAGCTGCGCGAGGAGCAGGTCGAGATCGCCATGTACCTGCGCATCGAGACCTTCGCGGCCGCGGTCGGCGATCACGACACCGAGGTCCTCGCGCGGCGCATCCGCCGTGAGGAGGAGCGGATGGCCAAGTACCTCACGGCCGAGCTGCCGCGGCTGGTCAAGGATGTCGTCAAGGCCGAGATCCCGCGCGCTCAGCGCGCCACTGCAACCCGGTCCCGGCAATCCAGGTCGGGACGCTCGAGCAGCAGCGCCAGCTCATCGCGTAGCAGCTCTGCTGCGCGCACCACCAGCGCCAGGTCCAACGGCGCGAGCGCGTCGGGCTCCGGCACACGGCGGAGCACGGCGAGCCGCCCGCGGAGCGCCAGGCGCTCCTAGTCCGCGGTGGACCGATCGCCCGTCGCCCGGCGGGCGATCGACGCCACCAGCTCGGCGAACGTCATCCCGGCGGCGTCGGCGGCATAGGGAGTCGGGCCCGTCTCCGTCAGTCCGGGAATCGTGTTGATCTCCAGGATCTGCGGCCGCGAGTCGCCGTCGAGCATCAGATCGACGCGCGCGAAGTCACGGCACCCGAGCGTGCAGTAGGCCTCGAGGCTGACCGCCTCCACGGCGGCACGAACGCCGTCGTCGAGCTCCGCCGGTGCCGCGAGCCTGACGACGTCGAAGTCGTAGTGGGCTTCATAGTCATAGAACTCGCGGGTGGAGAAGATCTCGACGATCGGGAGTGCCCGCGGCGGCTCGGGGTCCGCGGGGCCGGCACCTCCGATCACGGTCACGGCAAGCTCACGGCCGGCGACGTGTTGCTCGACGAGGATCTCGTCGTCATAGGCGACCGATCCGAGCACGGCGGTGCGCAGCTGATCCCGATGCGAGACGAACTTGATCCCGAACGACGAGCCCATTCGGGCCGGCTTGACGACGACCGGCGCGCCCAGACTGGCCATCACATCGTCGAACACGGTGGCCGCGCCGAGGTCCTGGAAGGTCCGGCGGCTGAAGGCGTGAAACGGCGGTGTCGGCAGCCCGGCGCGCTGTAGCAGCCGCTTGGTGAGGATCTTGTCGATGCAGAGCGCGCTGGAGAGGCTGTCGGAGCCCGTGTAGGGCACGTGAAGCAGCTCCAGCAGCGCCTGCAGCGAGCCGTCCTCGCCGTTGCGCCCGTGGGCGACGATGAACACGAACGCCGGCGCCACCTCGCGCACCCGATCGAGCACGGTGTGGTCGATCTCGACCTCGTTCACCTCGTAGCCGGCCTGGCGCAGCGCGGCCGTCACCCGGTGCGCTCCTCTCAGACTGACCTCCCGCTCGATCGAGGTGCCGCCCTTGGCGACGGCCACCCGTCGCTCGTTCACGCCTTCGCGCCCTCGCCCCGCGTCGCCAGAAGGTTGGTCTCGAACGTCCGCGTGGTCTGCTGCTTCTCGGCATGCTCGGCCATCGCGATGTCGATCAGCTCGTCGAGTAGATCGGGAAACGACAGGCCGACCGGCTCCCAGAGGTAGAACGCGAACGAGCCGGGAATCGTGTTGGGCTCGTTGACGAACAGGCGGTCCTGGGCGTCGAGCAATAGGTCGACACGCGCCACGCCGGTGCAGCCGAGCACCTCGAAGGTCCGCCGCGAGAGCTCCTCGACGCTGGCGGTCAGCTCGTCGGAGATGGGCGCCGGGATGATCCGGTCGGCCGAGCTCATCCCCTCGCTCTTGATCGCGTCGCCGGCGCCGCCCTTGCCGCCGTCGCGCATGTACTTGTCCTCAAAGGACAGGAAGTCGGCCGACGCGATCGGCTGCTCGCAGGCCGAGACGCGCAATTGCGCCCCGGGACGGCCGAGCACGGCGCAGTTGATCTCCTTGCCGCCCTCGATCGCCGGCTCCACCAGGGCAACCCGATCGAGCTCGAAGGCCAGCTGCAGCGCGTCGGCCAGCTGGGCCTCGTCGGTGCACCGGCTCACGCCGACGCTCGAGCCCAGGGAGGCCGGCTTGGCGTACACGGGCAGGCCGAAGCGTGCCTTGATCTTGGCGATGATCGCCTCGGGTCCCTGGCGCTCGTACTCCGAACGGCGCAGCGTCAGGTCCTCGAGCACTGGAATCTGGGCGGCGCGCAACACGCTCTTGGTGACGGCCTTGTTCATCGCCAGCACGGCCGCCTCGAGTGTCGGACCGCCGTACGGCACGTCGGCCAGCTCGAGGGCGCCCTGCAGGCAGCCGTCCTCGCCCTGCGTGCCGTGGGTCGCCGGGATCACGACGTCGACATGCTGCTCCTGCGCGCTGCCGCCTCCCCCCCGGCCGAACACCCCCCGCCGCTGCTCCACGGCCGGGGAACGCAGCAGCCCGCTGCCGATGTCGAACACGACCGGTTCGGCGTCGAGCGTGTCGGCCCGGTAGGTCTCGATGGCGCGCAGCGAGTCGCCGGCGAACCAGCGGCCGTGGCGGTCGATGTACAGGGGCACGGGCTGATGGCGGGCGTCGAGGACTTCGCACGCCTGCAGGCCGGTGATGATGGAGACATCGTGCTCGACGGAGCGTCCGCCGAACACGACTCCCACGCGCAGTCCGCTTCTGGGCACGGCGCCGGAGTGTATTGGCACCCGCCCCCCTCCCCGCTCGCGGCAGTTCAGGCGGCGCCCGCCACCATCGGCGGGGCGGCCGGCGCGGGCGAGTCCGGCTCGGAGTACATGTCCGGCAGGTCGTTCTCGAACAGCACGACGTCACCGGCACGGGTGAAACGCGCGAGAACGGCCGTCACCTCCGCGATGTCGCGTACCACCGTGATCGCCTCGGGGGAGAAGCCCGCGGCCCGTAGCCCCCGGTCGATCGGCCGGGTGCGCTGGCGGCCGACGAGGATCACGTGGTCACAGGCGGCGGCCGCCTGGCGCCCGAAGGCCTCGTTGAGCTCGGCCTCCTGGTCGCCGAGCTCAACCATTCCCGGCGTGACGAGGATGCGCCGCTTCGCGGGATGGCTGTGCAGCACCTCGAGCGCGGCCGCCGCTCCGGCGGGGTTGGAGTTGTAGGCGTCGTCGATCACGACGATGCCGGCCCGCGGGTTGGGGACCGGCTGCAGCCGGTGCTCGGGCGGGGTGATGCCGGCCAGCCCTCGAGCGATCTCGGCTGACGAGAGCCCGCGCAGATGACCGACGGCCGCCGCCGCCAGCAGATTGGACACGTTGTGACGGCCCAGCAGGCCGCTCGAGACGGCGACGCGCTCGCCGCCGATCACGAGCTCGAAGTGGGTGCGCCCGTCGGCCAGCACGATGTTCTCGGCTCGGACGTGGGCGTCGGGATGCTCGATCGCGTACAGCACCGTGTCGACCGACACCCGAGAGGCGATCTCCCGGCAGCGAGGATCGTCGCCGTTGGCGACGAGGCGCCCGTCGGGCGGCAGCGCCAGGGCCAGCTCGGCCTTGGCGTCGGCGATCGCCTCGATCGTGCCCATCCGCTCCAGATGCACCGGTCCGATCGCGGTGAGGACGCCGATCTGCGGACGGACGAGCTCGCACAGCTCGGCGATGTCGCCGGCGCGGTACATCCCCATCTCGACGACGAAGTTCCGATGGGCTGCCTGAAGGTGCTCGTTGATCGTCCGGATGACCCCCAGGTAGCTGTTGAAGCTCGCCGGCGTGATGAGCGTCGGATCGTGCTCGGCGAGCACCGCGCCGACGCACACCTTCGTGGTCGTCTTGCCGTAGCTGCCGGTGATGCCGACCACGACCGGCGCGACCGACGCCAGCGTCGCACGCGCGGACTCCTCGAAGCGCCGGTTGATGTGCCGCTGAACCGGCGCCAGCGCGGCGTTGGCGCCGGTGACCAGCCACGGGCACGCCAGGGTGCAGACGGCCAGCACGAGCGCCGCGAGCGCGAGCGGCACGTCGGAGCCGAGCGCCAGCGCGAGCACCACGCCGAGCAGGACGCCGACGGCCGGCACGAGCAGAGCGCCGACGAACAGACGCCGCGCCCGTTCGGTGAAGACGAGGGGCGTGATGTCGGCCCTGCGGGGCTCCCGGCGCCAGACCGCCACGAGCACAGCGCAGAGCACCAGCCAGACGATCAACTCGACCGGCGAATTGCGCACGAGCGCCAGCGCGCCACAGACGATCACGCTGACGGCGCTGAGCGCCGCGCCGTCGGCGAGCTCCTCTCGCCGGCGCAGCCACACGAACAGCCGGGCGTTCTCGTAGTGCTCGAGCTGCAGCAGGTGCAGCATGCGCCGCGCGCGCGCGACGTAGCGCCAGCCGAGAACCGCGCAGGCGAGCAGCGCCCCAGCAGACGCGTACGTCATCGCACGGGCACCGGCGCGGCGAGGAAGTGGGCCGCCACCCGCCCAAAGCGCTGCGGCTGATCGAGATACGAGAAATGGCCCGCACCCTTGAGCACCACGAGGCCGGCGTCGGGGATCAGCCGCTCCATCGTCTGACCGTCGGAGAGCGGCGTGGAATCGTCCCGGTCTCCCCATATCAGCAGCGTCGAGGCCCGGATCTGCGAGAGCAGCGGCGTCAAATCCTCGTTGACGAGCCTGACGAAGGTGGGGCGCAGCGGTCCGGCGCTGGCGTAGTCCGAGGAGGCGGTGCGCGCGAGCACGCGCCGCTGAAGCGCCCGCCCGGCCGGCCCGAGCAGCCGCGCGGCGTGCTTGGCGGTCTTGGCCATGCCGACCCGGCGGTAGTAGCGAAATCCGCGCTTGGGCCGGATGCCGGCCGAATCGACGAGGATCAGCTTGTCGACGCGTTCGGGATGGTGGCTGGCCAGGTGGATCGCAATCCGCCCCCCATTGGAGTGCCCGACGATGCTGGGCCGCTCGAGCTCCAGTCCGTCCATCAGCGCGCGGGTCCAATCGGCGTACTCGGCAACCCCCCACGGCTCCGGCGGCAGACCGGTTTCGCCGAACCCCGGGAGGTCCACCGCGTCGACGGTGAGCTGCGGCGCCAGTGCACGGATGATCGGATCGACGGCCTCGATCTTGGCCCCCCAGCCGTGCAGGAGGAGCACCGCCGGGCCGGTGCCGGACCGGCGCCAGCGGGTGCGGATGCCGTTGATGTCGACGAACTGGTCCATGATTACGAGCCAACCGCCCGCGCGCTCTGTGCGCGGGGTCGCGAGGCGATGCTAGAGGATGCTCCGGCCTGGTCTCGCGGGCCGCCGACCGCTCGGCGCTGGCCTGCTTGAATGCTCAACCATGAGCGATTCGATGAGCACCGAGACGATCCAGATCGCAGGCCACGGCGACGACGAGGTCGAGGCCTACGTGGCCAGGCCGGCCGGCGACGGTAGCCGCGGCGGCGTCGTGGTGATCCACCACATGCCCGGCTACGACCGCGGCACCAAGGAGATCGCGCGCCGCTTCGCCGAGCTCGGCTACGACGCGATCGTCCCCAACCTGTACTACCGCGAGGCCCCGGGCGCGGCCCCCGACGACGCGGCCGCCACCGCCCGCGCCAATGGCGGCGTTCCCGATGACCGTCTGGTCGGCGACGTCGGCGCCGCCGCCGAGTACCTGCGCGCGCTGCCCAGCTCCAACGGCAAGGTGGGCGTGATCGGCTACTGCTCCGGCGGACGCCAGTCGGTCCTGGCCGCCTGCAACCTCGATCTCGACGCCGCCGTGGACTGCTACGGCGCGTTCGTCACCGGCACACCGCCGCCCGAGTTCCCGATTCCGGTCACGAACCTCGTCGACCAGCTGCCCAATCTCCGGGCCCCGCTGCTCGGCCTGTTCGGCAACGACGACTCCTTTCCCAGTCCCGAGCAGGTCGACGAGCTCGACGAGATCCTGACCCGGGAGAACAAGCCGCACGAGTTCCACCGCTACGACGGCGCCGGCCACGCGTTCTTCTCCGCCAACCGGCCCGCCTACCGCGTGGAGGCCGCCAACGACGGCTGGGAGCGGATCCAGACCTTCTACGCCAAGTATCTCGGAGGCTGAGCATGTGCACCTACGCGACCGTCAAGACCGAGCTCGACGGCAGTGCCAAGGGGCCTGACTCGAGCTGGTTCCACGTCACCGACGGCACCGTCTACTTCGACCATCCCGTGCACGCGATGGCCGAGCACACGCTCAACATCGACTTCACCGATCCCACCAAGGGGCCGGGAGCGCGGGTGGCCGTCGAGCTGACGGCCGCCTCGGCTCGCGAGCTGGTGGCCGCCATCCAGGCGGCCCTGGAATCCGCGCCGGCCGAACTGAAGACCTGATCGCCCGCCGTCGCGCGGCTACAGCTGCTGGGCGAGCGCGATCGCGCCGAGCACCCCGGCGTCGTCATCGAGCTTTGGCAGGACGAGGTAACGGTCGATCTCATCGCCGAGCAGCGGCAGGTCCAGATACCCGGCCACGAGCTCACGCAGCTGCGTCCTGACCAGCCCCAGCAGCGGCTCGCGCTCCATCACCCCGCCGCCGAGGATCACGCGATGCGGCGAGGCGACCATCACGATGCTGAGAATCCCGAGTGCCAGGTACTCGGCCTCGAGCGCCCATGCGGGATGGTCGTCGGGTAGGTCGCGTCCCTCCGCGCCCCAGCGCTCGCTCAGCGCCGGGCCGCAGGCCAGCCCCTCCCAGCAGTCGCCGTGAAACGGGCAGACGCCGGGGAACGGGTCACGCTCGCTGTCGTGGGGAATCCGCAGGTGGCCGACCTCGGGATGCACCAGCCCATGCAGCGGCCGTCCCTCCACGAGCAGTCCGGCACCGACCCCCGTCCCCACCGTCAGGTAGCAGAGGCTCTGCGCGTTGCGGCCCGCCCCCCACCGCTGCTCGCCCAGCGCGGCCGCGTTGACGTCGGTGTCGAAGGCCACGGGAACGCCGAGCCGGGCGCGCAGGATGCCGGCAACCGGGGTGTGGGCCCAGCCCGGCTTGGGGGTCGTCGTCACCGAGCCCCAGGTCGGCGAGCGCGGATCGACATCGACCGGGCCGAAGGAGCCCACCCCGACGGCGACGGGCGCCGGATGGGCATCGGAGGAGAAGAAGGCGACGATCCGGTCGATCGTCTCCTGCGGCGACGCGGTCGGGAAGCGATCATGGGCGATCAGCTCGCCCGGGCCCGTGCCAAGCGCGCACACGCACCAGGTGCCGCCGGTCTCGACACCGCCGTAGAGCTTGGTCACCTGTGGGCGGGCCTAGTCCTGGTCCACGACGGCCTGCAGCGTCGCCCGGGCGCCGTGCTCGTGCAGCGACTCCAAACAGCCGGCGAACGCTTCGGCGAACCGGGGCTGGTCGGCCAGGTCGCCGAACAGCTCGCGGTTGGAGATGAAGGCCAGTGGCTGGTCATGCTGCTCGGAGGCAAGCGCCATCACCCGGTCGCGCTGGCGGTCGACGACCTCGATCGGGTGGCCGTGCTCGTCGGCTCCCTCGGCGTAGCGTGCCCAGCTGGCGACGATCGCCGCGCTGTGGGGAATCGCGCCGTCATCGGCGAGCCGGGCCCGGACCACGGGCAGCAGCCACTTGGGGATCCGATCGGAGCTCTCGGCACACAGCCGGGCGATCGTATCCCGGATCTCGGGATTGGAGAAGCGCTCGAGCAGCGTGTCCTTGTAGCGATCGAGATCGACGCCCGGAACCGCGGGGAGGGTCGGAGTGGCCTCGGCGTCCATGTATCCGCGGAGGAAGCGCTGGAACAGCGGATCCTGGGCGGCCTCGTGGACGATCTCGTAATCGCACAGGCGCCCGAAGTAGCACAGCCCCTGGTGGCTGGCGTTGAGCAGGCGCAGCTTCATCAGCTCGTAGGGCTCGACGTCTGAGACGAGTTGCACGCCGACCTCCTCGTACGGAGGACGCCCCAGCGTGAACGCGTCCTCCAGGACCCACTGCACGAACGGCTCGCACACGACCGGCCAGCGATCCTCGATTCCGAACCGATCGCGCACGGCCTTCCGATCGTCGTCGGTGGTCGCCGGGGTGATGCGATCGACCATCGAATTGGGGAACTGCACGCACTGCTCCATCCACTCCCCCAGCTCGGGGTCGCGCACTCGGGCAAATGAGGTGAACGCCTTGCCGGCGAGCGTGCCGTTGCCCTGCAGGTTGTCGCAGGAGACGACCGTGAACGGCGGCGTCCCGCGTTCGCGGCGTCTGCGCAGCGCCTCGCACACGAGCCCGAACACCGTGGCGGGCGTGGCACCGGGCTCCAAGTCGGCGGCGACGTCCGGCGTGCCCGCGTCGAACTCGCCGGTGACGTCGTCGATGCTGTAGCCGCCCTCGGTGACGGTGAGCGAGACGATCCGGGTCGCCTCGTCAGCCAGGCGCTCGATCACCGCCTCGGGATCATCGGGCGCGAACAGGAAGTCGACGATCGAGCCGATCACGCGCGCGTCGTAGGTGCCGTCTGAGTGTTTCTCGACCAGCGTGTACAGATGATCCTGGGCCTCGAGGGTCTCCTTGATCCGCCGGTCGGCGGGCATCACCCCCACGCCGCAGATCGCCCAGTCATGCGCCTGGCCGGCGTTCATCAGGCGGTCGAGGAACATCGCCTGATGGGCGCGATGAAAGCCGCCCACGCCGAAGTGCACGATGCCCACGCTGAGCGCCGAGCGGTCGTAGCCGGGGACCGCGACCCGGTCGGCGCACGCGGCGAGCGTCGCGCCGCCCAGCGGATGGGTCGAAAGCTGGCTCATCCCTTCACCGCCCCGAACGACAGGCCCTGCACGAGCTTGTCCTGGGCGGCGAAGCCGGCGATCAGCACCGGCAGCGAGATGATGACCGCCGCCGCGCACAGCTTGGAGAGGAACAGGCCCTCACTCGTGATGAATCCGGTGAGGAACACCGGGGCGGTCTCGGCCACGGTGGCGGTGATGACGCGGGCGAAGAGCAGCTCGTTCCAGGAGAAGATGAAGCAGATCAGCGACACCGCCGCCAGACCGGGGGCGGTCAGGGGCAGCAGGATCTTGAGCAGGATCGTGCGCAGGCCGGCGCCGTCGAGCTCGGCCGCCTCCACCACCTCGCGCGGGATCTCGGCCAGGAACGAGCGCATCATCCAGATAGCCACCGGGAGGTTCATGGCGGCGTAGACGATGATCAGCGCCAGGACGTGATCCAGCAGCCCCAGGTCGCGCGCGATCAGGAAGATCGGCAGCACAGCGGCCACCTGCGGCAGGAACTTCGTCGAGAGGAAGAAGAACATCACGTCGCGCCACTTCTTCACCGGCTTGATCGTCAGCGCGTAGGCGGCGGGGAAGGCCAGCAGCAGCACGATGAGCGTCGAGAAAACCGCCGCGCTCAGCGAGTTGACGAGGTATGGCCACGGATCAGAGTCGAAGAAGTTCTTGTAACCGCTCAGGGTCAGCCCGGCGCCGATCGACGGCGGGTTGGTGGCGGCGTTTGACTCCGAGTGCAGCGAGGTGAGGACCATC
The DNA here is from genome assembly GCA_036268255.1 of Solirubrobacteraceae bacterium. Lineage (GTDB taxonomy): Bacteria > Actinomycetota > Thermoleophilia > Solirubrobacterales > Solirubrobacteraceae > Palsa-465. Next base: position 11,170 of record DATAUL010000381.1, on the reverse strand, counting down.
CAGATGATCGGTGCGACGAACAGCAACGCGATCGCCCACGCCGCCAGCCCGCCCGCCCAGGCATAGCGGTGACGAGTGGGCGACCGAGTGCCGCGCCGGCGCGACCGGGGGCGGCTCGTGACGGTTCGGGCTGAAGCGGACGCTGACATCAGGCTCCCTCCTCCTTGAACAGGCTGGAGACCGTGCGCAGCAGGAACGTGCCGATGATGATCGTCCCGATGACGACGACCACCCCTTCGGCCGAGGCCTGCCCGTAGTTCTCCCCGGTGAACAGGGTGTCGTAGACGCTGTACGGCAGGTTCTCGGTGCCCAGGCCGCCGGAGGTGATCGTGAACACGGCGTCGAAGTTCTGCACGATGTAGATCGCCCCCAGCAGCATCGCCAGCTCGATGTAGGTTCGCATGTGCGGCAGCGTCACGTAGCGAAACGCCTGCCAGTCGCTGGCACCGTCGACCTTGGCGGCCTCGAGCGGATCGCGCGGCTGGCCCTGCAGGCCGGCGAGCAGGATCAGCATCATGAACGGCGTCCACTGCCACACGAGCGGGATGATGATCGTCAGCTTGGGCACGCTGGAGATCCAGTCGGGCTGGGCGGGATGGCTGGAGCCGAACAGCTGCCCGATCCACGTGAGCACACCGTCGAGGAGGCCGTAGTTGGGGTTGAACATGGCGTGCTTCCACACAAGGGCGGCCGCCACCGGCACGATCAGAAACGGCGCGATCATCATCGTCCGCACCAGCCCGCGGCCGAAGAACTTGCGGTCGAGCAGCACCGCGATCACCAGGCCAAGCGTGACCGAGACGAGCACGACGACCACCGTGAAGAGAACGCTGTTGATCGTCGCCTGGCGCAGCGTCGGGTCCGAGAACACCTGCTTGTAGTTGTCGAGGCCGATGAACCGCTTGTAGTTGGGCTCCAGCGCGTTCCAGTTGAGCGTGGAGAACACCAGCGTGGCCACGAATGGGGCCTGGGTGATGACGATCATGAAGACCATCGCCGGCATCAGCGGGGCGCGGCGCAGCCACCGCGTGCGCCGCTCCTTCTGACTCTCCGAGCGCTGGGTGGGTCCGGTCCGGCGGCGGGTGGCGGTCGCTGAGGGGGCCTGCGTGATCGAGCTCACGTGCGGGGTCTCACTTGTAGTGGTTGCCGGCCGACTGGGCCTGTGACTGTCCTTGGCTAAGCGCGCTCTGCACCGACCCTCCGCCGGCGATCGCCGAACTGACGAGCTGCGAGATGTTCGTGCCGATCCCGACGAACTCCGGGATGTCGACGAACTGGATCCCGAGCGTCGGGCGCGGTTGCAGCCCGGGGTCCTTGGGGTTGGCGTGCAGGACCGATTCGTACGTCACCTTCCAGAACGCCGATGCCGCCTTGCGATAGGCCGGGACCTTGTACAGCGAATAGCGGGTGGCGTTGGGCACCTGCGACCACCCCTGCTTCTCGGCGACCAACTGCTCGTACTGCTTGCTCGATGCCCAGGAGATGAACTTGTAGGCCGCGCTGGGGTTCTTGGCGTTGTTCTCGATCGCCCACGCCCACGTGTACAGCCAGCCCGAGTACTTCGTCTTGTCGGTGGGCGCGAACGCGTAGCCGATCTTGCCCGCGACCTTGGACTGCGACTTGTCCTCCAGCGCCCCGGCGGCGGAGCTGGCGTCGTACCACATGGCCACCTTGCCCTGGCTCATGTCGTTCAGGCACTCGGTGAACCCCGACTCGGCGGCGCCGGTCTCGCCGTCCTTGCGCACGAGGTTGACGTAGAAGCTCGTCGCCTTCACGAACGGCGGCGCGGTCAGCTGCGCCTGCCAGTCCTTGGTGAACCAGGTGCCACCGTAGGTGTTGACGACGGTCGTCAGCGGCGCGAACAGCTCGCCCCAGCCCGGCTGGCCGCGCAGGCATATCCCGCGCATCCCCTGCTTGCCGTTGACCTTCGCCGCCAGCGTGGCGACCTGCTGCCAGGTCGGATGCAGCGGCATCTTCAGCCCCAGCTTCGCGAAGACGTCCTTGCGGTACATGAGCATCGAGGACTCGCCGTAGAAGGGCAGCGCGTACAGCTGGCCGCCCGGCCCCTGGAGCGACTCCTTCATGGGGCCGAGGATGTCGTTGGCGTCGAATCCCGGGTCCTTCCTGAGATAGGCGTCGAGCGGCTTGAGCCAGTGGTACTTGGCATAGAACGGCGTCTCGAAGTTGCTCGTCGAGACGACGTCGTACTGGCCGGCCTGATTGGCGACGTCCTCGTTCATGGCGTCGCGCAGGTCGTTCTCCGGCAGGACCTTGAAGTCGACCTTGATCCCCGTCTTGGCGGTGAAGTACTTGGCGGTCAGCGACTGCAGCTCCACCTGCTGGGGGTTGTTGACCATCAGCACGCGAACGGCACCACCGCCGCCACCGGCGCCCGCCCAGCTGCAACCCGTCAGCGGCACGGCGGCCGCCGCGACGATGCCCAGAGCTATCAGCGCACGCTTCGCCGGCACGTGGCGTCTCCTCTCATCTCTCCCTTCGCGTGCCCCTGCGGGCGACGCGCATCTCCTTTTGCGGCGCAACCGCTCAAATGAGCACCGGGCCGCTCGTGAGTGCAGCTAGCCTAGCTCCCTCGCCCCGCATGTGTCAACTTATGCGCGTGAAACGGCGTACCATGCTCATATGAGCGTGTCCCTGCGGATCATGGGTCGGTTTCGGTGACCTCGCTGGCCCGTCCCGTCGGCGGTCCGGCGGCCGTTCTCCTGGCCGCGACGGTCGCCCGCCGGTACTACTTCGAGGGCGCCAGCAAGTCGGAGATCGCAACCGAGCTCGGCCTGAGTCGCTTCAAGGTGGCCCGAATGCTCGAACGGGCGCGCGCCACGGGGCTGGTGCGGATCGAGCTGCACTACGAGGGCGAGATCGATCTCGAGCTGTCGGTCGCGCTGGGGACGCGGTACGGCCTGCGTCGCTGCCTGGTCATCGGCTCGGACTCGGACTCGGACGCCGCCTCACCGACCGACCGCGATGCGCTGCTGCGCGCCAACCTGGGCCGCGCGGCCGCCGGGCTGCTCACCGAGATCGTCGAGCGCGACGACATACTGGGGCTCGCCTGGTCGCGGACGACGATGGCGGTGCGATCAGCGCTCGGCGAGCTCGCGCCGTGCGCCGTCGTGCAGCTGACGGGCGCCATCAGCCGCGAGGACGTGGACGAGAGCTCGATCGAGCTCGTGCGCGACGTCGCGCGGATCGCCCGCGGGCCGGCCTTCTGCTTCTATGCGCCGATGATCGTGCCCGACGCCGGCACGGCGCGGGCTCTGCGCGAGCAGACCGAGGTGGCCTCGGCGATGGCCCGCTTCACCGAGCTGACCAAGGCGGTGGTGGCGATCGGCGCCTGGGCACCGGGCCAGTCAACGGTCGCCGACGCCGTGTCCGAGCAGGAGCGTCGCCGTGATGAACGGCTCGGCGTGCGTGCGGAGCTCGGCGGCATCCAGCTCGACGCCGATGGCCACGCGGTGGCCACGCAGCTCTCGGAGCGGATGATCTGCATCGGCGCCGACGCGCTGCGCGCGGTGCCCGAGCGGATCGCGATCGCCTACGGGACGCGTAAGGCGGCCGCTGTGACGGCGGCCATTCGCGGTGGATTCGTGAGCACGCTGGTGACGCACGCCTCGCTGGCGCGGGAGCTGCTGGAGCCGGCGTGAGCACGTCAACGACCCGGGAGGTTCAGCTGCACGGCGGCATCACGAACGCCGGGCTGGTCACCCGTGTCGGTGACACCGTGCGGCGGCCATCGCGGCCGACGACCCCGGCCACCCGAGCGCTCCTGGGACACCTCGAGCGCGTCGGCTTCGACGGCGCCCCTCGCCATCTGGGCATCGACGAGCGCGGGCGCGAGGTTCTCACCTACATCCCCGGTGAGGCCGTGATCGCTCCGTATCCGGACTGGGCCCTGACCGATGAGGCGCTCGTGAGCGTCGCCCATCTGCTGCGCCGCTATCACGACGCGGTCGCCGCCTTCGACCCCGGCGGCCATCGCTGGCCGCCGCCCGTCCCCGACCGCTACCGGGACGGCGCCGTCAGCCACAACGATCTCAACCTCGACAACATCATCTTCGTAGCCGGCCGGGCGGTGGCGCTGATCGACTTCGACCTCGCAGGTCCGGGCTCGACCCTGTGGGACGTCGCGGGCGCTGCGCGGCTGTGGGCGCCACTGCGCCCGAGCGGGGACACCCCGGCCGGGGTGCGTGGCCGCTCGCTGACGCGGCTGGCGTTGTTCGCCGACGCCTACGGCCTGCCGCGCTCGCACCGGAGCGAGCTGGCGGAGGCGATGATCGCCAACCACGAGTGGTGCTACCGGATCGTCAGCCGAGCGGTCGTCGCCGGACACGAGGCGTTCGGGGCCTATTGGCGGGCCGGCGGCGGTCCGCGAGCAGAGCGCACGCAGCGCTGGCTGGCCAGCCACGTCGGCCAGCTGCGCGAGTCGCTGGGAGTGAAGTAGCGGCGGTCGGGGAGGAGCCGTCAAGCGACGGCGCCGGCGGCCAGCTCGATCAGGTCGACGCACGCCTCCAGGGGCATCGAGGTCGAGTCGATCGTCAGGTGATACAGCGACGCGTCGTCGATGTCGACGTCGTGAAACTGGCGGAAGTACTCGGCGTGGGTGCGGTCAAAGCGCCTCAGCGTCCGCAGCGCGGTCGCCTCGTCAAAGTCGTTGACCGCCAGAACGCGGCGCAGCCGTGCTTCCACCGGTCCGGACAGGCGCACCCGCAGGACACGGGGGTCGTCACGCAGGGCGGCCGCGGCGCCGCGCCCGAGGATCACGCCCTCGCCGGTGCCGGCCTGCTCGAGCAGCGCGTGCTGGGAGGCGATGTGGAAGTCCTCGGCCGTGATCATCTCGGCCGGAAGGGGGACCGGCGTGCCGGTCTCGGCGCCCACGAAGCTCGAGAGCAGGCGCTCCAGCAGGCTTCCGCCGGGCGGCTCCTCCTGCTGGATGGCCTCGTCGATCGGCACATCCAGGCGGGCTGCGACCGCCCGCGCGATCGCGCGATCGACGAACGGCACTCCCAGGCGAGCGGCCACCGCGGTCCCGATCCACTGGCCCCCGGCGCCGTAGGCGGCGGAGAGGGCGACCAGTCGCTTGCTCATGCGACCAAGGGTAATCGTCAGCCGCAGGCCTGCGCGAGCGCGTGGGCGAACTCGTCGACCTCGTCGGCCGTCGTATCCCACGAGCACATCAGCCGGACCTCGCCGGTCGTCTCGTCCCACGTGTAGAACGGCCACCGTGGCCGCACGGTGTCGGCGGCGGCCCGCGGAACGATCGCGAATACTCCGTTGGCCTCCACGCGCTCGGTGATCGTGATCTCAGGGACGCGCCGCAGGCGCTCGGCGAGCCGGGTGGCCATGGCGTTGGCGTGCGCGGCGTTGCGCCGCCACAGGTCCCCCTCGAACAGGGCGATGAACTGCGCCGCCAGGAAGCGCCCCTTCGACGCGAGCTGGAGTGTCTGCTTGCGCACGTAGGGTGCGCCCTCGGCGAGCGCCGGATCGAGGACCACGACCGCCTCGCCGAGCACCATCCCGTTCTTCGTGCCCCCCAGGCTGAGCAGATCGACGCCGACGTCGACGGTGATGGCTGTCAGGCTCGTGTTCAGGCCGGCGGCGGCGTTCGCCAGGCGGGAGCCGTCGACGTGCAGCCGGAGCCCGTGGGTGTGCGCCGTGTCCGCAAGGGCAGCGATCTCCGTCGGCGTGTACCGGGTGCCCAGCTCGGTGCTCTGGGTGATCGTCACCACGCTCGGCTGTGCCGCGTGCTCGTCGCCGAGCCGCGTGAGCTGGGTGGCGACCAGGTCCGGGGTCAGCTTGCCGTCGGGGCTCGGGACCGCGAGCAGCTTGATCTGACCCACCTGCTCGAGCGCGCCTCCCTCGTCGACGTTGACGTGCGCGCCGGCCGCGCAGATGGCGGCCGTGGCCCCGGGACGGCAGGCCAGGCGCAGGCAGACGACGTTGGCTCCCGAGCCGTTGAACACGAGCAGGGGTTCGGCGTCCTGGCCGAAGTGGGCCTTGAGGACGTCCCGTGCCCGGGCGGTCCACGGATCCGCCCCGTAGGCCGGAGCGTGGCCGTCGTTGGCCTCCTGCATGGCGGCCAGGACGTCCGGATGGGCGCTCGCGTAATTGTCTGAGGCAAAGGATTTCATTGGTGCGCGATCCTAGCCTCCGCCACCGGAGCGCAACCGCCACGTAAGTGCGCGATTCTGGGCGATATGCACGGCAAATCTCTCATCTGGCAGACTCAGCGAGCGCAATGACGTCTCAGGTCTTCCGTGACGGTTTGCTCGAGGGCCAGGTGGCGATCGTCACCGGCGGCGGCTCAGGCTTCGGGCGGGTCACCGCGCTGGAGCTGGCCGGACTGGGCGTGCAGGTGGTGGTGTGCGGGCGACAGTCGGATCCGCTGCGCGAGACGGTGGCGTTGGACGACGCCGGGCGGGTCGCAGCGTCCGTATGCGACATCCGCGAGGAGGATCAGGTCGACGCTCTCGTCGAGGACACGATCGAGCGCCATGGCCGCATCGATCTGCTCGTCAACAACGCGGGCGGCCAGTTTCTCTCGCCGGCCGAGGACATCACCCCCAAGGGTTTTCGCACGGTGATGAAGCTCAACGTCGAGGGCACCTGGCTGATGACCCACGCGGTGGCCACCAAGGCGATGATCCCCGGCGGCGGGGGCAAGGTCATCAGCGTCACCATCTCGCCGCACCACGGCCTCCCTGGGATGGCGCACTCATCGGCAGCGCGCGCGGCCGTCGAGAACCTGATGCGCGTGCTCTCGATCGAGTGGTCGCGCTTCGGCATCAAGCTCAACGCGATCGCCGCCGGCCAGTTCGCCACCGAGACGCTCCTCACCAAGTACCCGCAGCCGATCGTCGACTCGCTGGCCTCGACGATCCCGCTCGGCCGGCTCGGACAGCCCGAGGAGATCGCATGGCTGGTGACGCTGCTGGCGTCTCCCGCCGGCGACTTCTTCTCCGGCTCGGTCCTCACCGTCGATGGCGCCCGCGACAACTGGCACGGCCCCTGGCCGCCGCCGTTCGCCGCGCTCGACGATGGCCAGCCGCTGACCGAGGCGCGTCGCCCGCCGGGGGAGCGATGAGCGCCCTGCGCGCCTTTCCCGTGCTCCACGCCCGCGACGTGGAGGCGGTCGCCGACTTCTACGTGTCACTCGGCTTTGCCCAGTCGTTTCGCCTCAACGGCGAGGACGGGCGGGCCGGATACATCGGCCTTCGCCGAGAGGGCGGCGCGGAGCTGGCGGTCACCACCGAGGACGCCCCGCGGATGCTGGCCGGCGTGGAGCCGCAGCGCGGAATGCGCCACGAGCTGTTCGTCTACGTCTCCGACGTCGATGCCGTGGTCGCCCACCTGCGTGAGATGGGCGCCACCGTCCTGCGGGACCCGGCCGACATGTTCTGGGGCGAGCGCGTCGCCTACGTCACCGACCCTGAGGGCAACCTCGTGTCGCTGGCCAACCCGCCCTTGACATGACGCCCGCTCAGCTCATCAGGGCCGCTCAGCTCGTCAGCGTGCCGCCGTCGACGGGCAGCAGGACCCCGGTGATGTAGGACGCGGCATCGCTGGCGAGAAACAGCGCCGCCGCCACCAGCTCCTCGGCCTCCCCCACCCGTCCGGCCGGAACCCGCTCGAGCCGGCCCTCGATGTAGTCATCGGGGTACTGGTCGGTCATCTCCGACCGGAAGAACCCGGGCGCCAGCGCGTTGACGCGGATCCCGTAGCGACCCGTCCACTGCTGAGCGAGGTCGCGTGTCAGCCCGATGATGGCCGCCTTCGATGCGCTGTAGGCGGCCTGGGGCAGCCCCGCCGAGGTCGAGCCGAGGATCGAGCCGACGTTGACGATGCTCCCGCCGCCCGACTGGCGCATCGCGGCGGCGCACGCCTGCGCCATGAAGTAGCTGCCGTTGAGGTTGACGTCGATCACGCGCCGAAAGTCCTCCGGCGGCTCGCGCAGAGCCGGCACCGCGGTGCCCACGCCCGCGTTGTTGATGAGCACGTCGACGCGGCCGAGCTCGCTGATGGTCTGCTCCACCACACGCCGGCAGTCCTCGGGTCGCGACACGTCGGCCTCGACGGCGATGCAGCGGCGCCCGCCCTCCCGCACGGCGCGCCGGGTCTCCTGCAGCCGGTCGGCGCGGCGCGCGCAGATCGCGATATCGGCGCCCGCGCTCGCCAGGCCGGTGGCAAACGCCACCCCGAGGCCCGACGATGCGCCGGTGACCACCACCACGTTGCCGTCGAGCGTGAAGCGATCGAGGATGCTCGGCACGCTCTGTCTTCTATCAGTCGGCCGGTAACCTCGCGCGGTCATGAGCGTCCACGCGCCGCGCCAAGGCCCACTGACCGACGTCCGGGTGCTGGAGATCGGCGGGATCGGCCCCACGCCGTTCGCCGGCATGCTCCTGGCCGACATGGGCGCTGACGTGCTGCGGATCGAGCGCTCGGCGGCGGCGGCCGTGGTTCCAGCGGACGACCCGACGCGGCGGGGCCGCCAGTCGATCGCCCTCAACCTCAAGTCCGCTGCCGGCCGTGAGGCGCTGCTGGCGCTCAGCGAGCAGGCCGATGCCCTGATCGAGGGGTTTCGCCCGGGGGTGATGGAGCGCCTCGGCATCGGCCCGGATGATGTCCGCGCCCGCAATCCCCGACTCGTCTACGGCCGCATGACCGGCTACGGCCAGGAGGGTCCGATGTCGCAGGTCGCCGGCCACGACATCAACTACATCTCGCTCGCCGGCGTGCTCGGGGCCTCCCGGCGGACCGGTGAGCGGCCGATGTTCGCGCTCAATCTCGTCGGCGACTACGGCGGCGGGGCGATGTTCCTGGGCTTCGGCGTCGTCTGCGGAATTCTCGAGGCGCGCCGTTCCGGTCACGGCCAGACGGTCGATGCGGCGATGGTCGACGGGGCGGCCCTGTTGACCTCGCTCGTCTACGCGCTGCGCGGGGCCGGTCAGTGGGGCGAGGATCCCGGCGGCAACCTGCTCGACAGCGGCGCGCATTTCTATGAGGTCTACGCGACCGCCGACGGCGGGCATGTCGCCGTCGGCGCGCTCGAGCCCCAGTTCTACGCGCGCCTGCTCGAGCTGCTCGGGGTCCCTGCCGAACAGATGCCGCAGTTCGACCGCGCCCGCTGGCCGGAGTTCAAGCAGCGCCTGATGGATGTGTTCGCGCGCCGGACGGCCGGCGAGTGGGGCGAGCTGCTCGAGGGCGAGGATGCGTGCGCCACCGTCGTGCGCGGAATCTGGGACGCTCCCGAGCACCCCCACATGGCCGCCCGGGGCACGTTCGTCGACGTCGGCGACGCTCGCCAGCCGGGTCCGGCCCCCCGCTTCAGCCGCACCGCTGCGCAAGCCCGGCCGGCCCATGACGACCCCGAGGGCGCGCTCGAGCGCTGGGGGCTTGACCGCCCCGCGCGCGATCGGCTCCGGGACGCGGGCGCCCTGCTCTAGACCAGCTTCGACGCCGCCAGGCGCCTACCGGTCGTTGGGAGATCGGTAACGCCGCGTGCGCGCCTCGTTGCGGGTCCGGGTCATCCGCGCGGCCTGAGACGCCGCCGCCTGCTCTTCGTCGGACATGTGGCGGATGACGAGTGTTCCCTCGTCGGTCTGCGAGCGGATATGGGCGAGGCTCTCGGCCCGGCGCTCCTCTTTGTGGCGCAGCACGGTCGCAGCCGTCTTCTTCGCGGTCGCCGAGGGCGACGGAGATGACTTCTCAGTTGCTGATGGCCTCTTCGGCATGGCTCCTCTTCGTCTTGGGCGGAATTCGAGACCGCGCGGTGAGCGTCAGATCCATCCCATCTCCGTGACGCGGAGCACTGCCTGGGCGCGATCGTCGACACCGATCTTGGCGTACACGTTGTGCAGGTGGGTTCTGACGGTGCTCGCCGCCACGTTGAGTTCGAGCGCGATCTCCTTGTAGCGCTTTCCCTCGGCGAGGAGACGGACGATGGTCGTCTCACGGTTCGACAATGGCGACGGTTCCGCACGGCGTCGACGGCTCCCACCCGAGTAAGGCAGATCGAACAGGATTGCTCTGAGCAGAGACGCGGAGAGCCCGCAGAGATGGGACAGCGCCAGCATCTTGGCGCCGTCGACGGCTTCTCCCTGCGCGTGGTGGGCGACCATGTCGGCAAGCCGGACGTAGGTGGCGACTTCGTGCTCGGCTTCGGCACTGTGATGGGCGGCGACCGCGCCGGCAAGAGGCTTGGGCAGGCCCCACCGGCGCAGCAGGAGGCCACCCAGGCTGGCGTGGTCCATCCCCCAGGCCACTCGTTCCCGGCGCACCCGCTCCTCGGGATTGAGCGCCTGCTCGGCTTCGGTCGGATAGTCGGCGATGCTCCGTCCCATCGCGAGCTTTCCGACGTCGTGAAGCAGCGCCACCGCGAGGACATCGTCGCGCTCGCCCAGGTCAAGTTCGCGGGCGATCCGATCGGCGGCCCGCGCCACGGCCTGAGCGTGCACGAGCGAACGGTGCATGAGCACCTGCAGATGCGACGTTCGCCAGGGAAACTCCGAGCGCGGCAGTGGTCGCACGGCCGCGTCGACCCCGGCAACCCCCAGCGCGGCGATGGCGTCGGCGACGTTGACGATCGGGCGGCTGCGCGCGAGCGGCTGCGCGCTACGCAGGACGGCGACGGTCAGCCCGGTGTCGCTCTCGACGGCGGCCACGAGCTCGCCGCCAAGCGTGTGCTCGGAGGCGGTCGCCTCGAGGATGCGCTCGTAGGCCGGCGCGAGGACCGGCACGACGTCGAAGTCGGCGATCGCGTCCTGCAGCCCGTGCGAACGATCTCCGCTGCTCTTTGGGCTCGGGGCGGCGACAACCTCCAGCGGGCGTGTCGTCGAGCCCTTGGGAGCGGCGCTCCTGGCCAACGAGGCGGTCAGCGCGTCCACCGTCGCCGGGTCAAATTGTGTGCCGCTCTCCTGGAGCACGCCGTCGAGAGCTGCGGCAGCACCCTGGCCACGGCGATGGGGACGATCGCTGGCGATGGCGACGAATGCGTCGCAGGTGGCGATGATCCGGCTGAGCTGCGGAATCGCCTGTCCGCTCAGTCCGTCGGGGTAGCCGCCGCCGTCCCAGCGCTCGTGATGAGCGCGGACGATCGGCGCCGCGGCGGACACGGCGGAGAGCTCCTGGAGCATCAGCTCTCCGAGCTCGGGGTGGC
>DATAUL010000380.1:0-5758 GCA_036268255.1 Solirubrobacteraceae bacterium | reverse complement strand
CGCGGCGCCGGCCGGCGTGCCCCACCCGGTCCCGTCGCAGGTCGCCCGCCACCGGGCAGCGCGCGCGGCTTCGCTGAGCCATCCGGCCGGCTCGCCCCGGGCCTGCCCGGCGGCGCGCGCCGCCAGCATCGCCGCCGACGGCCTCGCCGACGACCAGATCGCCCACGCCTACGGCGCGTTCGGGCTCTATGCGGCCGGTGACCGCGGAGCCGGCCAGCACATCGCGATCTACGAGAACGAGCCGTTTCTGCGCTCGGACATCCGGACATTCGACACCTGCTATTTCGGGGCCGCCCAGGCGGCGGCGATGCAGCGCCGCCTGCACGTCGTCGCCGTCGACGGCGGGCAGCCGACCGGCCCGGGGACCGGCGAGGCGAGCCTCGACGTCGAGGACGTCTCGGCGCTGGCGCCGCGGGCGACGATCGACGTCTACGAGGGCCCCTACACGGGCGCCAACCCCACCGACTATGACTCGCTCAACGAGTACGCGGCGATCGTCGACGCCGACCGCGACCGGGTGGTCAGCACCAGCTGGGGCCTGTGCGAACAGTCCGTCCAGAACGGGCAGCCCGGCATCCAGCAGGCCGAGAACGTGCTCTTCGAGCAGGCCGCCGCCCAGGGACAGACGGTGTTCAGCGCCGCCGGCGACAACGGGTCAGACGACTGCAACACCAACGAGAAGCCGGTGCCCGTCAGGGGACAGAACCCCGTCTCGGTCGACGACCCGTCCTCTCAGCCCTACGTCGTCGCCGTCGGCGGCACCGCCATCGACGACGCTCGCCAGCCTCCCGTCGAGCAGACGTGGAACGGCGGTCCGCGGGGTGGCTCCGGCGGTGGCGGCATCTCCCAGTCGTGGCAGATGCCGGCCTGGCAGCGGACGTCCCGAGTGCCGGGAATCGCCTTTCCCGGCGGTGCCGACTATCGCGACGCCAACGCCGTCCAGCGCGCGTTCGGTTATCCGCCGGGCTTCTGCCGGACGACCGCCGCCGGTGTGACCGCCGCCGGCCCCGCCGCCGCGACCGGGGTGGCGGGGCCGGTCGCCTGCCGTCTGCTCCCCGACGTGTCCGCGGAGGCCGATCCCTATACGGGCTCGATCAGCGTCTACAGCCGCAGCTACGCCGGCACGAGCTTCTCCAAGGACGGCTGGACGACGACCGGCGGCACGTCGTCTTCGGCTCCTCTGTGGGCGGCGACGCTCGCGCTCGTCAACGCCTCGCCGGCGTGCGCCGCGGCGACGTCGACCCGGAGCGGGGTCGGATTCGTCGCCCCACAGCTGTACGCGCTGGCCTCTGACCCGGTCCGCTACCGGTCCTCGTTTCACGACATCACCACCGGCAACAACGACGTCAACGGGCTCGCGGGCACCCGCGTCTTCCCGGCGCGCCGGGGCTATGACATGGCCACCGGGCTGGGCTCGCCGCAGCTCACCGGCGCCGGGGGTACGGCCGGGCTGGCCTATTACCTGTGCACGGCGGCACGGGGACGCCGGCCGGTGGTCGCGCGCCTTTCGCCCGCCGAGGGTGACGTCAGTGGCGGCCAGCAGGTGACCATCACCGGGTCGGGGTTCGGCCCCGGCGTGAGCGCCGTGCAGGTCGGCACGCGACGCCTCAGTACCTTTCGGGTTGTCAGCCCGACGTCGATCGTGATCACGCTTCCGCCGGCGCGTGAGCTCGTCGCCCCCGCGGCGCCCGCGCCCCAGGACGGCGCCGGGCCGGCGAACGTGATCGTCGTCTCGCGTGACGGACAGGCCAGCGCCCCCGGTCCGGCGTCGACCTTCGACTACGTCGACTCGAGCCCGCCCGGCCCGATCCCGACGATCGACGCGATCGCCCCCTCGGGCGGGCACCGCGACGCCCCACGGCCGGTGGCGATCCTCGGGTCGGGCATGCGCGGCGCCACTCAGGTGAGCTTCGGCGGCGTCCCGGCGCGCAGGTTCCACGTCGCCGGTCGCGGGCGGATCGTCGCGACGCCGCCTGCCTACTCCCCGGCCACGGCGTGCGCGCCGCTGCCCACCACGACCGCCTACCGCGGCGAGAGCGCGGCCAACGACATCTGCCAGGTCGCCGTGCGCGTCACCAACCCCGACGGCGCGAGCGTCACCGACCGGATCCCGGCACCCTACGAGGGCGCGATCGCCACCGACGCGCTCGGCGACACCAAGCTGCCCGCGGGCTGCGGCTGCGAGGGGGTCACGGCGCCCGACGAGTACGACTACGTGCCGGCGCCGCGCATCACCTCGGTCTCGACCTCGGCCGGGCCGGCGAGCTTCGCCAGCGAGGCGGGGGGCACCGTGATCACGATTCACGGGCGCGGCCTGAACCCGCTCGGCCTCGATTGGGCCGACTTCGGCCCTCCGGGCCGGGCCGCCTCCCAGGTCATCGACTACGCCTACCTCTCGGGAACGAAGATCCAGATCAAGGCGCCCCCGAGCCGCCGCACGGTCGACCGGACACCGGTCCGGGTCAGCGTCAAGACACTTGCCGGCCAGTCCCCGGCGGTCCATGCCATCTACGCGGGGGTACCACAGGTCACGGGCGTGGTCAGCCTTCGCAGCCGCCTGAGACTGCACGGCGTCTCGGGCGCTCCGGACAGCGGCGGCACGCCGATCCGGATCACCGGGCGTGGTCTGGGCGGGCAGCTGGCGGGCCCGCTGGAGTTTGTCGCCCCGGGGGGGCTGTCGGCCGGTACCGAGTACGCGTACCGCGTGTCGGGCGCTTCGGCCGTTGAGACGACCACCGTCGCGCAGACGCCTGCACGAGTCGACGTTCTGGCGTGCACGGTGACCGGATGCAGCGAACCGGGCCGCCGGGACCGCTTGTGGCTGTATGCACCCGGCGACCCGTCGGTCACCTCGGTGACACCGGCCGCCGGCGCTCCGGCGGGTGGCACTCACACCGCGGTCGCCGGGGCGAACCTGGGCTGTCCGCTCGGGGTCCGGTTCGGTCGCCGGCCCGCGCTCAGCTTCCACCCGGGGATCGCGGCCCTGGATTGCGGCGCGACCGAGTTCCTCAGGGCGATATCGCCGCCCGGGGCGCCCGGCTCCCGGGTGCCGGTGTCAGTCGAGACGGTCGAGAGTTACTTCACCGGCCACAGCCGGGGGTCGACGGTCGCGCGGTTCGGTTACCGGCAGTAACCGTGGCAGACAGATCGGCCGGCCGGTAGACTTCTGAACGATGACTCATATATCAGAGTTCGGGCGGCGGCCGGGACGCCGGGCCAGAGACGGAATGTGAGCACCCAGACTTCGCAGCCGCGCACGCTGCTCGCCGATCGCGCCTACGCCGACCTTCGCGACCGGATCGTCACCTTGGCGATCGCCCCCGGGGCGCCGATCGACGAGGACCAGCTGGGGGGCGAGCTGGGCATCGGGCGAACGCCCGTGCGCGAGGCGATCAAGCGCCTGGCGCTGGAGAACCTCGTCACCGTGTTCCCCCGGCGGGGCACGTTCGCCTCGGAGATCAACATCACCGATCTGGCCGACATCTCCGACGTGCGCACGCAGCTGGAGGGACACGCCGCCTACCGCGCCGCGCAGCGGATCACCCCCGTCCAGCGAGCCGAGCTCGACGCGCTGCTTGAGGAGGTCAACGACAGCAGAGGCTCGGACGACGTGGCCGCGCTGATGGAGCTCGACGCGCGCGTGCACCGCTTCGTGCACCGCTGCACCGGCAACCCGTACCTCGAGGAGACGCTCGGGCGCTACTTCAACCTGTCACTGCGAATCTGGTACCTCGTGCTGGACCGCCTGCCGCACCTGTTCACGCGCGTACACGAGCACGCGGGGCTGCTGCGCGCGATCGCCGGCGGCGAGGCCGAGCGCGCACGGGCGATCGTCGCCGAGCACATCGAGACCTTCGAGCGCGAGATCCGCTCGGTCCTGTAGCTCGCCGCCGGCACGTCTCGTCCCCACCGCCAGGCGTGCAACCAACGGGTTGCGTGGCCGATAAGGCAACATAGCTGCCCCTTTCGGCCACCTGGCCGACGTCAGCGGCGCCGCGCGTCCGGGGTGATCGTGATCGTCTGCAGCTCGGTGAAGGACTGCATCACGTGGTCGCCGCCGACCCGGCCGATGCCGCTGTCCGAGCCCGCGCGGCCGCCGAAGGGCAGGTGCGCCTCCCAGTAGTTGGAGGACTCGTTGATGTTGACCCAGCCGGTGCGGACCTCGTCGGCGAACCGCAACCCCGCGGCCAGATCCGCCGTGAAGATCGCCGCCAGCAGCCCGTAGGGGGACTGGTTGGTCAGCTCGATCGCGTGCTGAAGCGAGTCGATCGCCACCACCGGGGCCACCGGGCCGAACGTCTCCTCGGTCGCCACCCGCGCATCGGCCGGCACCCCGGTGAGCACCGTCGGCTCCCAGTACAGGTCAGTCGGGAAGGCGGCGGCGCGCGAGCCGCCGCTCAGCACATCGGCGCCCCGGTCGCGGGCGTCGGCGACGTGCTCGTCCATCTTGGCGGCGACGGGCTCGTTGTTCAACGGCCCCATCGTCGTCGCGTCGTCGAACGGGTCGCCGAGCACGATCTGCTCGGTCACGGCCCGGGCGAGCTTCTCGACGAACTCGTCGTAGACGGCGCGCGCCACGAGGATCCGCTCGCCCGCCGTGCAGCTCTGCCCAGCGCACAGAAAGCAGGCCGTCAGCGTCGCCGCCACCGCGGCGTCGACGTCGCCGTCGGCGAGCACGACGACGGGGCCGTTACCGCCCATCTCGAGCAGGGTGGCCTTGCCGGCCGCGGCGGCCCCGACGAGCCGACCGGTGCCCGTCGAGCCAATGAAGCCGACCCCGTCGACGCCCGGGTTGCGGGCGATCTCGTCGCCGACGACCGGGCCGGGTCCGGTCACGAGGTTGAACGTGCCCGGCGGCAGGTCGGCGTCGGCAATGCAGCGCGCGAGCGCAACCGCGCACACGGCGGTCGACGGCGCGGGCGTCCACACGACGGCATTGCCGCACGCCAGCGCCGGGGCGATGAGTTCGGCGGGCATCGTGTACGGCCAGTTCCACGGGCTGATCACGCCGACCACGCCGCGCGCGCGGCGAGACAGCAGCACCCGCTTGCCCGGGGAGAACGAGTTGGGCAGCTCACCGCCCAGGCGCTTGGCGTCCTCGGCGGCCATCCGCCAGTATTCGACGAGCTCGTCGACCTCGCCGTAGGCCTCAGCCCGCAACGGCTTGCCCTGGTCGAGGGTGAGGGTCCGCGCCAGCTCGTCGCGCCGTGACTCGATGATGTCGCCGACGGCGTGCATCTTGGCGGCGCGCGCGAACGCGCCGAGCCGCTCCCAGGCGCCGGCGGCGCCGCACGCGGATGCGATCGCCTTGGCCGCGTCGGCGCGGTCCCCCTGCGGGATCTGAGCGATCGTCTCACCCGTTGCGGGACTGGTCGTGTTGTAGGTCTCGGCGGTTGCGCTGTCGCGCCACTCGCCGGCGAGGAACATCTGTTCGGTGACCATCTGCCGCTCCATCCCTCAGCCCGAGGACGGGCTCGTTGACATGGTCAGACGACTGATATATAACAGCGCCATTCCGACCGGGTCAATGTCTTGAGACGATCCCAGTGCGCCGCTGTCGAAGCGGGCAACCGGGTTCGATGTCCGCGGCCGAAAGCCGCCCGAGGGAAGGGTGATCGATGGCTACCGTAGACGCGCCGCGGAGCGCCGGCGACAGTGACGAGCTAGCCGGCTTCGGCTACAAGCAGGAGCTGGACCGCTCGCTGGGAAGCTTCTCCTCGTTCGCCGCCGGCTTCAGCTACATCTCGATCCTGACCGG
>DATAUL010000379.1:0-23088 GCA_036268255.1 Solirubrobacteraceae bacterium | reverse complement strand
GCCTGGCCTGCCTAACCCTGGAATATAGGACCTGATATGCCGTTACGAGGTTACCGGAGCGAGGTAACGCCCCGGTGCGCGCTGCGGTCTCGCCGGTGGGCACGACCGCACCAACCGTGCCGAGCACCGAAACACGGGCGTCGTCGCCCGTTCACCGTCCCGCGCCGGTGCGCTAACTCAGCCGACAGTAGTGTCGATTCGGCTGTTCGGCAACCCAAACGGGAATGGGAATCGCGGTGAAGTCATCCAGGAACGTCGGGGCTGGGCGGCCGGTGATCGCACTGCAGCGCTCGCCGACCCGCCATCCGCGGGGTAGGCCACCGTTGTTCCGGCCGACGCGCACGCGGCGAGGGCGGGCAGGCTCAGTGCCGCCGCCGCGCAGAGAGCCGGCAGTATGCGGGGTGACCTGACAGCCCCGGCGTTTCGTGGGCGATTCTGTTACGCCGAATCTGGGACAGCTTCGGAGCCAGAGTGGCGCACCCATACGGATTTCGGACTGTGGAAAGTGTAAACGGGTTCCCACTCTACTTGCCGCGTCGACATGCGGAGACCAGGAAGGGCGATAATCATCGGGAGTCCGATCCGCATTTGAAGCCTTGCCAATGGAGCTCCAATACAGAAATGCGCTCCTGACCCGAAGGCGATATGACGGCTCGCGTTCCTATCGATTTTGACATCATTAGGGCACTGGAAGACTGAGGGGTCTCGGTTGGCGGCCGGCAAGACACCGAGAACCGTGGAGCCCGCCAATATCGTCCGACCGCCGATCTCCACGTCCTCCAGCGGGAAGCGAGCAATGGCCATCGCCGCCGTGTGAATGCGTAGAAGCTCTTCGACAGCAGAGTCAGTCAAATTCTCCCGGCGAAGCATGTTCAGTTGGTCGGGGTTTTTAAGAAGCTCGTAAACCGCCGACGCGAGTGTACTCGACGTGGTCTCGTGGCCACCCACAAGGATCTCTGAGCAGGCGGCAGCGATGTAGTCATCAGTAATAGAGTCATCCGTCGCCTGTATATCGATCAGCTTGGATATCATGTCCCCGCCTGGGGATCGACGCCGAAGCTCTATTAGCTGGCGGCTGTATCCAAGAAGATCGGTCATTCCACGATGTGCCACCGACAAGATTGCGTCTCGATCAGCGGACAGGTTGCTCATAGCTGACATGGTGTCATGGATCCAATGTCGCAGCGATTCGACGTCAATGGGTGGTATGCCGAGCAAAGCTGCAATGACGTCGCCGGCAACAGGAAATGTTACTTCTGTTTTGAGGTCGAACTCCGGCTTGTTCGCGACCGCCGCGAGATGCTGCTCAAATGACGCTCGCACGCGATCGCGTAGGGGCGCGACCGCCCTTGGAGTGAAAGCACGGTTCCAAATTCGGCGCTTCCGGAGGTGATCGGCACCCTCCGCATGCGTCAGCCAGGAGTAGAAGAACTGCTGTAGCTCTTGCACCTTGATCGCAGAATCCTCGCTTGCGCCACGGACCATAAGCGTGATGCGGTCCGAGTTGAATCTCCTGTCCGTTGTCATCCTCTGAACATCGTCGTGGCGGGTCAGGAACCAGATGTCTAGTTCAGCGGAATAGTAAACAGGTGTGTCTTGGCGCATCCTGTCCCATGTCGGGAATGGATTGTTGAAGAACTCCGGAGATGTGAGGTCGAATGCAGGGGATCTCACGCTGGAATCGTCCTTTCAAGATCAAGCGGCAGGGGCGGCGTCCAGATGACAGAAGTGCCTTGCCGGTAAGGGATTCTAAGATTGGCGAGGGCTCGGCAAGACCAAACCGGAAGGCACCTCCTTGGTCCAGCGCACTTTGCGTCGGCCGTGATTGGCAGTGTCCGCGGATCGGTCGGCTGGGGTGTGCGCGCCGGGGACCGCCTGTGCCGGATCTAGCGAATGCGACCGCGCTGACGGCCCGCCTCACCGAGGCGTCGGGCGTCTCGACTGTACTCGACATATGTGTCGAGATCAACCCTCGTCGTTGACGCGGACTACGCGGGCATCTTGGCATGAGTTATCGGGTCTGGCCGAGCGAGGGCGGCGAGGAATGTGAGCCGCCCGGACTCAACGCGGAATGTTGCGGAAGGGGACGTCGCGGTCGGCCGCCGGCTCCCGCGGAAGCCCCAGTATCTTTTCGCCCAGGATGTTGCGCTGGATCTCGTCGGTCCCGCCGGCGATGGACTGGGCCGGCACGGACAGCAGAATCTCGGCGAGGACGCCGGCGAGGGGGGCGTCCGCGCCCGCGAGCATGCCGTCGGCGTCGAGCAGTAGCGTGTGAACCCGTGCCGCCTGCTGGGCGACGCGGCTCATCGACAGTTTGCCTATGGATCCGCCCGGGCCCGGCTCCTGACCCGCCGCCGAGGCAGCGCGAGCGCGATCGGCCGTGAGCTTGCTGGTGCGGTGAGCCATGAGCAGCTTGGCGATCTCCTGGCGAATGACCGGGTCGTCCAGACGCCCGGTCAGCCTCGCGCGCTCGAGTACGAGATCGACTCGGCCTTCGCGTTGCGCATACCAGTCGTAGGTCTGGAAGTGCTCGGCTGCCTCGAGAGCTGCCTCACGCAGCGCAAGCCCGCTGCGTGCGGAGTAGTCCGGAGGGGTCAGCGCCGAGCCGAAATCACGTTCGAAAGCGAGGGTGGTCATGGCGACGCGCCAGCCGTCGTTGAGCTCGCCGATGACGTTGTCGCGTGGCAGTCGTGCATCGGTCATGAAGACTTCGCTGAACGAGGACCGGTCGTTCATCTGACGTAGGGGCCTGACCTCAACGCCGGGCTGGTGCATCGGTAGCGCAAACATGGTCAAGCCGCGGTGCTTGGGGACGTCCCAATCGGTACGCGCCAGCAGAAGTCCAGATCCGGCGCGGTTGGCGCTGGTGTTCCACACCTTCTGGCCGCTTACCACCCACTCCTCGCCGTCGAGCTCGGCGCGAGTGGTTAGTGCAGCCAGATCGGAACCCGCACCGGGCTCGCTGAACAGCTGGCACCAGCGCAGCACGCCAGTCAACGTCTTGTACAAAAAACGCTCGCGGGTCGCGTCGGGACCATGGACCCGGATCGTCGGTGCGACGAGCGACATCCCCGTGCCAATCGGGCCCCCGACACTTCCGCAGCTGAGGATCTCCTCCCGTGCCACGGAATTCGCCCACTCCGGAAGGTCGCGGCCGTACCACTGATTTGGCCAGGACGGAACGGCCCAGCCCGACCGGACCAGACGTGTGCGCCACTCGAGCAGTGACAGCGACCCGTCCCAGTTCTCCGAGACCCAGGCGCGGACGGCGGCCCGCACCTGATCAGGGGTCACGAGCCGCTCCGACGTGACAGTCATGTGCGCCAGCCTTTCAGTATCGACAGCATTGTCGATAGTATCGGTTGCTCAGGTCCAGGGATAGGCAGCGATCGCTGGAGGCGCACAGGCTGCGCAGTCGGGCTCGCAAGCTGGCGTCAGGCGTCGAGCGGACGAGCCAGTTCTCCGGCGCGCTCGAACAGCGTCATGATCGATGGTGCCAGCTCGTCGTAGACCGGGTCGACCCGACGGCCTATTCGGTGCAATTGCACGTTGAATACTGCGATGCAGCCGAACTTGAAGCAGGCGAAGGCGCGGTACCAGTCGAAGTGGTCGACGTCGGAAGCACTTGCCTGGGCGTACCAGCCGAGCAGTCGCTCCGGTTTGCAGATCACCCTCATCGAACGGCGACGTCCCGGGTGCCAGCAGTCGGGGTCGGTCATGATCGAGAGCCAGCCGAGGTCGGTCAGAGTTGCGCCGATGCCGGCGATCTCCCAGTCCACGACGGCGGCGACTGTGGCGTCAGGCCGGTAGAGGATGTTGTTGGTCTGGAAGTCGCCGTGGCACAGACCGATCCGGGGCTGCGACGGGAGGGTCGCGCGCAGCACGTCAGCAACCTTTCCGCCGAGCGCCTGCCACCCCGCTTCGGGGGATTTGTCCAGCAGGCCGGCCCAGAACGTGATCTCGTCGGCGAGGCCCTTCGGCTTCTCCCAGCCGGGCAGGACCTGCTTCCATGAGACGGCGTGGATCTCGGCCAGGATGTTCACGGCCTCGCGTAGAAACGGGCCGGTTCCCTCGGCCGTGGTTGCGACACTCCCGGATTCCTCGGACAGGTGGAGGGGGAGTTCGCGTAGCCGGCGCTGGATGATCGCATCCGTCCCGAAAGGCTCTTCCGAGGTCGAGTGCCAGATAAGGTCGGCGACCGGTATCCGGCTGTCCCGCAGTGCAGTCAGCAGCGGGACTTGCCGGAGGATGTCGGTGTTGCCCCGTCGCCGCACTCCGGGCGGCGCCAGACGTATAACGAGCTGGGCGAGGGTGCGGGCCGACGGGGCGATGACGTCGAAGCCGAAACTCAACCCGGCGTTGCCGGGCATCGGGTGAACCCCAGTGACGCCAGCCGCGCCGGGAATGGTCTGGCGGGCCCAGGTGACGAGGTGATTCTCCAGGCCGGTATCAGAGCCGGTGGCTAGGCCGGTCATCAGCGTCGGTAGGGAGCTGACGCAACGGGATCCCGCCGCTCGTGCTGGCGCTTGAGCTCCGTTCTGGCCAGTCCGCGTAGATGCACGTCGTCCGGTCCGTCCGCGATCCGCGTGATGCGCGCGAGCGCGTACATGTGGGCGAGCGGCGTGTCCTCCGAGACGCCGGCGCCGCCGAAGACCTGGATTGCCCGGTCGATGACGCGCTGGGCCATCCTCGGTACCGCGACCTTGATGCCGGAAATCTCGCCCATGGCCGCCGAGTTTCCCACCGTATCCATGAGCCAGGCGGTGTACAGGGTGTAGAGCCGCGCTTGGTCGATCTCCATCCGGGACAGCGCGATGGCCTCGCGGATCACGCCCTGATCGACGACAGTGGTGCCGAAGGTCGTCCGTTCCTCGGCGCGTGCCACCATGAGCTCCA
Source organism: Solirubrobacteraceae bacterium (assembly GCA_036268255.1). Classification (GTDB taxonomy): domain Bacteria; phylum Actinomycetota; class Thermoleophilia; order Solirubrobacterales; family Solirubrobacteraceae; genus Palsa-465. The sequence goes on along the minus strand of DATAUL010000379.1, from coordinate 18,192 downwards.
GGGCCCGCTCGGCGCATCCGATCTGGCGCATGCAGTGATGAATCCGACCCGGCCCCAGCCGTGCCTGGGCCATCGCGAAGCCGCCGCCGGGACCACCGAGCAGGTTCGTCGCGGGGACCCGGACGTTGTCGAACCGAACCTCGGCGTGGCTCTCCCACGGGTCCTCCCCGAAGACGTGAAGATCGCGAACGATTGTGACCCCCGGCGTGTCCCTGGGGATCAGGACGACGCTGTGCCGCCGGTGCCGGTCGGCTGAGGGCTCGCTCACGCCCAACAGGAGCAGGATCTTGCAGCGGTCGCGGGCAATGCCGGTGATCCACCATTTGCGGCCGTTGACGACGTATTCGTCGCCGTCGCGTTCGATCGTCGTGGCGATGTTGCTGGCGTCGGAGGACGCGACGTCCGGCTCTGTCATCACGTAAGACGACCTGATCTCGCCGGCCAGCAGCGGTTTAAGCCACTTCTCCTGCTGCTCGTCGGTGCCGAACATGGCCAGCAACTCCATGTTGCCCGTATCGGGCGCCGAACAGTTGAGGGCCTCGGGCGCGAGCATCGGGCTCCGACCGGTGAGTTCGGCCAGCGGTGCGTAGTCAAGATTCGGCACCGCATCGTTCCACCGGGTCGCGTGTGGCATTGCGAGGTTCCAGAGGCCACGGCTCCGCGCCTTCTCCTTCAGCTCCTCGAGAATCGGCGGCTGCGTGTGCGGCCCTTGAGAGTGGATCTGATCGAAGTACACCGCCTCAGCCGGGTAGACCTCTTTGCACAAGAACTCGGACAGGTTCTCATGCAGCTCCTGTGCGCGGGGGGTCATCGTGAAGTCCATCTATTTACTCCGTTTCCTGTTCAAAGGCGAGAGCGGCAACGCCCCCAAGTCCGTGCCTGGGGATTGTCCTTCATGATGATTCGCGCTGCGCCAGCCGTGAGCTCGACGACGATCGTTCGGAAGGACGACGCGGGAGCCTGAATCGACACAGTTATCGATCATAGGTCACGTCCTTCTGCCCGCGTCTAGTAGTGAAGCCATGAAATCTCGCTAGGCGTTGTGGCTGGCCGCTCCGCCGTCCACGCGGACGAGCGTGCCGGTCACCCACGAGGACGCGCGGCTGGCCAGCCAGAGTGCCGCGCCGATGAAATCCTCGGGTTCGCCAGCTCGGCCCAGTGGCGAGAGGGACGAGGCCGCCTCCCGGTAGGCGTCCGTCCATGACTTGGAGATGTCGGTCAGAACGGCGCCCGGAAGGATAGCGTTGCTGCGCACGGTCGGGCCGTAGGCGGACGCAAGGCCGAGGGTGAGTGCATTGAGACCAGCCTTCGCGCAGGCGTAGACCAACTCCGTGGAGCCGACGCGCTGCGAACCGGTGCTGCTGATGTTGATGATCGAGCCGCCCTCGCCCTGGGACATCCGCTGCCCGAACAGAACACCCAGGCGAAAGGGACCCTTGAGGTTAACGGCGGAGACCTTGTCGTAGTACTCCTCCGTGATGTCGGTGAGAGCGCCGTACTGCGGTGACATTCCGGCGTTGTTGACCAGCACGTCGCAACGGCCGAGTGTTGTGTAGACGTGATCCACGAGTCGATCGCAATCGGCCCATCGACCTACGTGGCAGGCCACGGGGACCGCTCGGCGGCCGGTCTCGGCTTGGATGGCCGCCGCGGTCTCCGTGCACTTCTCCAACTTGCGGCTCGCGATAACGACGTCGCAACCGGCACGGGCGAACGCCGTTGCGAGCGCTCGTCCGATACCCCGACTGCCGCCGGTGACGACCGCGACCCGCCCAGACAGATCGAACAGGTCGGCCGAATGACCGAACTCCGAAGCCACGAGAGACCTCCACGTCGTCGGTTCGCAAGACATCGCCGGGTAGGGGTCGACCCGATTCGGTAGCCGCCGACGTTATCGGTCCCTTACGCAACGTCGGTACCGGCGACCTCGGCCCGTGCAGCTGCGTTCGGGCCCGGCATAGACCGGGAACCCCGATGAGCGATAAGCGGCAGGAGCCCAACTCAAGTCGACATACATATCGCAACCTACAACACGGCGTGCGGGATGTCTAACCGGGCCGTGTCTGGCTGAGTTGCCGGCCGGGGTCAGCCGTAGCGCGAGCGTTGATATCGGCACCGTTGATATCGACACCTATGTCGAGTAGTGTCCAAGACGGACGCCTCGGCGTTCGGGGCAGGGTTAGGCCCGACGTGGGGCCGGCGCGACGATCAGGAGTCGATATGGGTTCAACCGACCGGGACGATTCATCGGGTAGCTTCCTTCGGGGCGTCAGGGTAATCGAGATCGCCGACGAACTCGGCGAGTACTGCGGCAAGGTGCTGGCCGGCCTGGGGGCCGATGTCGTCAAGATCGAGCCGATCGGCGGGGAGTCGACCCGGCGCTACGGTCCCTTCCTCGGCGACGAGCCGGATCCGGATTGCAGCCTGTACTTCTGGCACTACAACTTCGGCAAACGCAGCGTGGTACTCGATCTGGAGGATGCGGCGGGTCGGGCGGCGTTCGAGAAGTTGCTCGTCACGGCCGATGTCCTCCTCGATACGCGTCCGCTCAGCTGCCTAGCAGACCTCGGGCTCGGCTACGAGCGGCTGTCTGAGCTGAACCCCGGACTGATCTACGCCCGGGTGAGCCCCTTCGGTGACTCGGGTCCGTGGGCCAATTTCCAGGCCAACGACCTCGTGCATCTTGCGCTGGGCGGCATGGTCATGAACTGCGGCTACGACGCGAACCTCATGGGGGAGTACGACACGCCGCCCGTCGCCCCGCAGATGTGGCACGCCTACCACGTAGCCGGTGAGATGACTGCGATCCATATCGTCGCGGCGCTGTCGTACCGGCTGGTTTCCGGTGTCGGGCAACAGTTGTCCACCTCGGTTCACGAGGCGGTCAGTGCGAACACCGAGCAGGACACCCCGGACTGGATCTACACGCGCCAACCGCACGTCCGCCGGACCTGTGGCCAATCGGCGGCTCAAACCGTCGGGTCGCCGCTGGTGGCGGCGCGCCGCGCCGCCACCGAGCCGACCATCATGCGCACCAAGGATGGCCGGTGGCTTCTCCCGTACACCTCGTACATCAAGGTGCAAGGCACGGTCAAGGCCGGCCAAGGCGACGCCGTCGACCGACTCGTCGCGATCGTCAAGGACAGCGGCGCCGATGACGACTACATCGCGGGCATCCTCGGCGACTACACGGATCCGGCCCGGCGCGAGCGGCCGGAGTTCGTGTCAGCCCTGAACATCCTGCTCGAGCGGTTCATCGCACGAACCCAGTCCGGCGATGCGGTCTGGCTGAAGGCACAGGAACTCGGCCTCGCGTGGGCTCCGATCCTACGCCCCGACGAGAACGTCGCCAACGATCACTGGGAGGCGCGCGAGGCCTTCATCGAGGTCGACCACCGCGGCCTCGGCACGTTCACCGAGGTCGGCGCGAAATGGGTCGCCCCGGGGCTCCCGTGGCGTACCGGCCCGGCTGCGCCGCGAGTGGGCGAGCACACTGCAGAGGTCCTGGCTGACCTCGCGGACGGCGGCGCGCAGCCCGGACCCGGACCGTACCTGCCCGAGCGGCGGCGGCAGGCGCGCACGAGTGCGCTGGGAAAGCCGTTCGCGCTGACCGGGGTGCGGGTCATCGACATCTCGTGGGCGCTGGCGAGTGCGGGGGCTGGGCGCTACCTCGCCGCGCTGGGCGCAGAGGTCATCAAGGTCGAGCACGAGTCGAAGATCGACGGCATGCGTCGCGGCTACGGTCGGGCCCCCGAGGGCGGACGCGCCGAACGTGATCGCGCAACGGCCCCGATCGCGGTGCCGTTCCCCGAGGGGCTCAACCGCAGCGGCGCTTTCATGGAGATCAACGCCGGCAAACTCGGCATCAGCCTCGACCTCAAGTCCGACGAGGGCAAGGATGTTCTGCGCCGCCTGCTGGGCGACGCGGACATCGTCATCGAGGGTTTCTCACCGGGGACCTTTGAGCGGATGGGATTCGGCTACGAGGTTCTCAAGCAGATCAAGAAAGACATCGTCTACGTCCAGCAATCCGGCATGGGCGAGCGCGGCGTCTACGGCCGCCTGCGCACGTTCGGGCCGTCGGCCCAGGCGTTGTCGGGTCTGAGCGACATGTCGGGCCTGGCCGAACCCTATGGGCCGGCGGGCATCGGGTATTCCTATCTCGACTGGTTCGGCGCCTACCAGATGGCGCTGGCGATGATGGCGGGCCTCTACCGCCGTGAGCGGACCGGCGAGGGATGCTGGATCGACTCGGCGCAGGTGCAGGCCGGCATCTATCTCACCGGAACGGCGACGCTCGACTACAGCGCGAACGGCCGCCGCTGGCAGCGGCGCGGCAACCGAGCGGGGGGCCGCCCGGCTGCGCCTCACGGAATCTACCGCGGACTCGGACACGAGCGTTGGATCGCCGTTGCCGCCCACACCGAACACCACTGGAAGGCGCTGGTCGAGGTCGTGGGCGATCCGGCGTGGGCATTCGACGAGCGGCTCGTCGATCTGCAGCGCAGGGACGCCAACCGCAGCTATCTGGACGGGCTCATGAGCGACGCCGTCTCGAAGCGGGACGTATTCGAGCTGATGAGGCAGTTGCAGGAGCGTGGGGTTCCAGCCGGTGTCTGCCAGACAGCCGAAGACCGCTGCGAGCACGATCCGCAGCTGAAGCACCTCGGCTGGATGACCGAGCTGACCCAGTCCGAGATCGGTACCTGGCCGGTCAAGGGCGTCCCGACGAAGATGAGTGCGACTCCGCCCTACATCGGCGGCCTCCATGACCGGCACGGCCCGAGTTACGGCGAAGACACGGCGTACGTCTTGAGCACGATTGCCGGGATCTCGGCTGCCGAGCAAGGGACGCTGCGCGATCGAGGCGTCATCTAGCCGAGATCGGACCCGACGATCCGAAGCGAGTGGTCGATGGAATATGAAGAGATCCGCTACGACGTTATCGACGGCCTGCTGACGATCACACTGAACCGGCCGGAGCGGCTCAACGCGTTCACCGGCCGAATGTCGCAGGAACTCCTCGACGCGTTCGACCGGGCCAACGTCGACGACGAGGTACGGGCCGTCGTGCTGACCGGGGCCGGCCGCGGGTTCTGTGCGGGAATGGATCTCGGCCAGGGCACCGGGGTGTTCGACGCGCCGGACGGTGTCACCCACCGGGATGAGGGGGGGTTGGTCTCGCTGGCGATATTCGACTCGCTGAAGCCGGTCATCGTGGCGTTCAACGGCCCGGCGGTGGGAGTCGGCGTGACGATGACGCTGCCCGCGGACGTGCGGCTGGCCTCGACCGCCGGCCGGTTCGGTCTGGTGTTCACGCGCCGGGGACTCGTTCCGGAGGCGGCTTCGAGCTGGTTCCTACCACGGGTGGTCGGCGTCAGCCGGGCTCTCGAATGGGTGAGCACAGGCCGCGTGTTCGATGCGGGCGAGGCCCTTGCCGGCGGCCTTGTCCGGTCGGTGCACGAACCCGAGGACCTGCTGCCGGCTGCGCACGCCCTCGCCCGGGAGATCGCTGACAACACGGCGTCGGTGTCGGTTGCGCTGAGCCGCCAGATGCTGTGGCGGATGCTCACGACCGATCACCCGATGGCCGCCCACGAGCTCGACTCGCGAATCATGCGCGACCGGGGCCTGTCTCCCGATGCGTGTGAAGGTGTGGCGTCCTTTCTCGAGAAGCGCCCGGCGCACTACCCGAACCGGGTTTCGGCGGACCTGCCGGAGTACTTTCCCTGGTGGCCACCCCGGCCGTTTTCGCCGCTGGCCACGGCTTCGGACGAGCGCTGGAAACCCTGATGTTCGACAATTCTGTCGACTTACGTGTAGGTTCGAGAGACGGGACGCGGGCTGGCACCCCGGCCCGGTCACTCGTCCGGTCGGGGCCCGAGGCGGCGACACCTGCCGATTCCAGGCCCGGCGCCGAACACAGATGGAAGGAGCTTGAATTGCGAGCAAGGCCCACGTGCATCGTCGGCGTCGGTGAGTCGAGCTATTACAAGCACGGTAAGTCACCGGTCACCGAGTTTGCTCTGACGTGTGCGGCCGTTCTTGCGGCAGCCAAGGATGCCGGGCTGGACCCTCGAGATCTGGATGGCTTCGCCTCCTACGCTGCGGATCGCAATGAGGGGGTTCGCCTGGCCGCGGCGCTCGGCGTCCGCGAAATGAACTTTTCGAACGTTGTGTGGGGCGGCGGTGGCGGAGGTTGCGCCGCCGCGGTCGGCAACGCGATGGCAGCGGTGTCCGCGGGGTTGGCCAGGTACGTGGTCGTCTATCGCGGACTGGCCCAGGGCCAGTTCGAGCGCTACGGGGTCACCGGGGACACCGGCGCTCGGGCGCTGCGGTGGGTCAACTGGCGGCCGTATGGGATGGCCGCGCCGGTGCACAGCGTGGCGCTGAAGTTCCGACGGTTCATGCATCTGCACGGCACGTCGCAAGATGCGCTGGCCGCGATCTCGCTCACCAGCTATGACCACGCTCAGCGCAACCCACGCGCCATGATGTACGGGCGGCCGCTGACCAGGGAGCAATACGATGCGTCGCGCTGGATCGCGGAACCGTTCCATCTGTACGACTGCTGCCAGGAGAACGACGGCGCGGCTGCTGTGATCGTGACGACCGCGGAGCGGGCGCGCGATCTGTCCGCGACGCCGGCCTACATCGCGGCTGCGGCGCAGGGTAACCAGCCGAGGCCTCTTGGTGCTGACGGCGAGGACCGGTATTTCGCGTCGAGCAACCTCAGGCCCGTCGCCGAGCGCTTGTTCGCCCAGGCGGGCATGACCCCGGCGGACATCGACGTCGCCCAAGTGTACGAGAACTTTACGGGTGGGGTCGTGATGGCGTTGGTCGACGGCGGACTCTGCGCTGCTGACGAAGTGAACGAGTTCGTCACCGAGAAGAACCTTTCGTGGAGCGGAGGCAAGCTTCCGCTCAACACGAGTGGCGGCAACCTGGCCGAGGCATACATCCACGGGCTGGAGCTGGTGAACGAGGCGGTTCGTCAGATCCGCGGCGAGTCGACCTGCCAGGTACCGGATGTGCAGACGTCCTTGGTAATCGGGGGGCCCACGGATGCCCCGATAAGCTCGCTGATTCTGACCCGGGAGGCCTGACCGTGGATACCAGCGAACGTTACTTGTCGGCGGAGTTGCGAGTCCCGGCCGATGATTTCAACCGTCCAGGCACGGGGCAGTGGGCAGCGCTTCGCGATCACAGGCTGACTGTTCAGCGCTGCAACACGTGCGGGAAGACTCAGAACCCGGCCGAGGACATCTGCCACCATTGCCACTCCTTCGATCTGGGTTGGGCCGACGTCCCGGCCCGCGGTGAGATCTTCAGCTGGACTCGTGTCTGGCATCCGTCGCATCCGTCGATGAAGGGTCGGACACCCTACCTCGTGCTATGGGTCGAGTGCGACCACCCCGACCAACCCCGATTCGTCGGGAACCTGCTCGGGGACCCGACGCAGCCGGTCGAGATCGGGATGCGCGTCGAAGGTGTTTTCCAGGACTTCGAGGACGGGACCCTGCTCAACTGGGTCGTGGCCAACGGCGGCCCGGTCTAGGCGCACGCGTGCGGCGAGGTGAGCGAGAATCATGATTTCGAAACTGGTCGCGGTCAACTGCGGGTTCCTCCTCGCCGACGAGGGACTTCTGACCAGAGGTGAGATTCGCCGGCAATCGCGCCGCATCCCGGTGATGAGTTTTCTGATCGAGAGCGACGCTGGTGTCGTGGTCTGGGACACCGGGATGTGTGTCGCGGTGGCGGGCGATGCCGTCGGCTATCTTGGCCGGATCGCTCGACGGGTCATGGTTCCCGACGTGGTCGAAGGATTCGATGTGGTTTCCCGGCTGCAGAAAGCGGGCTACAGCGTCGACGACGTTCATCTGGTGATCAACTCCCACCTGCACTTCGATCATGGCGGGATGAACTCGGCGTTCCCTCCGGAGCGGGTGCTGCTGCGCGAGCGTGAGGTCGCATATGGCGCGCAACCGGACAGCGGCTACATCGTGTCGGAGTATTCGGCGACGGACGCGGGCTCGCCGCGAACCTTCGATTACGACGGCGAGTACGTCCTTGCCGACGGTCTTACGTTGATCGACACGCCGGGTCATACGCCTGGCCATCAGTGCCTTCTGGTCGAGTTCCCGAGTGGGCGGCGCGTCGTTCTCAGCGGCGATCTGGCGTATGACGCGGAGCAACTCGAGCAAGAGCGTCCGCCGGGCATCTGCTGGGATCCGGTCCAGGCTCAGCGGAGCATCGTTCGGGCCAAGAGCTACGGCGCCGAGATCCTCATCGGCCATGATCCACAGCGCTGGGGTTCCAGCGACGTTCAACTGGTTCACAGCGAATGAGGCCGAGGAGTCAGCGGCCAGGTTACACAGCCGAGGGTCCCGCGTATTGGGATGTGGTTCGCATCAGACGTGAGGGGTTTGTCAATGATTGAACGAGATCTCTACACACCGGATCACGAGAGCTTCCGGCAGGTCGTGCGGGAGTTCGTGCGCCGCGAGGTGTCTCCCAACATGGCTCGGTGGGAGGAGCAGCGTTTCGTTGATCGGGATTCCTGGCGGGCCGCGGCCAGGCAGGGGGTCCTTGGACTGCCGGTACCGAAGGAGTACGGCGGCCTGGGAGTGGGTGACTTTCGCTATCAGGCCGTCATCAGTGAGGAGATGCTGTCTGTCGGTGCCATATCCGCGTTGTCGGGGTGGGGGGCCAACGACAACCTGATCCTGCCCTACCTGGTGGAGCTCGGCACCGACGAGCAACTCAAGCGTTGGGTGGCTGGTTTCGCGACCGGCGACACCGTAGCTGCCATAGCCATGACCGAACCTGGCGCTGGCAGCGATCTCAGGGGAATCAAGACCAACGCAGTCCGGGACGGCGAGGACTGGATTCTCAACGGGAGCAAGACCTTCATCACGAACGGCATCATGGCCGACCTAGTGATCGTCTTTGCGGTCACCGATCCCGATGCCGGATCCAAGGGGTACAGCCTGTTCGTCGTCGAACGGGACATGCCCGGCTTCGAGCGGGGCAAGAAGCTCAACAAGATCGGCATTCACGCGCAGGACACGGCCGAACTTTTCTTCAACGACGTTCGCCTCCCGTCGAGTAATCTGCTCGGTCAGCAGGGCCAAGGTCTGGCCTATCTGATGCAGCGCCTGCCCCGCGAGCGCATGACCATTGCGATCTGCGCCCAAAGCTTCGCGGAGTCCGCGCTCCGGTGGACCGTGGACTACGTGAAGTCTCGAGAGGCGTTCGGTCAGCGAATCGCGGACCTGCAGACGGTCGGGTTCACGCTCGCCGAACTCACCACGGAGGTCGAAATCTCCCGCGCCTTCGTCGATCGAGCCATCCAGGCGTTGAACGCGAAGACTTTGAGCGCGGTCGATGCCGCGAAGGCGAAGTGGTGGACGACCGAACTGCAGTCCCGGGTGATCGATCGGGGGCTCCAGCTGCACGGTGGGTACGGATACATGCTCGATTACCCGATTGCCCGTGCCTACATCGATACCCGGGTCCAGACGATCTACGGCGGCACGACCGAGGTCATGAAGGAGATCATCAGACGGGACATCGTCGGGCGGTGAGCGTCGGGATCTGCCGCGATGCCCGTCCCGCGCGGCGAGCAGCAATCACAAGGAGCGGGACATGATTACTCTTATCCGCGAGAACAAGCTGTTTCTCGATGGTCGCTGGATCCCTGGCGCCGGAGACGAGTGCGAGGTGGAGGACCCGGCAACGGAGGTCGTGACCGGGGTTGCCACGACGGCGTCCTTGGCTCAGGTGGACGAGGCGGTGGCGGCAGCGCGGGCGGCGTTCGAACCCTGGGCTGCGACGCCTGTCCCAGCGCGAGTCGCGTTCCTGCGCCGGCTGCACACGGTCATCAGCGAGCGGGCAGAGAGACTCGCCGGGCTGATCACCCGTGAGCAGGGTTCACCGCCTTCGGTCGCCCGCAGGCTGCACGTGGACACGCCCCTCGCCGTCATCGAGCAGACAGCGAACGCACTCGAGCAGTTCGAGTTCGTCAGCGAGATCAACAACTCCAGGATCCTCCGGGAACCCGTCGGTGTGGTCGCCGCGATCACCCCGTGGAACCTGCCGCTGCACCAGATCATCGTCAAGGTGGTTCCGGTGATCGCGGCCGGCGCGACGGTCGTGCTCAAACCGGCCGCGCTCACGCCGCTGACAGCCTTCGAATTGGCTCGTGCGTTCGCTGACGCCGGTGCGCCGGCGGGTATCTTCAACCTCGTGCCCGGTGCGGGACATGACGTCGGGGATCGCCTCACCCGCCACCCCGACGTCGACCAGGTGTCGTTCACGGGGTCGACGGCGGTCGGACGCCAGATAGCGATCGCAGCCGCCGAGACGATCAAGCGGGTCACCCTCGAGTTGGGCGGCAAATCGGCCAGCGTCGTCCTCTCCGACGTGGACGACGACCTGCTCGTCAAGGCGGTGAAGGTCACGGTGGGCAACTGCTACCTCAATGCAGGGCAGACTTGCACCGCTTTGTCGCGCCTGATCGTTCCGGCCGGGCGAATCGGGCAGGTGGAGGGGCTCGCGGCTGCTGCGGCGGCGAGGTACACGCCGGGGGACCGGCTCGGGCCGCTCATCTCGGCGTCGCAGCGGAAGGAGGTCAGGTCCTTCTTCGAACCGGCCTCGGTGGGGTCGGCCGTTCGCGTGTACTCCGGCGATGACGGCTCGCTGCCTGACCGCGGGTACTACGTGCCACCGGCGGTTTACAGCAGGGTCGAGCCAGGCTCTCGCATCGCCCAGGAGGAAGTGTTCGGGCCGGTTCTCGCCATCTTGGCGGCCGACGATGATGAGGCGGCCGTTGCGCTCGCCAACGATTCGATCTATGGGCTCGGGGGAGCGGTATGGGGTCGGGACCAGGCGGGTGCGCTCGCGGTGGCGGCCCGGATCCGAACCGGGCAAGTCGACATCAACGGCGGTGCGTTCAATGCCCGCGCCCCGTTCGGCGGATACAAGCAATCGGGCATCGGCCGGGAGATCGGGGACTTCGGGATCGCCGACGTTCTTCAGGTCAAGGCGGTGCAACGGTGACAAGCGGCTTCGAGGTCAAGGTACGCGCGGCCGTGCTACGCGCCCCCGGGGAAGCGATGCAGGTCGAGGTGATCTGTCTCCGGGACCTCGGCCCCCGTGACGTTCGAGTGCGAATCGACGCTACCGGCGTGTGCCACTCGGATCTGTCCCTGGCCCGGGGCAAGCTCGCCCAGCCGGTGCCCGCGGTCCTCGGACACGAGGCAGCCGGGACGGTGGTCGCGGTGGGCGACGAGGTGGACGCCGCGATGGTGGGTACCCGCGTTGTCTTGCTATGGATCACCCCCTGCGGGCAGTGCTTCTACTGCCTGAACGGGCAGCGCCACCTGTGTGCCAACGGATCGGCCCGTGCGGCCGAACCGCATGCTCTCGACGCCGGCGGAGGCCCTGTGTATCCGGGCCTGTCCGTCGGGTCGTTCGCCGAACAGACGGTGGTTCCGGTCGACGCCGTGGTGCCCGTGCCCGACGGGATCCAGATGCATCACGCCGCGCTGCTCGGTTGCGCCGTCTCGACCGGGGTCGGCGCGGCGCTCAAGGCGGCCAAGGTGACGCCCGGATCGTCGGCGCTGGTCCTCGGCCTCGGCGGCGTCGGGCTGTCGGCGATCATGGGCGCCCGCATCGCCGGCGCGAAGACGATCATCGCAGTCGATCGCAACCCGGAGAAGCGACAGATGGCGGAGGCAGTCGGTGCGACCGACTTTCTCGAGGCCGGTGACGGGCTGAAGGCGGGCGTTCGCAAGCTCACTGGTGGGCGCGGCGTCGATTTCGCCTTCGACTGCGTGGGTTCCGCGGCGACCATCAGGGATGCGTGGACCCTCGCCCGGCGAGGTGGCAGCGCGTGCATCGTCGGGATCGGTGGTAAGAAGGAAACGGTTTCTTTCAACGCGCTCGAATTGTTCCACTTCGCCCGCACACTGGTCGGTTGCGTGGGCGGTTCGGTTGACGTATCGCGAGAGCTCGGCGTCTTTTATGACCTCATCCGTACCGGACAGCTGGATCTGGAGCCGCTCATCACCGGTCGGGCACGGCTCGGCGACGTGGACGCGGTGTTCGTCGAGCTCGAGCGCGGGCGGTCTGTTCGCACGATCCTCGACCCCTCGGCTGGAAACTGACGCGCTAGCGGCGGTCTGGCCGCCAGCTCGCCGGCGGCGTCAGCAAGGAGATCACTGCAGCTCACGCTGCCCACATCGTGGAGCAGCCAGATATCGACAACTATGTCGATATCTGTTAACGTGACATCCATGCAATTGGACAGCTCGGTTGGGCAACCTCCCGGGCGGCCGAGTCGGGCGGGTGTGATGGTGGACGAGTTGCCGGTCGAGCGTTCGGGCGAGGTCTCGATGCGCGTCGACGAGGCTGGAATCGCCGCGATCGAGATCCATCGGCCGCCGAACAACTTCTTCGATGCCGCGCTCATCCGCGAACTCGCCGACGTCTGTGATCAGGCCTCGTCCGCGAGTGCACGAGTGATTCTGCTGTCCAGCGAAGGCAAAAACTTCTGTGCTGGCGCGCAGTTCGGTGCGTCATCGGCGACCGATGAGGCAGACGGTGCGCTTTACCAGCACGCGGTTCGTCTCTTTGAACAGCCACTGCCGATCATCGCCGTGGTGCACGGCGCGGCCGTGGGTGGGGGACTGGGCCTGGCGTTGGCGGCGGACCTGCGAATCGCGAGCCCGGCAGCCCGGTTTTCGGCCAACTTCGCGCGCCTCGGCTTTCACCACGGGTTCGGTTTGACCGTGACGCTACCGATCGTGACCGGCCACCGGCGTGCTCTGGATCTCCTGTACACGGGGCGTCGGGTCTCCGGCGAGGAGGCGTACCGCATCGGCCTGTGCGACCGGTTGTCGCCCAGCGAGACGCTGTACGCGGACGCGTTCGCCTTGGCCGGCGAGATCGCGGGCTCGGCTCCGCTCGCCGTCCAGTCGATTCGCAGCACGATGCGGGGGGATCTGGCCGATCAGGTGCGCACGGCCTTGATCAGGGAGAAGGCTGAACAAGACAAACTCATGAAGACGGCGGATTGGCGCGAAGGCGTGGCCGCGGTCCACGAGCGTAGACCGGCGCGCTTCCACGGCCGATAGAGCGGAGCGCACGCGCTACGCGCCCGCCGAGTCGCGATCAGCTAACAGCCGGTGGCACGCGCGTTGTTCTCGCTCTGTGATCTGCTTCGCAGCGCCGACTACCGCGAGGGTGTCTTGAGCCACATCGAGAAGCGCCCGCCGAAGTTCTCCGGGATCTCCGGGCCGACGCCCCCGCGCTGGCAACCGAGCTAGGCCCAGCATCTACCGCGGATTGGTTCGCCGCAGCCACCCCGAGTCGCTAGATGATGTCGAGCGTACCGAGGAATTCGACAACATCCGATCGGTCACCCGTGACGGCGCACGATGGCTGCCACGGTGCGCGTTTGGTCGCCCAGCGGACAAAGTCGGCGGCGGTCGAGGTGACGGTGACGTCGGTGCCCTCGTCGGTTTCGGTGACCAGGAGCTCCCCGGTGGCGGCGCTGCGCTGCACCGTCCAGGTGCTGCTGCCAGGCCCCGTGAGCTGCAGCGTGATGGGTCGACCGACGGTCTCGGCGAGCAGCGGGCCCTGCATCTGCGGCAGCCCCCACAGCATCCACTGGACCACGGCGTAAAGCGTGGCGTGGGGCGGTTTCCTGTTTGCGGGCGGCCGGCCGAGGATGGGCGCGAGATCGAGATGCAGGTGGCAGTACGCGTCGAAGGCCGAGGCATTCGCCAGCGCGTGGCCCGGGTAGCGGCCGAGACCGGGAAGATCGATCTCCTGGGAGGCGGCGGGTTCGTGTTGCAGCTTGTCCAGGGCGCGCAGATTTCGGGGGAGGTAGGTCCGTAGTTCGTCGAGCACGTCCGGGACCGGCCAGTCCTTGCGGCGCGTCACCTCGTAGTCGTGCTGCCGCTCTCGGGCCAGGCCGGCCGGTGGGACAGGCATGGCGGGCAGCGGGTCGCGTCCCTGCCGGGCCGCGGCGCCGAGGTGTGCGATCACGTCCCGGACTCGCCAGCCCGGGCAGTTCGACGGCCAGTCCCACTGGTGCGGCGCCAGTGCGTCCAGGACAGAGAAGAGCTCGTCGTAGAGCTGCGCCGCAGCGGTTACGGCTTCACTGGTCAAGACCGCGCCTCCGCGGCTGAGCGGTACTCGCGCGATGAGCCCGGCGTCGCGCGGGTGCCGGGCGGCGCGCTGAGCAGAGCGTCGGTCTGAGCCGGTCGCGGTGTGTATTTCAGCATCGCCCGTCCGTCGCACAGCACCGCCGGGCCGGCGGCGATGCACCGTACGCGCAGGCCCGAGACGTGGTCCAGGTAGTACTGGCCCGCTTTCATCGCGTGGGTCTCGCCGCCGTCCGGCGGCATGCTGCATCGCACCGGTTGACGCGGAACAACGGGGGCGCCCTCGCAGAGCAGCTCGAGCGGGCTCGTCGCGAAATCGAGCACGACGACGGTGGTGCCCGACGTGACGCTGCCGAGCACCTGTCCTGAATGCAGGTTCATTTCTCGCTCCCATCGCGCTGCAGGAATGCGCTGACCGGTGCCCCGTTGGCGCCAGCCACCCGGGTACGTTTGAATATTAGTCGACAAACGTATCGACTGATAGGGGTTCCGGGCGGCATGGCCGGCTGGCCGCAACGGCCAGCCGGGTCTTTGGGTGTGCAGGCCAGCAAGATGATCGCGCGGCGCGCGCCGAAGTGGACCGGAGCCGACACCTGGAGCGGTCCGCTGCCGATCTACGCACCTGTGTTCGAGTCCGAGGACGCCAAGGAGGGGGTGCGTGCGTTCGCCGAGAAGCGCCCGCCCGTCTGGACCGGCCGTTCACGGCCCGTCCCTGCGCCCCGGTTTCTTGTTGGGGCCCGACCCGGTGGTGTACTATCTCGACAAACATATCGAACAATGGGCACGCATTACCTATCAAAGGGGCGTTCACATGCCGATGGAGGTCGTGGCCGCGCTCGGGCTGCTCGAAGCCGGTTCGCCGTTGACCAAGCTGACGATCAGCCGTCGGGACGTCGGCTCGATGGACGTGCTGATCAAAATCGCGTACTGCGGGATCTGCCACACGGATCTGAGCGCGATCCGCGACGAGTGGTCAACCACCCGCTACCCCTTGGTGCCCGGTCACGAGATCGTGGGAGTCGTGGAGAGGGCCGGGGAGGGCGTCCGCGGCCTTTCCGCGGGGGATCACGTCGGGGTCGGCACCATCGTGGCGTCCTGCCGTGAATGCGAGAACTGCCTCGACGACTTGGAGCAGTACTGCCTCCGGAAACGCGTGTCGACCTACAACTCCGCCGATGTCGACGGCTCGTGGACCTACGGCGGGTTCGCCTCGCACATTGTCGTCGACTCACGCTTCGTGGCTCCCGTCCCGCCCGGGCTTCCGCTTGAATCGGCTGCTCCGCTGATGTGCGCCGGAATCACGGTCTACTCCCCGATGAAGCACTGGGGGATAGGTCCAGGCTCCCGACTCGGGGTGGTCGGGCTGGGCGGGCTGGGGCACCTCGCGGTGAAGATCGCCAAGGCACTCGGGGCACACGTGACGGTGTTCTCCCGAACGGCGGACAAGGCGAACGATGCGTTCGCGCTCGGTGCCGACGCCTACTGCGTGAGCTCCGACAAGGACGCCATGAAGCAGACGCGCAACTCGCTGGACATGATCATTTCCACGGCCTCGGCCCCCGGCCGCCTGGATCGCTACGTCGTTCTGCTGCGCCGCGACGGCACGTTGGTCTCGGTCGGTCTGTCGAACGAGGATCTGCGGGTGCATCCGATGTCGCTGCTGGCCAACCGGCGAAGCATCACCTCGTCCAACATCGGCAGCCCCAAGGAGACCGCAGAGATGCTGGAGTTCTGTGCCCAGCACAGCATCACTGCGGAGGTAGAGGTTGTTTCGGCGGCCGAGGTGAACAGCGCGATCGAGCGGCTGGAAGCCGGTGAGGTCAGGTACCGGTTCGCCCTGGATCTCGGGACCCTCTGAGTGGGGCATGAGGGCGGCAGTTGATCGCCAGTACTCGACAATTGTGTCGAGATTGCGTACGATCGCCGAATGGCTCTTGCGTCCAGTGCCGTCCTCACCGTCGGAATCCACGTACCCCAGGCCGGCCCTGCGGCCTCCCCGCAGTCGCTGGCGCGCGCCGCGCGACTGGCTGAGGAACTTGGGTACTCGGACGTGTGGGTCAGTGACCACCTCGTGGTTCCGGACAACGTCGAGTATCCACCGTCGCCCTACGTGTTCGAAGCGCTGACGACCATGACCTGGCTGGCCGCCTTCACCCGGCGGGTGCGGATCGGTAGCTCGGTGCTCATTCTTCCGATGCGTAATCCCGTTGAAACCGGCAAGATGCTCGCCACGATCGACCAGCTCAGCTCTGGGCGGGTGCTGCTCGGTGCCGCGGCAGGTTGGCTTGAGCCGGAGTTCAACGCGCTCGGTGTTCCGTTCGCCGAGCGATCGGCTCGGATGAACGAGGCCCTGGACATCATGACTTCGATGTGGACCGAAGATCACATCACCCGGACGTTCCCGGCGCACGGGATCAGCTTCGCGAGTACTCGTGCTAAGCCGCAGCCGGTGGGCCGGATCCCGATCTGGATCGGGGGGCGGGGAGCGCCCGCCCTCCGGCGTGCCGTCGAACGCGGAGACGGCTGGCACGGTGACTTCATCTCGCCCGACGACGTCGCCCCGTACGTGCGTTTTCTGCGTGAGCGGCGTCCGGAGGAGAGCTTCACGATCTCGATGCGGACGCGGTGGGACGGGCTCATCGACGACCACGACGAACTGCTACGTCTGATCGACACCTATAGAGAGCAGGGAGTGAACCACATCGTCGCTGAGCCGAGCCAGCGCACGATGGACGACTACCTACGATCGATCGAGTCGCTTCGATCGGTGTTCGAGAAGGCCGGTGCGCAACTGCACGGCTAGTCACCGCGCCCCTGAGCAAGGCGGCAAGCCGATCGTGTACCTCGGCCCGACCAGCACGTCGATCACGGTTCAGGACGACTCGGTGAAGGCGGCCGCGGCCAAGCCCGGCTGGAGGGTCAAGGTCATCGTGTTCCCGCAGACCCCCGAAGGCGCCGCGAGCGCGATGGCTCAGGCGGTCCCGCTCCAGCCGGACGCGATCTTGCCGGCCGGCTTCCGGGAACATCAAGCCGGCGCTGCGCGGCGTGCTCGCGCAGCGCTGCGGTCGTGGCGGGCGTGCGCGGGTTCCTCGCCGGCGAACTCTGAGCGGACCGCTCTCTGAGCGGACAGGGGACCGGGCCACCACGCGTGGTCAGCCCCCGGGGCCGTCAGCCGACGGTGGGCAGCAGGGCCCGCACATGCGCGGTCTCGTTGACGCAGAGGATGGCCCGACGCCCGTCCCGCATGGCCAGCACCCGGCTGACCCCGCAGTAGTCGACGGCGAAGGGAAGGCTCCGCTCGATGGCCAGGAAGGCCGTCAGCGCCGCGTTGATCACCCCGGCGTGGCAGATGACCGCGACCGACTGACGCCCCTGGTAACGCTCGGCGATCCGATCGAGAGCGGCGACGACCCGAGCCCGAAGGGCCGCGGCGTCGACCCCGGGGGGCAGCTCGCCTCGCATGAGCTGCTGCCACAGGACGGGGTCGGCCTCGCGCATCTCGTGCACCGGGACATAGGACGAGTGGCCGGAGTCGTATTCGACGAGCCCGTCGTCGATCTCGACCGGGAGTCCGAGTGCCGCGGCCAACGGCGCGGCAGTCTGCCGGGCCCGCGCCATCGGGCTGGCCACCACCGCCTGGACGGGCTCGTGGCACAGATAGCCGGCCAGGGCCGCGGCCTGCCGATGTCCGGCCGCGGTGAGGACGGGGTCGACCCCGCCCGTCTCGGACCGGGTCCGCTCAGGGAGCGCGTGACGCACGAGGACCAACTGCACCGCCCGAGCATAACGCTTGCCGCGCCGCCGTAGCCGACGGGATTCCGGCGGGTGGATGGATGCTGGCGAGCGCTGCGCGAGCGGGCCGTCGGCCCGGCTGAGGCTAGCGGTCGTTGTTCTTCGGGGCCGGAGCTTCGGGCGCCGGTGTGCGTGCCTCGCGGCGCGTGCGGCTGGTTCGGGGCACCGTCGGTTCGTCCTTGAGTTTGAGTGCGTTGATCCACAGCGTGGTCAGGATCGCGGACGC
>DATAUL010000378.1:0-3545 GCA_036268255.1 Solirubrobacteraceae bacterium | reverse complement strand
GCCGATCGACGAGTTGAAGATCGACCGCTCGTTTGTCTCGCCGATGCTCCAGGACGAGAGCGACCTGATCATCGTCCGCTCGACGATCAACCTCGGCCACGACCTCGGCCTGCGGATCATCGCCGAGGGCGTCGAGGACGCGCCGACGCTCGAGCGCCTGGCGACGCTCGGCTGTGACCTTGCCCAGGGCTATCACCTCAGCCGGCCGATGTCGGGCAGCGCGTTCAGCACCTGGTTGGAGGAATCTCCCCTGAGCACCGATCGGACCGGCTTCGCGCCGCTCGGTGGGGGTGCCCCGGCTCCGCAGGACGCGAGCGGTCCGGCCACCACGCGGCGAGCCGGTGGCCTCGTGCTCGCCCGCTCCGCGACCTGATCCATTTAGAACAGCGCCTCCTGAGCGGGCGGCGAAGACGGGGCCAGGCACTCGGGCCCGTCGTAGCGGGCGTCGTTGACGGCGAACCCGACCTCCCTGAGCTCCGTGTGCGCAGCTGGGAGGCCGGCCAGGATCTCCGCCAGTCGAGGCGACGGCGTGGATGTGTCCAGCCACTCACGCTCGTTGGCCGGATCGAGAATCACCGGCATCCGGTCGTGCAGGGCGGCGATCGTCGGATTGGCGACGGTCGTGAGGATCGTGCATGTGCGCAGGACCTCGTCGGATTGCCCGTGCCAGATCGACCAGAGCCCGGCGAAGGCGAACAGCCCGCCGTCGTCGCGGGTTATGTGAAACGGCTGTTTGGGGGATCCGGTCGGGCCCGCCCCGCGGCGCCATTCGTAGAACCCGTCGGCCACGATCAGACAGCGAAAGCGCTCGAAGGCCCGCCGGAAGGCCGGACGCCGATGCGCGGTCTCGACGCGGGCGTTGATCATCTTCAAGCCCGTGTCGGCACTCTTGGACCACGAGGGCACCAGGCCCCAGCACAGGGTCTCGCCGCGAGGCTCGCCGATGCGGTCGGTCGTCACCGCAAGCACATCGTCGCCCGGGGCGACGTTGAAGCGCCGGCGAACCTGCACGGCCTCGCCGATCGGGAAGCGATCGCGGATCGCCGATGGGTCAGGTGCGGTCAGCGTGTAGCGCCCGCACATAGGCTGAGATCCTCCGCCGGCGCTGGGTCAGCGCGAGCGTGCCCCGACCGGCTTCTCGGCCTGCTCGGCCTGGGCACGTCGCTGTCGCCGCCGTCCGACGACGGCGAGCACGACGATCGCCACGAGCAGCAGCACGAACCCGTAGAAGATCCCGAGGTCAAGCGAGACGCCACCGAACGGCAGCGCCACGAGGTTGACGATCCCGAAGCAGATGAGCAGGATGGCGATGACCAGGGCGATCGCGATCAGGATCCCGCCCGCGCGGGCAAGGCCGCCGGCGCTCTTCGGCGGGGCGACGAGGCCCAGCAGCCGGAGCATGAACACTTCGCGGCCGCTGGCCGGCTGTCCGATGCGCTCCTTGGCCCGTTTGTAGTCGCCGGCGCGCCGCTCGGCCTGCGCCATCGCTGTCTCGGCCATGCGCCGCAGCGGAAGGCGCTCCTGCGGCGGCGCGGCGGCAATCGCCCGCTGGAAGTGGGCTTTGGTCTTCACCGGGTCGAGCTTCTGTGCGGCGCGCGCACCCAGGATCGCCTGAGCGGCCGCGCGGTACTTCGTCTCGGATTCCAGCTCCGCGTCGGAGCGGCTCTCCATCTGCTGCATGGCGGCGAGCTGGCTCTTCTGCTCCATCCGCACAACGCGTTGCTTGGCCATGACAGTGAGTCTACTTGCGTGGCTTGATCACGAAGATGCGCTCGCCGGTCAGGTATTGGCCCGAGTCGCCGGCGCTGGGCGGCGGTGGGCGATAGACGTCGATGTGATGGCCCGTGATGGCTCCGCCCGTGTCCTGGGCGATGAACCAACCGCCCTGTCCGTCGCTGTGATAGGCGGGAACGTAGACGCGGCTGCCCAGCGGGATGACCCGCGGATCGACCGCGATCGAACCGTAGAAGCGCAGGGGCAGCGAGGCACCGGCGGCGAACGTGACGTCGCGCAACGGCACGTACCGGTGCCCGGCGCCGTCAGACCAGCCGCCCGCGGCCAGTGGGAAGGTCACCGCTCCGCTCCGGTTGCGCCAGTAGCCTCCGGCTCGCCAGTACGGGGCGCCCGCCGACCAACCCTTGGCCGGCGAGGTGGTCGCCCCGTTGGCCGTCACCCAGCCTCCGTCGCCCAGCGAATCGATGTGGTACGGGCGCCCGTCGAGGCCGACGCCGTCGCCCTCCATGGAGATGCCGGTGGCCGAGTACAGCCAGTCGATCCGGTGCAGACCGGGCAGTCCCGGGGCTGCGACCAGCCGGCCGCGGAACCAGGACTCAGGCGCCGGCCAGTACTCGGTGATCGTGACCCGGCCCAGCCAGCGGCCCCGGTCCTGCTTGCTCGGCGGGGACGGCAGCCTGCCGGAGACGTGATGGACCGGGGCGAGGCCGCCGCCACTGATCGCCGCCCCGCCGGAGACGGGCGCGGGGCCGCCGGTCAGACCCGCGCCGCCGGCTCCCAGCGCGCTGCCGGCGACAAGCGTCGCCACCGCTGCGGTGACCACGATCACGGCAAGCCGGGCTGATAGACGGTGACCGTTGCTCATGGATGGTCGGAGGGAGAGGGGCGCCGCGTCGCCGCATCCTCCGAGCGGGGAGCGTCGGCGCCAGGCGCCCGCAGCCTACCGTCGGATTCCACTCGCCGCCGGATCGGCCTGCCGGGCGCATCGCGGTGGGCGCGCGCTTGCGCCGCGCGGCGAGCTGCTCGAGGCGGAGAAACTTTGAGCGTATTCGCACACCTGGTCCGCGGGAGGAGTAGTGTCGGCACCAAGCCGGTCCTGCAGCCGGAATTTCACCCGGAACCCGAATGCCACCAACGGCGCTTGCGCCACGCGGCGGGAGGCGACGGCTACTGATTTTGACTGCGGGGCCGGGGGGCGCCTGGCCCGCTGTCGGCGCTAGGTGGTGCGCCCGTCGAGCAGGATCGTCCACGGCTTGATCGACCTGATCGTGAGCATCCCATTCTCGGCCCAGTTGTCCTGCGCGAGGCGCTCACGGACCGCTTGCTCCGATGGCGCGGAGATCGCGTGCAGAATCTCGCGTTCGCCATCGAGCGGACCGCCGAGCACGATGAACCCGTCCTCGACGAGCGAGTCCATGTACCGCGCGTGGTCGTCAAAGCCGTCCTGCTCGCGCAGATCACGTGACCAGTCCCACGGGCCACCGCGCTCGAGCCGAACCGCGAAGAACATCCACGACACAGTACCTGGCCCCGATTTTCGGAGTCTGGTCTACATAAGCCCGATTATCGAGCATTGACGTACGTTCGACGGGGCCCTAGGTGCGCGCCGGTGAGCGCGTGCACGTCGACGTACTCCCCGCTCTCCCGCAGCAGCTCGCTGATGTGCCTCTGCTCCTGGTGTCGTGGGCCGCGCCTGTCGTGGCCCTTCGCCTGGTGAGCGGAGCCGATCAGAGCTTCTCGACATGGAATCACTGATCCGGCTCGAGACCGTCGCGCAGTATCTCTACAAACAGACAGGTCTGTCTGCTAGG
>DATAUL010000377.1:0-9937 GCA_036268255.1 Solirubrobacteraceae bacterium | reverse complement strand
TCCACCGGATCCCAGGGCGAGCCGCTGTCGGCGCTGCGGCGGATGGCCTACAACGACCATCGCCAGATCACCCTGCGCCGGGGCGACACCGTCGTCTTCTCGGCGACGCCGATCCCCGGCAACGAGCGGGCCGTCAACGAGACCGTCGACCGCCTGTATCACATCGGCTGTGACGTGATCACCCCGCGGGAGGCGCCGATCCACGCCTCGGGACACGGATATGTCGAAGAGCTCAAGCTGATGCTCAACCTCGTCCGTCCCCGCTACGTGATGCCGGTGCACGGCGACCACAAACGGATCCGCCTGCACGCCCAGCTGGCCGATGCCGTCGGAATCGATCCCGATGATGTCTTCGAATCGGAGAACGGCCTCCCGCTGCAGCTGAGCGCGTCCGGTGCCCGGTTCGGCGAGCCCGAGCAGGCCGGGATGATCTTCGTCGACGGCGTCGACATCGGCGATCCCGCCGATGTCGCGCTCCGCGATCGCCGGATGCTGTCGGCCGACGGGATCTTCATCGTCGTGGCGACGGTGTCCGAGCAGACGGGTGAGTCGGTCGTGCCTCCCGAGGTGATCTTCCGCGGGGTGCCGTTCATCGAGCAGGCCGACGAGGTGGTGACCGACATCCGCGAGGAGGTCGAGCGCTCGCTGGCCGCGGCCGCCGCCGAGAAGATCCGGGAGATCGACCTGCTCCAGCAGGCCCTGCACGACGACCTGGCGGCGTTCGTCTACGATCGGTTGCGCCGGCGGCCGATGGTCCTGCCGGTGGTCGTCGAAGTCTGACCGCTGTCGCCGCCGGCGTCCTCCGCGGCGCCGTTCGACGTGCCGATGGGGGTGGGGAGGTCGATGGGGATGCGGATCGTGAAGCGTGTGCCCTGGCCGGACTCGGGCTCGTCGAGCACGACGGTGCCGCCGTGCGACTGGGCGACCGAGCGTACGATCGCCAGGCCCAGGCCCGAACCTCGGCCGCCGTCGCGGCCGCCGCGGACGAAGCGCTCGAACACCCGCTGACGGAGATCGGACGGGATCCCGGGGCCCTCGTCCTCGACGGTGACGACGGCGTCGCCGTCCTGCGCCCGGGTGGCGGCCCGCACCGCGGTCCCCGGCGGGGTGTGGCGGACCGCATTCTCGAGCAGGTTGAGCACGAGGCGATGGAGCTCATCGCCCACCCCCTCGACGATCGCCGGCTGGGCGTGGATCGAGAGCTCATGATGCTCGGCCATCGGCCCCAGTTCCGAGGCGGCCTCGATCAGCACCCTGGCGAGGTCGGTCTGGCGTCGAGGCTGGACGCGACGGGCGTCGGCGCGGGCCAGGAGCAGGAGGTCGCCGACCAGCCGGCGCATCCGCCGTGTGGAGCGCAGCGCGGCCTCGGCGGTCTCGGCCTGCTCGCCGGACAGCTCCTCGGTGAGCAGCTCGAGGTTGGCGAGCACGCTCGTCAGCGGCGTGCGCAGCTCATGGGATGCGTCGGCGACGAATTCCCGCTGGCGGTCGAGCATCGACTGAGTGTCCGACCGCGCCGAGTCCAGCGCTCCCAGCATGTTCTCCAGTGTCCGGGCCAGCTCGGCGATCTCGTCCTCGGCCTCGGGATCGGGGAGTCGCTGGCTGGCATCCCGGGTGCGCTCGATCTCCCGCGCGGCATCGGTCAGCTCGACGATCGGACGCATCGCGCGCTCGGAGACGAACAGACCGGCCAGCAGGGCGAGGATCGCCCCGCCCACGACGCCCAGCAGCAGGAACACGCGGACGCGAGCGAGCGTGTGGTCGACATCGGACAGCGGGAGGGCGTAGACCAGCTTGACGGTGCCGATCGGCTTGACCGTCAGCTGGCGCACCTCGACGCGGTAGCCGTCCTGGGTGGATGTGCCCGTGGCGCGGTCCGGAGCGAGCTTGAAGCCGGGGGAGAAGGCCGGCGCCGAGCACAGCAGCTGGCCATCGGAGGAGTCGAAGAGGCGGATCTTCGCGTGCTCGGCGGTCGCGTACTCCTCCAGGGTTCCGGGATTGCACTGCAGCGCCGTCCCCTTCATGGTGAGCTTGCCGTTGAGCTCGGCCGTGAGGCGCGAGACCGCCGAGCTCTCCTGGTCGTTGAACTGGGTGCGCACCTGGCGGTTGGTGAGAACGCCGACGATGCCGGCGAAGCTGGCCAGGATCACGAGCGTCAGCGCCGCCGAGCCGCCGGCCAGGCGCCAGCGGATCGGGACCGACCTATACGCGGAGTACGTAGCCTGCGCCGCGGATCGTATGAAGGAGTCGAGGCTCGCCATCAGCTTCCAGTTTGCGTCTGAGGTTGGATACGAAGACTTCGATCGTGTTGGTCATGCTGAACGGGTCGTAGCCCCAGACCTCGTCCAGCAGCCGCTGGCGCGAGATCACGATCCGCTCGTTGCGCATCAGGTACTCCAGCAGTTCGAACTCCCGCTGGGTCAGGTCGACGGGGCGGTCGCCCCGCATGACCTCGTGGGTGTCGGGGTTGAGTTTGAGGTCGCCGACGCTCAGATGAGCCTGGCCGCGGGGCGGGCGCCGGCGCAGGAGTGCCCGCAGGCGGGCCAGCAGCTCCTGGCGCTCGAAGGGCTTGACCAGGTAGTCGTCGGCTCCCGAGTCCAGGCCCTCGACGCGTGACTCGATCGCGTCACGGGCGGTCAGGACGAGGATCGGCACGTCGTCATCGGACTGGCGCAGGCGCTTGGCGACCTCGATCCCGTCCATGCCGGGCAGTCCCAGATCGAGGATCACGAGGTCCGGGAGAAAGCCGTGAGCGGCGTCGAGGGCCGCCGGGCCATCGTCGGCGACGCGCACCTCGTAGCCCTCCATCCGCAGCGAACGCTGCAGCACCTGCGCGATTGCGTCGTCATCCTCGATCACGAGAACCCGGGGGGGACGTTCGAACTCGGTCACGGGCGGGATGGTAGGGGCCGGGGTCGGCGGTCGCGTGAGTCTTTAGCGAGCGTTGATCGGCTTCTTGCGATGGGAGGAGTGCATACGCGCCCGTCGAAGCCATCGGTTCGGACATGGCCGCCCGTTCGAAGACCCGCCCCAAGCCCAAACCCCGGTCCCAACCAGCCGCCAAGCGCAAGCCCACGGCGAGCCGCGCGGCGCCGCGCTCCCGGGCCCGCCGCTCGCCCTTGGCGAGCCGTCCCTCGCTGCCCTCGCTGGTCCTGGAGTCCCATCACGTCGACATCCTGGCGCTGGCGCTGATCGCAGCCGGGATCTTCCTCGGCGGCGTCGCCTACCTGCACTGGGCCGGGGGAGCGCTCGGCGACGGCGCCGTCCGGGGTATCCGCTACGTGTTCGGCGCGCTCGGCTACGCCGTCCCGGCCGGCCTCGTGGCCGCCGGTGGGCTGATCCTCGCCCGCGAGCTGCGGCCGCCCGCACGGCCGCTGCGGGCCGGTCTGGTGTGCCTGATGGCGGCCTTGACCCTGGCGCTGGCCGCGGGCACGGTGGGCCTTGGACCCGGAGCCGCCCATGGACACGCGTTCTGGCGGGCGAGCAGCTTCGAGAACCGCGGCGGCGTCGTCGGGCAGGGGGAGCTGTGGGTCGCCTCGCATCTGTTCTCCACCCTCGGCGCCGACATCCTGGCGATCTTCCTGCTGATTGCCGGAGTCATCCTCGTCACCGGCGCGGGCTTCGCCGGGGTGGTGCGCGCCACCGGAACCGGGGTGCTCGGGACCGCCACCGCCCTGCGACGCGGCGGCGAGGATCTGGCGGCGACCCTGGCACGGCGGCCGGCGACGGCGGCGGGCCGCTCGGCCACGGCGCAGCCGTTCGGGCTCGATGATGCCGAGGCGCTGATGGTGCCCGAGGCTGACACCGATGAGTTGATCATCCGCTCGACGCACGTCGAGGCCCCACCGATCAGCGGGCCGGTGCCCGTGGAGGACGAAAAGCCGCTGCACATCGAGCTCGGACCCGAGCCGGAACCGGAGCCGCTGCCTGAGATCCCCGAACCCGAGCCGCAACGCCGGCCCGAGGTGGATCCTGAGGACCTGACGCCGCAGGGGCGTTACCGGTCGTCGATCACCGACGACCCCGACTTCGAGTGGCGTGTGCCGAGCGCGCGCCCGCTGACGCGCTCCACCGGGGAGGAGTCCCGTCCCGACACCGCTGGGCAGGAGCAGGTGGCCCGCACGCTGCTCGAGACGCTGGGGCACTTCGGGATCGACGCCCAGGTGATCGGCCGGGTGACCGGTCCACACATCACCCGGTACGAGATCCGCCTCGCACCGGGCATCAAGGTGGCCAAGATCGCCCAGCTCAAGGACGACCTCGCCTACGCGCTCGCCGCGACCGACATCCGCATCCTGGCGCCGATCCCGGGCAAGCAGGCGGTGGGCGTCGAGGTCCCCAACGCCCGCCGGCGCATCGTGCATCTCGGCGACGTGTTCCAGGCCCCGCCGCCCGACTGGTCGCCGCTCACCGTCTGGCTGGGCAAGGACATCGCCGGCCACGCGATCGGCGCCGACCTGGCCAAGATGCCCCACCTGCTCGTGGCCGGGACCACCGGCGCCGGCAAGTCGGCGTGCGTCAACGCGATGCTCTCGAGCATCCTGCTGCGCGCCACCCCGCATGAGGTGCGCCTCGTGCTGGTCGATCCCAAGCAGGTGGAGCTCAACC
Organism: Solirubrobacteraceae bacterium; assembly: GCA_036268255.1. Taxonomy (GTDB): domain Bacteria; phylum Actinomycetota; class Thermoleophilia; order Solirubrobacterales; family Solirubrobacteraceae; genus Palsa-465. Next base: position 5,332 of record DATAUL010000377.1, on the reverse strand, counting down.
ACTACGACGCGATCCCGCACCTGCTCACGCCGGTCATCACCAGCCCGCGCAAGGCCGCCAACGCCTTGCAGAACCTCGTCAAGGAGATGGAGCAGCGCTACTCGATCATGTCGCTGGCCCGGACACGCTCGCTGCCGGAGCTCAACCGGGCGCGCGAGAAGCGCGGTGAGCCGCCGCTGCCCTATATCCTCTGCGTGATCGACGAGCTCGCCGACCTGATGATGGTCGCGCCCGCCGACGTCGAGGACTCGATCATCCGCTTGGCCCAGAAGGCCCGGGCCGTCGGCATCCACCTCGTGCTCGCCACCCAGTCCCCCCGCGTCGACGTCATCACCGGCATGATCAAGGCCAATGTCCCCTCGCGGATCGCCTTCGCCGTCTCCAGCCAGACCGACTCGCGCGTCATCCTGGACCAGAACGGGGCCGAGGCGCTGCTCGGCCAGGGCGACATGCTGTTCTCGCCGGTCGGCTCCTCCAAGCTCCAGCGCATCCAGGGGGCGTTCATCGACGAGGATCAGATCCTTGAGCTGACCGACGCATGGCGCCGGCAGGGCGAACCAGAGTTCAAGGAGGAGCTGCTGGAGGAGGTCGCCTCCGAGGATGACGCCGCGTCCTCTGACGAGGACTCGCTCGACGCCAACGAGGACCCGCTGCTCGAGGAGGCGATCTCACTGGTGGCACAGATGGGGACGGCGTCGACCTCGATGCTGCAGCGCCGCCTGCGTCTCGGCTACACGCGGGCAGGGCGGCTGATCGACATGCTCGAGCGGCGCGGGATCATCTCCGGCTACGAGGGATCGAAGCCTCGCCAGGTCCTGATCACCGAGGCCGACGTGCCTCGGATCCTGTCCCACCTCGCCGAAGCGGATGGCTCCGCGGCGCGCGTACCGGACGTGCCGGAGCCGCTCGACGGTCCCGACGCGGCCGACGACGACCTCTAGGGCGGCCCGTGCGTTTGCGGGGCTTTTCCGCAGCGCCGGCGACGATAGCCTTGTCTGTCGATGGCTGACGAAATCGGCTCCCGGCTGCGGGAGGCGCGGATGCGCGCCAAGATCGACATCAACGAGGTCGAGACGCGCACCAAGATCCGCGCCAAGTACCTGCGCGCGATGGAGAACGAGGAATGGGACCTGCTTCCGGGCGAGGTCTACGTCAAGAGCTTCCTGCGCACCTACGGCGAGTACCTGGGACTCGACACCCGCCAGCTGATCGACGACTTCCGGCGCCGCTACGAGCGCCTCGACGACCACGAGCTGCGGCCGATCGCGCCGCTGGGCCGCGATCGCGACCGGACGCCGCGCCGGCGGGGGATCCCACCGTGGCTGGTGATCGCCGCCGTGCTGGTCGTCGTCGTGGTCGTGCTGTTCTTCGTCGGCCAGAACAGCCCGGGCCCAAAATCCCCATCGACCACGCAGGCGGGCACCACGACGACCCACCGCGCCCGCCATCGGCCCCGTAAGCGCCGCGTCCACAAGGCCGTTCCCACCACGGTCAAGCTGCAGCTTCAGCCGACGGGCCAGGTCTACGTGTGCCTGGTCGACAGCACCGGCAAGAAGCTGATTCCCGGCCTGATCTTCAACACCGGGCAGACGATCCCGACCAAGTCGGCGAGCAAGCTGCTCCTCACGCTGGGTAACAACAACGTCAAGATGACGGTCAACGGGGTCTCGGTCCCGGTGCCGGCCTCCGCCGGTTCGATTGGCTACCGGCTGGTTCCGGGCGGACACAGCGCGCTGTCCCCCGCCCAGCAGCCCAAGTGCGCATGAGCGCCGACCGTCTGCCGCGGGCCGGGATCCTCGTGACCGGAACCGAGGTCCTGACCGGCATCATCTCGGACCGCAACGGCCCGTGGCTGAGCGAGCGCCTCCGCGAGATCGGGGTCGACGCGGCCATGATCCAGATCGTCGGCGACCGTCCCGAGGACCTGCTGACCGCCCTGCGCTTCATGGCCGACGCCGGGATGGCGGTGATCATCACCAGTGGCGGCCTTGGGCCGACCGCCGACGACATGACCGCGGATGTCGTCGGCCGCTTCAGCGGGCGCGAGATGCTGCTCGACTCGGCGCTCGAGGAGCGCATCGCCGAGATCCTGCGCCCGATGATGACCCGCTGGCCACACCTCTCCGAAGATGCGGTCCGGCGTGGCAACCGCAAGCAGGCGGTCATCCCACAGGGCGCCACCGTACTCGAGCCTGAAGGCACGGCGCCGGGGCTCGTCGTGCCGCCGCTTGACGGTCCGTCGGCCGGGCCGACCGTGGTCGTCCTGCCGGGCCCGCCCCGCGAGCTGCAGGCGATGTGGGCGACGGCCGTGCAGACCGATGCCTTCCAGGCGGCGATTGCCGGAGCGACGGAGTACCGCCGGGAGATCGTGCGCCTGTTCGGGATACCCGAGTCGGAAATCGCGAACACCCTGCGCGACGCCGAGGAGGAGGGCCTGCAGCTCGAGCCCGAGCTGGAAATCACCACCTGCCTGCGCCGCGGCGAGATCGAGATCGCCACCCGCTTTGAACCCGACGCCCAGGGGGCGTATGACCGTCTGCTGGCCTTCATCCGCGCACGCCATGCCGACGCGCTGTTCTCGCTCGACGGCTCGACGATCGACGACCAGCTGGCCGAGCTGCTCGACGGCCATCGGCTGGCGACGGCCGAATCGTGCACCGGCGGCCTGCTGGCCGCCCGGCTCACCGACCGCGCCGGAGCCTCGGCGTACTTCCTCGGCGGCGCGGTCGTCTACTCCAACCAGGCGAAGATCGATCTGGCGGGCGTCGACCCGGGGCTGATCGAGCGCTTCGGCGCGGTATCCGCCGAAGTCGCGGAGGCCCTCGCCGAGGGCGTGGCTGCCCGCTTTCGGGCCGACCTCGGGGTGGGGATCACCGGGATCGCCGGACCCGGGGGAGGGACCGAGGACAAGCCCGTCGGTCTCGTGTTCATCTCGGTGTGGGCCGACGGCGACGGTGGCGGGCGCCGGCTCACCCGGCGCATGGTGCTGCCGGGCACGCGAGCGGACATCCGCGACCGGTCGGTGACCGTCTCCATGCACATGCTGCGGCGGACCCTGCTCGGCGAGTCAGGCGAGGCGCGCACGCGGACGGGTGGGGGCGAGGCTGCGGCACGGCGGGCTTGACCGTCTCGTCACCACCGACCTTCAGGTTGTTCGTCGCGCTGGACCTGCCCTCCGAGGTGCGCGGGCACCTGCTCGCCTGGGGAGCGCGGGCGCTGACCGATATCCCCGGGGTGCGCCTGCAGCGCCCGGAAGCGATGCACGTCACGCTGTGCTTCCTCGGCGGACAGCCGGCGGAGGAGGCCGGGGCGATCGCGGACGCGATGCGCCGCGCCGTCGGCTCACGCGTAGCACCGAGCGTGACCTCGGGCGCGGGGACCTGGCTGCCGCCCCGGCGCCCGCGGGCCGCCGCTGTGGAGCTCGTGGACGACGGGGGCGAACTGGCCGCCCTGCAGGCCGACGTGGCCACCGCACTGTCGGTGGGCGGCTGGTATGAGCCCGAGCGCCGCAGCTTCCTCGCCCACGTGACGGTGGCCCGGATCGGCCGAAGCGGCCTCCGGCACCCGCCTGAGCACCCGGCGCCGCCGACGGTGCCGGTGATCGCGCCGTCAGTGTCGCTGTATCGCTCGCACACGGGGGCCTCCGGGGCGCGCTACGAGCCGCTGGCGACCGTCGGGCTGCTCCGGCGGGACCTGGCCTGACCCCCCGGGGCTGCTGGGCGCCCTGGGCCCGCAGGCGATGGCGAGGGCCCGGGCGGGACGGGCAGGACGGGGCGGGGGCGATCGGCGAGATGGGGGCGATCAGCGCCGCCCGGCGGCGCCAATCGCCCACGCAACCTTCAGGTTGCTACGGAGTCTGGGACTCGATCCACTGCTCGAGCGCGGGACCGCTCTCGCAGCTGGTGATCAGCGCGTAGCGGATCCCGGGGCCGTGGTGATAGCCGCCGTGATAGAGAAACTCCGAGTCGACGACCGCCTGCTGGTAGCGGGGCAGCCCAATCCTGTGCTCGGTGGTCTTGTCAAACTGACTGCGGCGGACGACGAGAGCGCTCGAGTCGTCGTTGGTCAACTCGAGCCACAGGCGCACGACCCAGCCGTTCTCGTCAGGGTTGTTGGCCGCGTTGTTGTTGTCGAGATGCAGGCCCCACCGGCACTCGCGCATGGTGTTGGGCTTCATCTTCAGCAGCTGGACACGGCCGAACCGGGCGCCGATCGATTCGACGTACTTGACGATCGACGGGCACTTCTGGGCGTTCTCGGTCCAGACGCCGTCGAGATCCGGCTTGCCGTAGGACTCGAAGCCCTTCAGCTCCAGCTCGCCGGTGCAGGAGGTGATCGGCGCGAAGGTGGTGGCGTCATCGCTCGAGTACGTGGTGTACGTGAGGTTCTCGTACTCCTCGGGCGGGATCTCAGGCCCGTCGTACGCCTTCAACCGCAGGTACCCGCCGTTGGCCTCGAGCTTGGGCATGCGGTAATGCGGGGTCTGACGCTGCGTCAGCGAAGGACGGCGGACCCCAGTGACGTACAGGATTCGCTTCGTGTACTCGTTCTTGAGGTTTTCGGTGAGCGTCGACACGGTCTCCCTGGGGGTCGTTTGATCTGTCTGGTCGTCGCGGCCAGCGATTCTGCCAGCGGCGGCGGCGCGTCACGCGGGCCCGAAGAAATCCCTCCGGTGGCCCGGCGGCAACGCGTTATGTAACCAGCTCGTGTGTTCGACGGGAACGCCCGGATGCCTGTCGAGCGATCGCGAGGCGCCTACGCGCTCGTCTCCTCGGGCGGTCCGCAGGCGATTTCGATGCGAAAACCGTCGGGGCCAGGTGCTCGACCCCCACCTCGTAGTAGCGATGCTCGCCGCCGTCGGCCGGCCGCAGACCGAGGTACTGATCGCCGCCGGGGAGGGCGAGGTAGATGATCTCCTCGGTGCCTCTCCGGATCGCCCACCTCGGCGATGTACGTGTCGGTCTCGGCGAGCTCGAGGCCGCCGGCCTCGCGTTCACAATCGTCACGCATCTGTCGGTGCCCCGTCACCAATGCGTCTTGTTCCGTGACAGGCGCGGCTCTAGCGTGGTTTTTCCGTCCGCGCCCAGTCCTACCGTGACGGGTTCAAACGCGCAGAGACACAAGGAGCCCCAGGAGCATGAGCGAGAATCAGAAAGGCGCAACCGTCGGCGCGTCTGACCCCAAGGCCGATGCCAAGCGTCAGGCCGCCCTCCAGGGTGCCCTGACCCAGATCGAGCGGCAGTTCGGCAAGGGGACCGTGATGCGCATGGGCGACCCCGGCGCGCGCGTGAACTGCGACGCGATCCCCACCGGCGCGCTGTCGCTTGACATC
>DATAUL010000376.1:0-6736 GCA_036268255.1 Solirubrobacteraceae bacterium | reverse complement strand
TCCGCGCCGGCGATGCCGGCGCCGCCGAGGTCGTCAACGAGTTCCACCCCCGCCTGGCTACCGCGCTGCCGGGCTCTCCAGACCTGGCCGGGTTCACCCGCGCCGACGCCCTGCTGGTCGTCGCGCGTCGGTTCGGCTTTCCGAGCTGGGCGAAGCTGAAGGCGCATCTGCAGCTGGTCGCGCGTTACGCCCGCTCCCCTCACGAGCAGCCCGTCGGCGAGTCACTGACGGACGACCAGGCAGTGATCGACGAGTTCCTGAGGCTGGCGTGCCTGAACTACGGCGACGATGACCCCGACCGGTTCCGCCGCGCGCAAGCACTGCTCGCGCAACACGACTGGCTCGCGGGCGCGAGCATCCACACGATCGCCGCGACCGGCGAGGTTGACGGCGCGCACGAACTGCTTGACCGCGACCCGTCCCAGGCATCGCTGCTGGGCGGTCCGCACGGGTGGGAGCCGCTGCTCTATCTGACCTACTCGCGGGTGCCGCTCGCGGCGGGTCGCTCAGGGGTCGCGGTCGCGCGGCTGCTGTTGGAGCACGGCGCGGATCCGAACGCCGGCTACTTGTGGGAGGGACTGATCCCGCCGTTCACGGCACTCACCGGCGCCCTGGGTGGCGGTGGGACGATCCCGAAGCACGAGGAGGAGCTCGCGCTGGCGCGGCTGCTGTTGCAGGCGGGTGCTGACGCGAACGACGGCCAGGCGCTCTACAACCAGGGCTGGGGCCCACACCCGGGAGAGGACTGGCTCGGGCTGCTGTTCGAGTTCGGGCTCGGCCGCGGCGACGGCGGCCGGTGGCGGCGGCTGCTCGGTGAGCGCCAAGACTCACCAAAGAAGATGCTCGAGGACCTGCTGATCGCCGCCGCCAGCCACGGGCTCACCGACCGGGTCCGCAGGCTCCTTGCCCGTGGGGTCGATCCCGAAGGCCGCGAGACAAAGCACCCGATCTATCGGGGACGCTCGCCAGTCCAAGAGGCGGCACTGAATGGACACATGGACATCGTGACCCTGCTCCTCGACGCGGGCGCGTCCTGGGACCACGATCAGGTCGACGAGTTGATCGCGATCGCGATGTCCGGCGACCCCGCCGGCGTGGAGCGGCTGCTCGCGAACGACCCGGGCCTGCGCGAGCGGGCGATCGAACGGCGGCCCGAGCAGCTGGTCCGCGCGGCCGAGCAGAACCGTTATGACCCGGTCGCGCTGCTCATCGAGCTGGGGTTCGACGTCAATGCGCGGGACCGGACCGCGCCGCTGCACGAGGCCGCGATGCACGGCAACCTACCCGTGATCCGCCTCCTGCTCGAACACGGCGCGGACCCGAACATCCATGACACTGGCTACGACGCCACCCCCGCCGGCTGGGCTGAGCACCACGAGCAACGCGAAGCGCAACAGCTGCTCGGAGCACTCGAGCAACCCAACCGGCCCGCGCCGTCGACCGAGGCGCGCGCCGTCCCGGCGACGGGGCCGGGTGCTGCGATGCGGACCGTGACGGCCGCGTTCACAGCCGTCGCCGAGGGGCGGTTCGAGGAGCTCGGATCGCTCCTCGCCGACGACCTGGACTGGCAAGGGCTCCCCGACGAGCACGGCGGAATCCCGAGGTGCCGTGGCCGCGACCAAGCGCTCGAACGAATGCGGATCGGCCTGCTCGCCAACAGCAAGGTGTCAGTCAGCGCGTTCCTCGAGGAAGGCGACCGTGTGATCGCGCACGTACACCGTGTCGGTGACGACGAGACCGGCCTGCCGGAACGGTTCCTCGTCGCCGAGGTCCACGACCGCCAAATCACGCACCTGACCGGCTACGCAACCGAACCCGAGGCACGTGACGCGCTGCACGCCGGCGCGCCGCCTGACGCCTCACTGGACCCCTCGTCCGTATCGTCAACATGATCTTGACGCCGTGGGTCGTCAAGTTATCCTTGACGGCATGTCGTCAGTTCCGGGGATCGATCAGCTCGCGGCGGAGATTCCGGCAGGAACCCCGCTCGAGCGGCTGAGCGCCGCGCGGGCGCTGGCCGGCCAGCTCCGCGCCCGCGGTGACGAGCTTCTCGATCAGTTCGTCGACGCGGCACGCTCCACCGGATCGAGTTGGACGGAAATCGGCTGCTCGCTCGGCACCAGCAAACAGGCCGCCCAGCAGCGGTTCGCTGCCCTCGCCGATCCAGCATCCGGCGATCCACCGTTCGGACTCACCGGCCCGGTCGCGGTCACGCTCAGCGCCGCGGGCGACGAAGCGCGCGCGTTCGGACACCACTACATCCGGCCCGAGCACATCGTGCTCGGGCTGCTCGCGCAGCCCGAAGAGCTCGCCGCCCAAGCCCTCACAAAGCTCAGCATCACCGACACGGCGGTCAGGGCGCAGCTCACGAAGCGGCTTGGCAGCTTGCCGCCGCGTCCTGCAGGGTCGCTCGGCGTCGCGCCGCAAACCAAACGGATGCTCGAGCAAGCCAGAGCGATCGCAAAGCCGCTGGGCCACAGCTGCCCGCGGACCGAGCACGTGCTCCTCGCCGCGGTGTCCCGCAAGCTACACAGCCCCGCCGGCGGGCTGCTCACCGATTGTGGCGCCACGCCAGAACAGGTCGGCGATCAGGTGACGCGGATGATCCTCCAACAGTCTCCCGAGCTGGCCGATCGGCTCACGAACCGCGGGCTGATCTCCCGCATCAAGATGCGCAGCGTCTGACCCGGAACCGGACATCAGCGAGCTGCCGCAACCCGGTCAGTTCGACCGCTCGTGCGCTCGACGTCACGTCCGTCGATGCGGAGCGTCGGCGAGCCCAGAAGCCGCTCCCGTTCGGCGGCGGCGGTGTCAGGCACGTTGACCAGCTGGACCGAACTCGACACACGGGCCTGCTTGAGCAGCCCGCGCAGGTGGCCACGCGAAGGGATCTGGCCGGAATTCCTGCACGCCGGGGTGACCAGCGCGATACTGCCCTCAAGCGCATCGTGGACACATCCTGTCGGGCTTCGGTCCCCTCCCCGTTTCCCGAACCACATCTTCGCTCGCGGACTCGCTCGAAACCGTCGAGATGACCCGCCCCCGCCGGAACGGGAGACGACAATGAGACGACCGAGGTATCTGGCCTGCGCGGCGTTCGCGTGGGGGCCGGACGCGAAGCTCTGATGACCCGCCCAGACAGATCCGCGCTTCCTCCCGGTCCGAGCGCCCCACCGTGGTTGCAGCTGCTCGGCACGTGGACGCGGCCGACCGCGACCCTCGAGCGCCTGCGCCGCTACGGGTCGCGCGTCACCGTGCGGCTCCCGTTCCAGCCCCCGTTCGTGATGCTCTCGGACCCGGCCGACATCAAGGAGGTGTTCGCCGCCCCGCCCGAGGTCCTTCACCCCGGCGAGGGGGCGTGGGTGCTTGAGCCGATCATCGGGCGCAACTCGGTGATCCTGCTCGACGAGGGCGCGCATCTCGCCCAGCGCCGGCTGCTTCTGCCCGCCTTCCACGGTGAGCGGATGCAACGGCTGGTCGGCGTGATGACCGAGCTGACCGAGCACGAGCTCGACGCCTGGCCCGTGGGCGAGCCCCTGGCGCTTCACCCGCGATTGCAGAGCCTGACCCTGGAGATCATCCTGCAGGCGGTGTTCGGCCTGGAGCGCGGGCCGCGGCTGGACGCGCTGCGCGACGGTTTGTGCGAGGTGCTGTCGTTCAGCGAGAGCCCGCTGTCGGTGCTGCCGGTGATGCAGCGCGCGCTGCGCTGGACGCCGACGATGCGGGCCTTCCGGGCGGCGATCGCCAGGACCGACGAGCTGCTCTTCACCCTGATCGAGGAGCGGTGCGCCGAGGCCGGCGCGGCCGCGGGCGGTGCGGCGGAGCGCGACGACGTGCTGGCGATGCTGATCGGCGCCCGCCACGAGGACGGCTCACCGATGTCTCGCCAGGAGCTGCGCGACGAGTTGATGACCGCGCTGGTTGCCGGGCATGAGACGACCGCCTCCCAGCTGGCGTGGGCGCTCGAGCGCCTGGCCCGCGAGCCGGCGGTGGTCGCCCGCTTGGTCGAGGAGCTTGACGGGGGCGAGAGCGCCTATCTCGACGCGACGATCACCGAGATCCTGCGGCTGCGCCCGGTGCTGCCCAACGCCGAGCCGCGACTGGTCAAGCAGCCGGTGCGGATCGGCGGCGTCGAGTACCCGCCGGGCGTCGTCCTGATGGCCAGCGCGTATCTGGTCCATCACGACCCGGCGATCTACCCGGAGCCCTCGGCGTTCCGGCCCGAGCGGTTCCTCAATGCCTCACCCGGCTCGTACACGTGGATCCCGTTCGGCGGCGGGCGGCGGCGCTGCCTGGGCGCGAGCTTCGCTCTGCAGGAGATGAGGATCGTGCTGCGAGCGGTCGTCGGTCGCTTCGCGCTGGGCGCTGCCCGGCCGACGGCCGAGACCACGCGCCGGCGGGGGATCACGTTCAGCCCGCGGGGCGGCGCCACCGTGGTGCTGACCGAGCGCACGCCCGTGCGCCGCCCGGCCGTGGCGCCGCTGGCCGTGCCTGCCTGAGGTCGGCGCGCCGCGGTGTGATCGCCGTCGCCGGGGGTAGCACCGCCGAACATGGACTTCCAGCGCCTGACCCGCCGCTTTGACGCCTACCAGCAGTCTCACCGGTGGCTGGCCGTGCCGATGGCGGTCATCAAGAAGTCCAGCGACGACCAGGGCGGCAACCTGGCGGCGCTGATGGCCTGGTTTGGCTTCTTCTCGCTGTTCCCGCTGCTGCTGGTGTTCGCCACGATCCTCGGCTACGTGCTGGCCGGTGATCCGGCCACGCGCCACTCGGTCGAGCACTCGGTGACGAGCCAGTTCCCGGCGGTCGGCACGTCGCTGCCACTGAACTCCATCTCGGGTTCCGTCGGGGCGCTCATCTTCGGCGTCCTGGCGGCGCTCTACGCCGGCCTGGGCGTTACCAACGCCGCCCAGTCGGCGCTCGACACGGTGTGGGCGGTGCCGTTCAAGAACCGTCCGAACTTCATCAAGTCACGCCTCCGCGGGCTGGGTCTGCTCGCCTTCCTGGGCGTCCTGTTCATCGTCTCGACGGTCGCGTCGGGGGCGGTCAGCGCCGGCTTCGGCGGCCCCCTGGCCAAGCTCGCCGGCTACCTGCTGTCCCTGATGGTCAACTTCGGCCTGTTCTTTGCCGCCTATCGCCTGATGACCATCCCCGAGATCCCCAGCGGCGATCTCAAGTGGGGGTCGGTCGTGGCCGCGGTGCTGTGGACGATCCTGCAGTCGGTCGGCGGGCTGTACCTCAAGCACGCTTCGGGCGGGAGCTACGGCGTGTTCGCGGTCGTGATCCCGCTGCTGATCTGGCTGCGCCTCGGCGCCCAGGTGTTCCTGTACTGCGCCCAGATCAACGCCGTCGTCAGCCGGCGGCTGTGGCCGCGCAGCTTCTTCGGGCCGCCCGAGGCTCCCGCCGACCAGCGGACGCTGCGGGCCCTGGCCAAGGTCGAGGAACGCTCCGAGGAGCAGCAGGTCGACGTCGAGTTCAAGACGCCGCGGGCCGAGAATTAGAACAGTGTGTCGGCGGACTCGCGTCGCGTCTGCGCCAGCGGCCACGAGCACAACCCGCCCTCGGCGGGGCAGCCGGCACACACCGCCCGGCACGGCTCGGGCGTCACCTCGAAGCGACGCTCCACCACGCCGGCGCTGAGCGCGAGCAACTGCGCCTCCAGCGCGTCGGTCTGCGCGCTGGAGAAGCTGGCGATGACGGGGGCCTCGGGACGCTCGAGGAAGCAGTGGGCGACGTCCACCTGGGAGGCCCCGCCGTGCAGGGCGGCCAGCGCATAGACGAGCCGCTGGGTGCCGTAGGCATCGGCCACGACGTCGGCCGGCTCGGCGTCCCCGAGCCGGTCTGACTTGTAGTCGACGATCAGCGTGCCGGGCGGGTGCGATTCACGTGCCACCACATCGAGTGCGCCGACGATCAGCGGGTGTGGCGGCGCAGCCTCGAGCCCGAACGCGAAGCGCTCCTCGCGCCGTGCCTCGGTGGCGCGGCCCAGGCGCGCGCACAGCTCGGTGGCGGCGAAGCGGCGCACGAGGGCGATCAGCTCGTCGCACTCCTCGGGCCCCGGCGGCGGCAACAGGCCGGCGCGGGCGGCGGCCGACACGATCGCGTCCGCCGGCGGCACGACCGGCCGGCGGAAGTCCAGGCGCTCGAGCAGGGCATGGGCCAGCACCCCGCGGTCGGCGGCGCTGCGCATTCCCGGCCGGGGCTCGCCCGCGCCCCGCGCCGCGGGTCCGGAGGGCAGGCCGAGCACACGCTCGGCGTAGAAGCGATAGCCGCAGCGGGCGAACTCGCCCAGCGACGAGTAGCTGAGGGTGGCCACCGGCGGCGCGAGCGACGGCGGCAGCGGGGCTGGCGCGTCGGCCTGCGGCGCGCCGCTCGATGACGGCGCGGCGGGGGGCGCGGCCGGGCTGACAGCCGGCTCGGTCTCGACGATGTCCTCGGGACGCTCGACGCGCACCACCACGTGCGTGCCGTCGACCTCAACGTCCCCTCCCCCCTCCTGCACCACCGCGGCCAGGTCGGGCACGAACGCCGGCGCGATCCACGAGATCGGGCCGGCGGTCCGTCCGCTGCCGGTCTGCCAGACCTCGAACCGGGCGGCGCCGCTGAGGACCAGCCGCTCCCGCGCGCGGGTCATGGCGACGTAGAACAGGCGCCGCTCCTCGAGCTCCTCGGCCGCGCGGTTCTCGCTGCCGAGCGCTGAGTACTCCAGCGCGTTCTCGCGCCCGCCCCCGCCGGG
>DATAUL010000375.1:0-3019 GCA_036268255.1 Solirubrobacteraceae bacterium | reverse complement strand
GCGCTCTGCGCGTTGAAGGCACGAGCGCCTGAGACCTGCGCGATCTGCGCCATCAGCTGCGGATCAGGCGGGACCGACACCGACGGTTCGTATGGGTTGGGGCTCTGGATCACGCCGTTGGGCGTGCCGAGCGCGACGGTGTAGATGGGGATGTGATCCTGGGCCGCCTGCCGGGCCACGGCGACTGGGCTGGGCCCGGCGTTGGCGGCGCCGTCGGAGAGCAGCACGATCGCCGCCGGTGCGTGCTTGGGGTTTGAACCATGCAGTAGCTGCAGGGCGAGACTCAGCGCGTCGCCTGTATCCGTCCCGCCGTTGGCGGACTGCGCGTCGATCAGGGCGCGCGCCGCAGCGTGGTTGGCCGCCGGTCCCTGCACGGCGTCCGGCGAGCTTCCGAAGCCGATCGCGCCCACCCGGACGGTGCTGGGGAGCTGGTCGATGAACGTGTTCGCGGCCGAGTCCGCGGCGGCCAACCGGGTCGGCTGCACGTCGGTGGCCGCCATCGAGCCCGAGTGATCGGTGATGAGCATCAGCGATGCCGAGTTCGTGGCCGCTCGATAGGTGACGTGCGGGCGCGCGAGGGCGATCGCCAGCAGCCCGATGGCCGCCACCGCCAGTGCGGCCGGGAGATGGCGGCTGCGCGATGGCTCGGCGGCAACAGCTGCGCGCAGCGTCGACATCGCCGGAAAACGGATCGCGTAGCGGTTGGCTCGCCGGCGAGCGCGGATCGCGGCGGCGATCGCGGCGGGAACGAGGGCGAGGGCCAGCAGCCACAGGGGCGCGCCGAAGCTCATCGCAGCTGGCGGCCCAGCTCCACGAGCCAGTCCTGATCGGTCGACAGAGTGGTGTGGTGGACGCGCAGCCGGCGCAGCTCCTTGGCCACCGTCTGGCGCCGCTGATGCTCGAGCTGCGCGAAGCGCTCGCGGATGCGCCGACGCGAGGTGTTGACCTGGATGTGCGCCCCGGACTCGGGATCGACGAGCGTCAGGTGCCCCACCGAGGGAAGCTCGGACTCGCGCGGGTCGGCGATCTCAACGGCCAGCACGGAGTGGCGGACGCGCAGGGACCCGAGCGGCCGCTCCCAGGCCTGCTGGTCGCGGAAGTCCGAGATCACGACGACGAGCCCTGGCTGGCCGGCGAGTTTCGCGGCGCGCCGCAGCGCGCCCGCCAGCGCCTCGGGGTCCTGGCGCCCGTCGGTGGCAACACCCGCCTCGAGCTGCTTGCGCAGCGCGACCATGCCGGGCTTCGACCCGCGCGGGGGCAGCACCCGCGGCTCGGCGGCGCCGAACGCCACCAGTCCGACGCTCCCCGCCCGGCGAACGGCGAGGCGGCCGAACACGAGCGCTGCCCCCTCCGCCACGTCGGCCTTCAGCCGGCGCGAGGTCCCGAACGCCATCGACGGTGAGACGTCGAGCACGACCCAGGTAGTCAGCGCACGCTCGGGTACGTGCAGGCGGACGTGCGGCATCCCGGTGCGCGCACTCGCCGCCGGGTCGATGTGGCGCACGTCGTCGCCGCTCTCATACGGACGCAGCTGCGCGAGCTCGGTGCCGAGACCCACGCCCGCGGCCCGACGATCGCCGGGCAGCGTCCGCGACACCAACCGGCTGACAGCGAGATCGAGCGCGTCGATCAGCGGTTGTGCCAGCGGGCCGGGGCCCTGGCGTGCGTCCGGAGGGGCGAGCAGCGTCTCGGTCACGCGCTCATCAACCTGCCGGTGCTCGTATCGGTCGGCGCTGACTGCATCAGCCGGCGATCGCCGGGCTCCGAGACGGTGGCGATGACGCGCTCCAGCAGCTGGTCGGCGGTCACGCCGTCGCTGAGCGCGTCGTAGGAGAGGACGATCCGGTGGCGCAGGAGATCCGGCGCCAAGTCGCGCACGTCCTGCAGCTCGACGTGTCCGCGGCCGCGCAGCAGCGCCAGCGCCCGGGCCGCCTGGACAAGACCGATCGGCCCGCGCGGGCTGGATCCGAACTCGATCAGGTTCGTGATGTCGTCCAGGCCGTACTTCTGCGGATGACGCGTCGCGTCGGCGAGGGACACCGCGTAGCCGATCACCTCGCGGTCGACCATGAGCGTCTCCGCGGTCTGCGCGTGGCGGCGCAAATCCTCGAGCGACAGGCATTCCGCGATAGTGGCCGCGGGGGTGAGGCTGCGTCCGACGACAGCCGCCTCCTCGCCCACGGTGGGGTAGTTGACGAGGATCTTCATCAGGAATCGGTCGATCTGCGCCTCAGGCAGCGGGTAGGTGCCCTCGGACTCGATCGGGTTCTGGGTGGCCAGCACGATGAACGGCAGCGGCACCTTGTAGCTCGTCCCGCCGATCGTCACCTGCTGCTCCTGCATCACCTCGAGCAGCGCCGACTGAACCTTGGCGGGCGCGCGGTTGATCTCGTCGGCGAGCAGGAAGTTGTGAAACACCGGCCCGAGCTGGGTGTCAAATCCCCCGGTGTCAGGCCGCCACACGCGGGTGCCGACGAGATCGGCGGGCACGAGGTCCGGGGTGAACTGGATCCGGCCGTAGGTGCCGCCAAGCGACGCCGCCAGCGTCTTGACGGTCAGCGTCTTGGCCAGGCCGGGGACGCCCTCGAGCAGCACGTGGCCACCGGCGAGCAGGCTGACGAGCAGCCGCTCGAGCATCGCGTCCTGTCCGACGATCACGCGCTTGATCTCGTAGAGCACCTGCTGCAGGGCCTCGCGCGCTTCGCCTCGGTTTCGGTTGGTGTCGTCAATCTCTGTCATGTGTCCTCCGTGGGGATTTTCTAGGCGAGCCGGCCGAACCAGAACAGTGAGAGGCCGCCACCGACGAGCAGTAGCGCCAAAGCGCCTCCGGCAAAGCCGTAGGTGAGCTCGTCCTTCACCTTCTTGTGGCCGAGTTGCTTGGCGAGGTGGGCATACACGGCGCGGGCATCCGCGCTGTTGGCCGCCGTATAGGCGTGGCCGCCGGAGAGGCTGGCGATCTGTCCGAGCTCCTGGGGACTCACCGGCACCGGCGTGGTGACCGTCCGGTTGCCCCGCTTGA
>DATAUL010000374.1:0-3129 GCA_036268255.1 Solirubrobacteraceae bacterium | reverse complement strand
CGAACTTCCCTGCGGACCTCGTCGCGGCACGAGCTGCGCGTCAGTTCGTCACCGACAGTCTCACCAAGACGAATGTACGCGCCACGTTGATAGACGACGCTCGCCTCATCGTCACGGAATTGGCAGCTAATGCGATCGTTCGCGCTCGCTCGCCGTTCTCGGTGACAGTCCACGTTCACGGCTCCGGCGTGCGCCTCTCGGTGCACGACGGCAGCGCTGTTCGGCCGACCGTCCGCCCCTGCGACCCACGCGCAGAATCGGGCCGTGGGCTGCTTCTCGTGGCAGCGCTTTCCGCCGATTGGGGCGTTGCAGTAATCGCCGACCGGCAAGACCGTCTGGGCGGAGCTCCGAGCGTAGGACTCGTTGCCCACCGCGGCAACACCGCCGGGATGCTCCTGTAGCGTGGCCACGCCGGCCGAGACGCGTGCTGCTAGGCGATTGCCTCGGCGGTGACGAACTCCGACGCGTAGCGACGCATCAGCTCGCCCGGATCAGCCGCGATGAAGTTGATCGCCAGCTCTTGGACGCCCGCGGCTTCGTAGCGCGCCAGGCGCTCGCGGACGGTCTGCACGGTGCCGATCAGGCCGTAGTCGCGAACGTCGCCCGGAAAGAGGGCGCCTGAGCCTTCGGGGAGCATTGCCCGCGCCTCCTCATCGCTGTCGGCCAGCGCGCAGAGCGACACCGAGGTCCGCCGGATGGCGTCGTAATCACGGCCCGCCGCGTCGCAGTGCTGCCGCAGGATCGCGAACTTGCGCTCGAGGCCCTCCGGCGACTCGATGATGTTGCAGAGATCCCCGTGCTCGGCGACGAGCTTGAGCGTGACCTTCTCGCCGCCCCCCGCGATCAGCATGGGGATATGCGGTTGCTGAACGCCCTTGGGCTGGTTGACCGCGCCTCGGACCTCGTAATAGCTGCCCTCGAACGTGGTCTCATCCTGGGTCCAGAGCGACATGATGACGCGGACGGCCTCGCCCAGCCGCCGCAGCCTCGCCGGCGTATCGTCGAATTCGTAGCCGAAGGCCGCGTAGTCGGGCTCGTACCAGCCGGCCCCGATGCCGAACGTCAGGCGGCCGTTGCCGATGATGTCGGCCGTGGAGGCCATCTTGGCGAGCAGGGCGGGGTTCCGGTAGCCGTTGCCGGTCACCAGCTGTCCGACTCTGAGCCGGCTTGTGGCGCGCAACAGTGCCGCGGTCAGGGTCCAGCACTCGAACAGATTGGCCTGTGAGGGCGGAGCGGTCTGGAAATGATCGAGGATCCAGGCCGTCTCGAAGCCCTCTTCGTCGGCCACGGTGACCAACGACTCCAGGAACGCGTACGCCGCGACGGGATCCCCCGCTCCGAGCTCTCCGCCGAAGCCGGTCGGAAGGAAGAGACTGTGGTCGATCGCCATCAGCGCACCCCGTTGCTGGTGAGGTAATCGAGGACGACAACGCCCGAGCCTCGGGTGCGGGCGCTGACCAGCTGGAACTCGCTTCTGTCCGGCTGAAGCGGCTCGGCGTCACCTCCGACCACCACCGGGTGCAGGTTGAAGCGCACCGTGTCGATGAGCCCGCCGGCAATCAGCGTGCGGCTGAGCCGTCCGTGGCCGTAGATCACGAGGCCGCGCTCGTGCTGCTCCTTGAGCGCCCCCACCTGCGTGACGGGGTCGCCGTTTAGGACCCGCGCGTTGCTCCACGCCGCCTCGGCCAGGGTTGAGGACACGACGTACTTGGGGATCGCGTTGAGGCGATCGGGGAACTCACCGGACTGGCTCGCCCAGGCCGCGGCCAGCACCTCGAACGTCGCCCGCCCGAACACCATGGCGTCATGACTGTCGAGCAGGTCGATCGCGTCGTTTTGCGCGTCGGCATCGAAGTACGGCATCGCGAACCGCATCGGGTCCTGCACCTGTCCGTCGAGGGAGATAAGAGTCGTTTCTACGAGGGCGCCCATCAGCCGCTCCTTGGGTCGGTACTCGCCCCCGATGGGCGAGGTTCGTCCTGTCGACGCCGCAGCGTCGGTCGTTTGGACACCGGGAGCGCATGTCCAATACTGGCGAGTTGCGGCGTTAAGACTGTGGGTGCCAACACGAGCACCACACCGACGACGAGAGGACGGACGATGCCCGACTACATGTGCCTGCTCTATGCAGCAGAGAGCGACCCGGAGACCGACGCCGGACGCTGGCGTCAGATGCCGATCTGGCTCGAGCTCACCGAGAGCCTGCGGGAAGCCGGGATCCTGTTGTCGAACAATGCTCTGCATCCGGTCTCGATCGCGACCACGGTGCGCACGCGGGAAGGTGAGGTGGCGCTCACCGATGGGCCGTTCGCAGCTACGAAGGAAACGCTGGTGGGCTACTACCTCTTGCGCTGCCGGGATCTCGACGAAGCGCTCCGCCACGCGGCGCGCTTCCCGACCGCGGCGTACGGTTCTGTCGAGGTGCGACCGGTGATGAGCGAGATCGAGTTGGCCGAGGCATCCGCGCCCGAGGTTGACCGGTGAGTTCGGCCGAGGGCCACAGGCGCCGGCGTGAGGATCCGGCCGGGGCGGCAGAGCTGGCGTTTCGCGAACATCGAACCGCGGTGCTCGCCACCCTCATCCGCCAGGTCGGGGACTTCGATCTCGCAGAGGAGGCGGTGCAGGATGCCTTCGCGGCGGCGCTCGTGGACTGGCGCGAGCACGGCGTGCCGACACGCCCCGGCGCCTGGTTGACCGTGACCGCCCGGCACCGGGCGATCGACCGCCTTCGTCGCGGCCGGGCACATGCGGCTCGCGCCGAACGTCTGGGACAGCTGATGCGGATCGGGGGCGAAGGCGAGCACCCGCAAGAAGTGGCCGAGATGTTCTCCGACAGCCGACTTGCCGACGATCGCCTTCGGCTGATCTTCACCTGCTGTCATCCGGCGCTGGACATGCCGGCTCGGGTCGCTCTCACCCTCCGAGCAGTCGGCGGCTTGGCGACCGGCGAGATCGCACGCGCTTTCCTCGTGGCCGAGCCGACGATGGGCAAGCGCATCGTGCGAGCCAAGCGCAAGATCGCCGATGCGCATATCCCGTACGCCGTCCCCGAGGACGAGGAGCTGCCAGCTCGGATCAGCGGCGTCCTCCAGGTCGTCTATCTGATCTTCAACGAGGGCTACTCCGCGA
>DATAUL010000373.1:0-9447 GCA_036268255.1 Solirubrobacteraceae bacterium | reverse complement strand
CTTGGGCGGCGCGCTGAACTGCGCAGAAGCGAGCGGAAACCAGGTCGGCGCCGACGCCGCCGACGCGCCCGCCGCGCACTCCCCCATGACCCCCAGCATCAGCGACAAGACGACCAGCAAGGCGACGCGCAGCCGTGCCGGTGTGCTAATGCCGACCGAGGTATACGCGACCGGCCATCGCAACGCCAGCCAAGACATGCTCGAACCCTACCGCGCGATGTGCAGCGATGGGAAATCGCCGCGAGGGGGGCGCCGGTGGCTGTGGGGGCGCTGATCCAGAGTGGGCCCATCCGAGACAGAGCGAAACCCCGCTATCGCGGGGCATTTGCACGGGCGTAGAGGGCCGAACCTCCAACCCTGAAATCGAGAGTCGCGATTTGCAGTGATTTTTCCGCGGCTACGGGCAGTTGAGTCTGGTGCGAGCGGGTTAGCGCTGGTCAGCATCTCAGGTTTGGGGACACGGTTTCTCCGGCGTGAGCAGCCCAGGGAAGTGCCAGCCCCTTGGAGGCAACCGCCGACGGCTATCACACCGACACCGCGCAGGACCGCAATCAGGCGGTGCAGCGGCTGCACACGAGCGCGCCGGATCTGATCGTCGCCGACGTCAACGGCAAACCCCTGGCACTGCTGGATTGGCCGCGCGGCGCTGACAGCAGCCTGTGTGCGGCGGCGACCGATACCCCGGTGATCGTCCTGACCTCTCGAGGCGAGGAGCTTCACCGCGTGCGGATGCTGGATCGCGGCGGGGACGACGTGATCGTCAAGCCGTTCTCCTACCCCGAGCTGCGCGCCCGGGATCGCCGCCGTGCTGCGCCGCACCGCCCCCCGCCAGCCACGCCCGGTGCTGGTCGCGGGGCCGGTGCGGATCGATCTGCGCGACCGCGCCGTGACCGTCGACGAGCATCCGGTGGAGCTCTCCGCGGTCGAATACCGGCTGCTCTGCCAGCTGCCGGCGAGCCCACTCGCGTGTTGACAAAGGTCAACCTTAAAGTTATGCAAGGCCGAAGAAGGGGAGCAAGGAATTCAGGGGCTCAGGCGGATTGGTGATCGCTCCTTCCCCCAGTAAGACTTTGGCCGCTTGACACCGCGCTGCGTCTAGAGGATGGGCTCGGGCCGCCGGGGCTACAGAAAGCCCCTGGCAGGCAGTGCCAGGGACCAAACTCGCGCGGACGCATCATTGCTGCGAGCGCTGCGCAAAGCCGCCCGACGTGACGCTCGTCTCCATCACCGCGATAAGCGAGGGGTCGCCGGACGGCGCGCGCTCGACCAGACCAACCTCACGGCGCGCTGTCGCGGCTGTCATCAGCTCGAGCAGTACGCCGGCCAGGTGTGCCGCTAAGACCACAGGTCCACTGCCCTTTTTGACCGACGCGGCTGTCTACGCAACTCATTTCGACCCTGCAGGACTAAAGCATTTTCGTGGGAGCGGCGGCGCGGCGAACCTCGCTGAGACTTCCGCTTCAGCCCAGCGTTAGCTGAGGACGTGCAAGCACCTGATGCACACCTTTGGCGACGAGCGCGAATCTCTTGCGGACGGCAGTCAAGACTTGCCTTCGCTTTCGCCCGAAGCACCGGAAGGAGCGAGATGCCCCAGCTGAGGGGCGCGCTCCACCAGGAAGGGACGCGTGATCTGACCTGCGCGTCTTGACACCGGACCGGGCAACGGAGAGACTGGCGCCCTCCTACGGGCGCTCATGGTCAGGCTGGCCGTGGGCGGCCATGAAAGGGCGTCATTGCCCCTCCTCCGCAGCTGCACCCGCGCGGTTGCTGACCGCACGGCTGGGTCCGGACGGTCCGCAGGCGCGCGGCGATCAAGATGACAGGTCGTCTGCCCCGGTGTTCCCGGGGGAACACCGGGAGGACATCCGTCGGCCCCGGCGGCCGGTCAGCCCCGGCAGCCGTGGCGTCGCGGTGGCGAGCCATGGCCGCGCTCGCCGCGTTCCTCGTCGTGGCCGTGGTGCTGGCGGGCGCGCCTCGGGCGACGGCCGCCGTCTCGACCCCGAGCTGGGTGCCGGTGAGCCCACAGTCACGTCCACCCGGACGGGATCTCTCGGCCGCGGCGTACGACCCGGGCACCCGCCAGTTCGTGGTGTTCGGCGGGATCGAGGGCCCGCTCGGGAACCCGCTCGGGGACACCTGGCTCTGGCAGGGGCTGAGCTGGGCTGTCGCCAAACCCGCCACCGCCCCGGCGCCGCGGTACGGGGCGAGCATGGCGTATGACCCCGCCACGGGCCAGCTCATTCTCACCGGCGGCACGAACGGCACGAACAGCAGCAGCATTTACAACGACACCTGGACGTGGAATGGGACGAACTGGGTGCAGCTACATCCGGCCACCAATGCTCCGGCCGTCTTCGGCGCAGCGATGGCGTATGACCCCGCCACCCGCCAGATCGTGATGTTCGGGGGGCGTAGCAGTTCGGCCTACACCAACAGCACGTGGGCGTGGACCGGCACGAACTGGGTCCAGCAGAGCCCGGCGACGATTCCGGCCCCGCGGGACGGCGCTTCGATGGCGTGGGATGCGACGACGTCGCAGATGGTGATGTTCGCCGGCGGCCACACGGGCGGCGCGCCCGACTTCGACGACACGTGGGTGTGGACCGGCACGAACTGGTCCCAGCAACATCCGGCGACAAGTCCGCCCGCTCGAGACTTCGCCGTGCTCGTGTTCGATCCCGCGACGGGTCAGATGCTGCTGGCGAGTGGCCTCTTCGCGGCCACCGGCCAGGCGGTCAACGACGTCTGGACCTGGTCGGGATCGACCTGGACGAGGCAGACACCGGCCCAGGGGCTCCCGCCTCGCGCCGCTGCGTCGGCGGGGTATGACGCGGCCACCGATCAGCTGATCGTGTTCGCCGGCGTCGACTCAAGCAACCCATTCAACCCACTCAACGACGTCTGGACGTGGACCAGGTTCGTGATCGCGGAACCGTTCCTGCCCGCGGGCACGGTGGGGCTGCCCTACCCCGGCCGGCTCGATGCGGTCGCCGGGACGGGAGCGGTGACCTGGTCGGTCAGCTCGGGCACGCTGCCGACAGGCCTGTCGCTCGCCCAGACGGGCGCGCTGACCGGGATCCCGCAGACGGCGGGGCGCTTCAGCTTCACGGTGTCGGTGACCGATTCCGCCGGCCACTCGGCCAGCCGCGCCTACACGGTGACGATCAACCCCAGCCCGCGCGCGGGGGTCTGGGTCTCCGACGCGACCAACAGCGTGCTGCGCGCGTTCGCGCTGGGAGCCAGCGGGAATTCGGCGCCCACCGTCACGCTCGGCGGCTCTGTGTCTCAGCTCAACGGACCGGATGCTCTCGTTCTGGACCCCACGGGCGGCCTCTACGTCGCCAACGGCAACACGGCTTCGATCAACTACTACGCGGCGGGAGCGAGCGGCAACACGGCGCCGACGCGGGTGATCTCCGGCCCGTACACCGGGTTGGGGGTGCCGGATGGTCTGGCGCTCGACGGCGCCGGCCGCCTGTATGTCGCCAACGCGTCCGCGAGCAGCGTCACCGTGTATCCGGCCTCGGCGAACGGCAATCAGGTGCCCTCCCAGACGATCAGCGGCCTGCTCACGGGGCTGCGGCAACCGACGGGAGTGACGATCGATGCGGCCGGGCGCATCTGGGTGACCGACTACGCCAACAACAGCCTGCTCGAGTTCGCGGCCGGCGCGACCGGGGACGCGGCGCCGCTCCAGAAGATCACTGGGCCTGACACCCTGCTCACCTCGCCGGTGGCGTTGGTACAGAACAGCCAGGGCCAGCTCCTCGTCTCGAACCTCTACGGGCAATCGGTCACCGGGTACGCCAACGCCGGGCCCTACGACGACACCCCTCCCTCCTACCGCATCCTGGGCGCTAGCTCCCAGCTGGACAATCCCGAGGGTCTCGACGTCGACGCCGCCGATGACGTGTACGTCGCCAACGAGTTCGGCGGCGTCAACGAGTACGCGCTCAACCAGTTCACCGCGCCCTACGCGATCCTGGCGGGCACGGCCACGGGCCTGCGCTCCCCCCGCGCGCTGGCCGTCGCCCCGCCCATGCAGATCGTCACGCGGACCCTGCCCGCGGCCGGCCTCGGGCGCCGCTACACGACCGGTGTGTTTGCGGTGCTCGCGGGCACGCGGGCCAACTGGCGGATCGTCCACGGCCGGCTACCGGCCGGGCTGCGTCTCTCCCGCCGGGGGCGTATCACCGGGGTTCCGCGCCGGCTCGGCTCGTCGTCGTTCACCGTGCAGGCCCCAGGCGCGCTCGCCAAGCTCCCCGCGATGCGCCACCGCCTGACGCTCTCCGTCCGCCGCGTTCCGACCGTCGCGGCGGTCTCTCCGGCGCGCGGGCGAAGGGCCGGCGGTACGCGGGTCACCGTCAGCGGCACGGGCTTCGCGACCGCGCGGGGGGCGACGATCATCCGCTTTGGGCGCTTGACGGCCTCGGGGATCCGCTGCCGCTCGCGCACGACGTGTACAGCCCGCGTCCCTGCCCACGCCGCCGGCCGCGTTGCGGTCACCGTCGTGGTGGACGGCCTCGCGTCAGCCGCCAGCCGAGACGGGCGGTTCACCTACGCCGGTGAGCCCGCGCAGAATCCCAATCAGCCGCACAGCGGACCGGCGATGAGTCGAGCAAAGGTTGGGCCGGACCGACGCGGGTGATTTCGCGTCGAGGAGTCCGCCTGTGCGTCTCCGCTCAGCGTACGTGAAAAGCTGGGTCTCTTGAGTAACCACGCTGGCGGCCTATCACCCGTGGGGACAACGGAGATCCCCCTCGTGGGTCACGCCTCGTCGCCTACGTCCAAGCCGATCGGCCAGCGGACGCCCTGGACCGCGCCGTGTTTATCCGGATTCGGGCGCCGCACCGGTCTGTCAGCGACAAGGGGGTGACGATGATGGTCCGTCAGCGGGCACGCCAGGCGGGGTTGGCCGGCGTGTGCGCATCAGTTGCGGCACACGCTCGCGAGCGAGATGCTCGCGGCGGGTGGGGTCGTTGCCCGAGATCGGGCAGGTGCTGCGCCACCAGGATTCGGAGACGACCGCGATCTACGCGAAGGTCGACCGTGCTGCGCTTCGGCAGATCGCGCGTCCGTGGCCCGGAGCGATCGCATGAGCGCGCTGCACGGCCACCTCGCCGACTATCTCCGCGTGCGCCGCGCGCTCGGGTTCCGGCTCGAGCGCAGTGGAACGAGCTCGGCCGGTTCGTCGATCACCTTGACGCGAGCGGGATCGAGACGATCACGATCGAGGTGGCCCTCGCGTGGGCGACGCGCTCGCCCACGCGATGGTTACTCATCCGATGCGACTGCGAGCGATCCGCGGCTTCACGCGGTACCTGTGGTCGATCGATGTTCCGGTCGAGGTGCCACCAGCGATCTGCTCCCGGACCGACGTCGGCGGCCCGTGCCGTTTCTCTATACCGACGCGGAGATCGCGCCGCTGGTGCAGGCGGCCGGGACGCTGCGCACGCCACACCGCGTCGCGACGATGCGTACGCTGATTGGGCTGCTCGCCGTCACGGGAATGCGTCGCGGGGAGGCGCTTGGCTTGGACCGCGATGACCGATTGGGCGGTGACGAAACCCTTACGAGGTCCGTGCAAGGATCGACCGGTGCCGGACCGGCTCCCTCTCTACGCGGCGCTATCGGGTCCGCTCGTCGCGTTCACGATCGAGGCCGACGACGCGCTCGAGCGGTTTCCCATGGTCCTGCACCGCGGGGGCTGGCCGAACGGCGCGTGAGTCGCGTCCGTCGCACGAGGCCTGTCAGGCACGTGGGACGACGAAGGTGAGGTCGCAAGATCAGGCGGATTCCGTGCACGGCAGGGCGCCATGGAGGAGGATGCGCGTCATGCTCTCTATCTCCCATTCATTGCTCTCTCGGCGCCCCCGCCGCCTCGTGCTTGTCGCGCTGGCCGGGCTGCTCGTCAGCGGAGCGCTCGCTGCCCGTGCGAGCGCCTACGTGTACACCGGGCAGTTTCCAGCAGGCACGATCTCTCGAGCCAACCTCGATGGCACGTCGAACGCGCCGTTCGTGTCAGGCCTGCAGGCCCCCGACGCGATCGCGGTCGGCGGCCCGTACGTCTACTGGGCCGACGACAACACCGGCTATATCGGCCGCGCCCACCTTGACGGCTCCAACTCGAATCCGACGTTCATCGCCAGCGGCGCGGGGAACCTCGTCGGCGTTGCTGTCGGGGATGGTCATATCTACTGGACCGACTCCCAGAACGGGACGATCGGCCGCGCCGATCTCGACGGCTCGAGCATCAACACGAGCTTCATCTCGGGACGTGACATCCCCACCGGGATAACGGTCGACGGCCAGCACATCTACTGGGCAGATGAAGGCGACGGTGATATCGGCCGGGCCGACATCGACGGCTCCAATGTCGACGAGAATTTCATCTCCGGCCAGAACACTCCCACCTCGGTGGCCGTCAACGACCGGTTCGTGTTCTGGGGTGACGCCGGGAGTCCCAACATCGGCCGGGCCAACCTGGACGGCACCACCGTCAACGGCACGTTCCTGACCGTGGCCTACGGCCCCTGGGACGTCGCTGCGGATGATCATTATGTCTACTGGGTCAGCCCGGCTGCCGACGCCGGCCGCGCCGTCGTTGATGGGAGTGGCGTGCAGCCAAATTTCAGCACCGCCGGCGGATCGATCAGCATCGCAGTCGATGGTGGCCCCGCGGGCACCGCGTCAGCGGATGCCAGCACCCTCGACTTCGGAACCCAGGCGCTTGACACCCTGGGAACGGCGAAGACCGTCACGGTGACGAATTCCGGGCACGGCCTGCTCACGCCAGACGCGAGCCAGATCGTCGGCACCGACCTCGATGATTTCCTCGTCGCCAATGATCGGTGCGCCAACGACACCCTGTGGCCGGGCGACTCCTGCGCCGTCGACCTTCGCTTCAGTCCCAGCGCGCAGGGCGCCCGGTCGGCCACCCTGTCGATGACAGCGGGCGGCGCGCCCGGGCTGTTGCTACCGCTGAGCGGGACTGCCGGCCCGCTGCCGACCGGGCCCACCGGCGCCGCCGGACCTGCAGGCCCTGTGGGCACGGGGGCGGGCGGCGCCCAAGGTCCGAGAGGGGCGCGGGGCCCGCGCGGACCCAAGGGCAAATCCGGCCGCGTCGAGCTGGTCACGTGCGTCCAGACCGGGAGCGGCGACCACAAGCGCACCCGGTGCAGGACGCGGACGGTGACCACACCCGTGCGGTTGACGCTCGCTCCGGGCACGACGGCGCACGTGACCATCGTTCATCGAGGCCGTGTCACCGCGGCCGGCACGGCCCGGTTCGTGGCGGGCCGGCTGCAGGTGCGCCTGACCAGCGGCCGGGTCACCAAGCACGGCCGCTACAACCTGCGGCTGCGCTACCGCAAGGGTGGGCAGACCGTGACGGTCGTCAGACAGATCACGTTGTGACACGCGGCGGGCGGGCGCGGCTACCGCGCCCGCTCCGCCAGCCACGTCTGGAAGTCACGGGCGACGATGCGCTCGACCGTCATGAACGTTTGCGGCGTCCGGGGAGGCCAACCACACGATCGGCGGGCCCATCACGGACGGATCCAGCAGTCCCGCACGGATCTCGTCGGACATCTCATCGTCGGGGGTCATGCCGCTGCGGGTCGCGCCGCCGGGCGCCAGCAGGTTCGCCCGGATCGGCGTCTCGGCGAGGTCGGCGGCGATCACGCGGCCGAGCGCCTCCAGCCCCGCCGGACGGCCCGTACGGGACGAAGCCGCGACCGACCCTCGTCGCTTCGTTCATCGAGATCGTGACGATGCGGCCGCCGCCGGCGGCGAGCATCCGCGGCACGACCTGCCGCGCGACGTGGAACGCACCGTTCACCTTGGTCGCGAACACGTCGGCGAAGCCCTCGGGCGCGACCTCCCAGAACGGCTGCGGCTCGCTCATGAACCGAGGGTTGACCGTGCGCATGCCGATGCCGGCGTTGTTGACGAGCAGGTCGAGGCCGCCGAGCTGCTCGTAGACGCGGTCGACCCCGGCTCGGACCGACGCAGGCTCGCGTACGTCGAGCTCGTCGCCGATGACTGCGGCGCCGAGCTCCGCTGCCGCGGTGTGCGCTCGCTCGCCGCTGCGGCTCGTCAGCGCGACCCGCGCGCCCGCCTGCGCCAGCGCCTGGACCATCGCCCGGCCCAGACCGCTCGTCCCGCCGGTGACGAGCGCGCGGACATCACTCAGCTCGGTCATCTCAACCGAGGCTATTCCGTGCGGCCCGTTGGCCTCGCTCGGCCTGATCACCAGCACCGGCAGCCTCGTCAACGGCGGGCGAAGCAGACGCGGAACATCGCGCTGACATACGCTCATCCCGGATGCTGCGCTCGGCGCCGGTCGACGGCTTCGCCCTTGCCTACGAGCGCCACGGTTCGGGCGATCCGATGGTGCTGCTGCACGGCTGGCCCGGAGACCACCACGACTGGCGCGAGGTCGTGCCCCGGCTGGCGGCCGACGTGGTGGCCTGCGACCGTCGCGGGTTCGGCGCGTCCGACCGGCACGTGCGCGACCCCGCTCTGGCGTATGCGACAGCGGCCCACGCTGCCGTCAGACGTCATCCGAACACATGTTCGCACGGAAAGGAATCTCACGTCTGAAGGCCGGTGGCTGGGGCTCCTGGCAAGGGTGGCAGCCCTGACGGGCCGCCGGTGAAGCCAGGAACCCAGCCCCGACAACCCGGGGCACGACCTGAGATCGGAGATCCCGATGAGCCACCCACGACTACTGCTCGCCGACGAAGACCAGACCGCCCGCGCCTTCTTGGCCGACAACCTCACCGCCGACGGCTACCACGTCGACACCGTCGAGGACCCGCAACCAAGCCGTCCAGCAGCTGCGGATGACCGCGCCCGACCTGATCGTCGCCGACGTCAACGGCAAGACCCTCAGACTGCTCGACTGGCTGCGCGGCGCCGACAGCGCTCTATGTGAGGCGGCGACCGACACGCCCGTGATCGTCCTCACCTCAAGCGACCAGGAGCTTCACCGCGTGCGGCTACTTGAGCGCGGCGCCGACGACGTGATCGTCAAGCCGGTCTCCTATCCCGAGCTTCGAGCGCGGATCGCCGCGGTGCTGCGTCGCGCCGCCCCCCGCCAGCCGCGGCCCGTGTTGAGCGCCGGTCCGGTGCGGATCGACCTGCGCGACCGAAGCGTGTCGGCCGACGAGCGGGCAGTGGAGCTCTCCGCGCTCGAGTACCGGCTTCTCTGCCAGCTCGCCACCGAGCCCACGCAAGTGTTGACGAAAGTCAACTTTGAAACGAGGCCAGAGGAAGGCAAGGGAGCGAGGGATTTAGGTTTAGGGGCTCGGGGCGGGATTGGTGATTCCCCTTCCCCCGGGGAGGCTCTGGTCGCTTGACTACCGGGCATCGAGGCTTCCTTGGGTCCGCAAACGGAGGTTTCGGACCTGAGCCGTTTCGGGACTGAACCCGGCACGCCTACGC
>DATAUL010000372.1:0-10179 GCA_036268255.1 Solirubrobacteraceae bacterium | reverse complement strand
GAGAACCTCGAATACCACGCCGACCTGCACCGCGTGGACCGCCGGCGCGTCGAGGAGGTGCTGGCCGCGGTGCAGATGGAACGGCGAGCCGACGAGCCGGTGCGTCTCCTCTCGCGCGGGATGGTTCAGCGGCTGGCCGTCTGCCGGGCGGTGCTGCACGACCCGGCCCTCCTGCTTCTCGACGAGCCGCGGGCCAATCTGGACCCGGCCGCGGCGGCGCTCGTCGAGCCTCTGATCGGACGCCCCGCCGGACGTACCCGGGTGCTGACCAGCCACGATCCGCGAGCGGCCCTGGCCGAGGCCGACCTCGTGCTGGCGCTCAGGGACGGCCGCGTCGCCTACGCCGGAGAGCCGGCCGGCTTCGACGACGTCCGCTTGCGGGAGCTCTACGCATGAGGACTGCGCTCATCGTGCTGCGCAAGGACCTGCGGCTGGAAATGCGCACGTGGGAGACGGTCCCCGCGATGGTGCTGTTCGCGCTCGTCACGTTCGTGATCTTCCACTTCGGGCTCAACCGCGACACGATCGCCGGCCAGGAGGCCGCCGGCGTGCTGACCGCGACCCTGCTGTTCGCTTCCATGCTGGGGGTCAACCGCCTGTTCGTAGCCGAGCGCGAGCAGGGCGGTTTCGACGCCTTCCTCCTGGCCCCGGTCGACCGCTCGGCGATGCTCGGGGCCAAGGCGGCCGGCCTGTTCATCTTCCTGTGCGCCCTTGAGGTGGTCGCGGTCCCGGCGTTCAAGCTGTTCCTGCTCGGGCCCTCGCTCGGCGCGGCGCTCCCCGGGCTGATCCTCATCCTGGTGCTCGCCAACCTCGGGCTGGCGGTCATCGGAACGCTCGTCTCGGCGATCGCCGTCCACACCCGCGCCCGCGACCTGATCGGTCCGGTGATCGGGCTGCCGTTGCTCATTCCCGCGCTGATCGCCACCGCCCGGGCAGCGGGTCCGCTGTTCAGCGCCGGGCACGCTTCCGGCGCGCCCCCGGGCAAGTGGCTGGCGATCCTGGCTCTCTATGATCTGGTGTTCGCGCTGCTGGCCTATGCAGTGTTCGACTTCCTCCTGGAGGACTAGTTGTCAACCACCTACGGCAGGGGCCTCCGCGGCCTCGCGATCGCCGCGATCGTCACGATCGGCGCCGCTCTGGCGCTGGCGTTCTTCTATGCCCCGCTGGACGCCAACCAGGGGTTCGTCCAGAAGATCTTCTACATCCACGTGCCGCTGGCGATCGTGACGCTGTGCGGATTCGTGTTCGGCGCGCTGACGGCCGTCGGCTATCTGCGCACCGGCGATCGCAAATGGGACATGCGCTCCTACGTGGCGATCCACATGGCGCTCATCTTCGGGATCGCCGGGCTGGTGACCGGGTCGATCTGGGCGAAGGCGTCGTGGGGCCACTGGTGGGTGTGGAACGAGCCGACGCTCGTTTCCTACCTGATCGTCCTCCTGCTCTTCTGCACCTATCAGCCCCTGCGCTTCTCGATCGAGGACCCCGAGCGCCAGTCGCGCTACGCGAGCGTGTTCGCGGTGGTCGCGGGCGCGTTCGTGCCCCTGAACTTCATGGCAGTGCGCCTGGCGCAGCAATACGTCCACCCACGGGTGCTGACGCTGACCGGCGGCAACCTCCCCGGGTCGATGCTGCTCACGTTCCTCGTCTCGCTGCTCGGCATCGCCTTGCTGTACGCGACGCTCTGGAAGTACGAGATGGCGGCCAAAAACGCCCGTTCCCAGGTCCGCCGTCTGCGGCGAACGCTGCTGGGTGACGACACGATGCGGCCGGTTGGGCGCAGCGCGGCGCCGTCATGAACGTGCTCTTCGCCGTCGCCCCGGCGCTTCCGCTCGGCAAGGCCGGGAAGTTCGTCGCCGCGGCCTACATCGTGTTTGTGCTCGTGATTCTGATCTACGTGGCGATCATGGCCGTCCGCGCCCAGCGGCTGGAGGGCGAGCTCACCGACCTGCGGCGCGACGTCGAGGCAGCCCGCCAGGGCCCGGACCGGGCCGAGCGCGAGCCCCAGGAGTCGGTGCTGTGAGCGAGCTGCTGGCGATCGGCGTGTCCCACAAGACCGCGCCCGTGGAGGTGCGCGAGCGGCTCGTCTTGCCCGAGGCCGGCCGGCGAGACTTCACGCGCGAGCTGCGCGGCGCGGCGGACGTGCACGAGGTGGTGGCCATCAACACGTGCAACCGCACCGAGCTGTATCTGGTGGTCGGCGATCCCGTCGAGGCCGAGAGCACCGTGCTGGCGATGCTGGCCCGCCAGGCCGGGATCCGTCCCACCGAGCTCGCCACGGCGATCTACTCGCATCGCAACTGCGACGCCGCCCGCCACCTGTACCGCGTCGTCTCCGGCCTGGACTCGATGATCATCGGCGAGGCCGAGATCCAGGGCCAGGTCAAGCGCTCCTACGAGGGTGCTCTGGCGATGGAGAGCGTCGGCCCGCTCACCAACCGCCTGTTCAAAGCGGCGCTGCGCACCGGCAAGCGGGTTCGCACCGACACCGCCATCGGCGAGCGCCAGCTCAGCCTCCCCGGCGTGGCCGTGGCCCTCGCGCGCGAGGAGCTGGGGCCGCTCGACGGCCGGCGCGTGGTGATCATCGGCACCGGCGAGACGAGCGAGCTGGCCGCCCGCGCGCTCGCCGACAGCGGGGCGCACACGGCGTTCGTGGCGACCCGCCGGCGCGACCGCGCCCTCAGCCTCGCCCGCCGGTACCACGGTTCGAGCGTCAGCTTCGACGAGCTGCCCGAGGCGCTGCTAGCCGCCGACATGGTCGTGGCCGCGACCGCGTCCCCGCACCTTCTGCTCGAGGTCGAGGAGCTGGCCACCGTGATGGCCGGGCGCGACGCGCGTCCGCTGCTGCTGATCGATCTCGCCGTTCCGCGCGACATCGACGCGGCGTGCGCCGATCTCGACGGCGTCTCGCTGCACGACATCGACGACCTGCAGGCAGTGGCCAGTCGTAACCGCAAGGTTCGCCAGGCGGAGGCGCGCAAGGCCGAGGGCATCATCGAGGAGGAGATCCAGCAGTTCGCCACGTGGTTGGGCTCGCTCGAGGTGCTGCCCACCCTGGCGGCGCTGCGCAGCCACGCCACCGAGATCGCAAAGTCGGTGGTCAGCGAGAACGACGGCAAATGGGAGTCGGCTTCGCCGCGGGACCGGGAGCGGATCGACGCCCTCGCCCGCGCGGTCGTCAACCGCCTGTTGCACGAGCCGACCGTCCGGATGAAGGAGATGCGCGACGACCGCGTCCACGCGCGAATGGCCCTGGTGCGCGACCTGTTCGGCTTGTCGGCGCAGGACGGCGAGCTGGGGGCACTGGGCGACGACGGGGCCGCCGAGCTCGCGCCGGAGCGGCTCGCCGAGGTGCGCTCCCTCCCGGCGGGGTCGCGCCGCCGCCGCGCCTGATGCGCGTGGGAACGCGCGCCAGCGCGCTCGCGCTGGCTCAGGCCCGCTGGGTAGCCGACCGGCTCACAAGGGCGGGCGACGATGTGCAGATCGTCGAGATCACGACGCTGGGAGACCGTGGCGCGCGGGTACAGGACAAGTCACGCTGGGTCTCCGAGCTGGAGCGTGCCCTGCTCGACGGCCGCATCGACGTGGCCGTCCACTCGGCCAAGGACGTGCCGACCGACCTCGACGAGGGACTGGAGCTTGTCGCCGTTCCCGAGCGCGCCGACGCTCGCGACGCCATCTGCGGCGCCCCCGGCCTCGACGCGCTGCCCCACGGCGCGCGCGTCGGCACCTCGAGCCTGCGGCGGACCGCTCAGATCAGGGCGCTGCGCGACGACCTGAAGGTCGTCAGCGTGCGCGGAAACGTCGACACCCGGTTGCGCAAGCTCGCCGCCGGTGAGGCCGACGCGCTCGTGCTCGCGTTCGCCGGCCTGCAGCGACTGGGGCGCGCCGACGAGGCCGGGGGGATGATCGACGCGTTCGTCCCCGCCGCCGGTCAGGGCGCACTGGCCCTCGAGGCCCGGGCGGGAGCGCTCGACGCCGAGCGCCTGGCGGCCGTCAACCACCCGCTCTCGCAAGCGTGTGTCACCGCCGAGCGTCACCTCGTCCACGCGCTCGGGGCCTCCTGCAACACGCCCGTCGGCGCGCATGCCCATTGGGTGGGGGAGGGTCGGCTGCAGATCGACGGCTGGGTGGGCCTGCCCGACGGATCAGCGTGGCTCAGTGACTCCGTGACCGGGGAGCCGGTGGGGATCGGGCTAGAGTGCGCCCAACGGATGCTGGCCGCCGGCGCGGCCGAGCTGCTGGCCCGCGCCGAGTCGGAGCAAGCAGTGTGACCGTCTACCTGGTGGGTGCGGGCCCCGGCGATCCGGGGTTGTTGACCGCGCGAGCGCTCGAGCTGATCGCCGCCGCCGACGTGATCGTCTATGACCGGCTGATCCCGGCGACGGCGCTCGACGGCGCGCGTCCCGACGCGCTGCGCATCTACGCGGGCAAAGAGGGCGGCGGGCCCTCGGTGTCCCAGGAGGAGATCGCTCGCCTGCTGCTCGAGCACGGCGCGGCCGGACGCGAGGTCGTGCGGCTCAAGGGCGGTGATCCGTTCGTGTTCGGCCGCGGCGGAGAGGAGGCCGAGCGGCTGCGTGCCGCCGGAGTGGCCTTCGAGATCGTGCCGGGGATCACCGCGGCGGTCGCGGCATCGGCGTATGCCGGGATCCCGGTCACGCATCGAGACGCCGCCAGCGCGGTGGCGTTCGTCACCGGCCACGAGGACCCCGGCAAACCCGAGGCGGTGCTTGACTGGAACGCGCTCGCGCGCTTTCCCGGGACGTTGTGCGTGTACATGGGGGTCCGCCAGCTGGAGGCGACCACGCGGCGCCTGATCGACGGCGGACGCCCGGAGTCCGAACCTGCGGCGGTGATCCAGAGCGGGACTCTGCCCCAGCAGCGGGTGGTGCTCGGCACGCTGGCGACGATTGCCTCGGTCGCGGTCGCCGAGAAGGTGCGCCCCCCGGCGATCGCCCTGTTCGGCGAGGTGGCCGCCCTGCGCCCGCAGCTGGCCTGGTTCGAGTCCCGGCCGCTGGCCGGGGTCACCGTCGCTGTGACCCGCGCGCGGGCGCAGTCGAGCGGTCTCGTGGCCCGCCTGCGCGGCCTCGGCGCCGACGCCGTGGAGGCGCCGGTCATTCGGATTGAGGAGATCGACGGCCCCGCCCCCGCGGTCGACACCTATGACCTGATCTGTCTGACCAGCCCCAACGGGGTGCGGATGCTGTTTCACCGCCTGGCGGTCGCCGGCCGTGATGCTCGCTCGCTGGCGGGCGCGCGCGTGGCGGCGATCGGACCGGGGACCGCGGCTGCCCTGCGCGAGCACGGAGTGATCGCCGACGTCGTCCCCGAGCGCTTCGTCGCCGAGGGCCTCGTCGAGGCGCTGGCCGACGTGCCGGTGAGCCGGGCCCTCATCGCCCGCGCCGCCGAAGCCCGCGACGTGCTTTCAGACGCGCTGCGCGAGCGTGGTGCGCACGTCGACATCGTCGCGCTCTACGAGACGGTGGCGGAGCCCTTCGACGACGGCCGGCGGGCCGCGGTGGCGCGCGCCGACTACGTCACCTTCACCTCGTCCTCGACGGTCAAGTACTTCTTCGCCGCGCTCGACGGCGCCGAGCTGAGCAAGCGCATCCGTCTGGCCAGCATCGGACCGGTGACGAGCGATGCCCTGCGCGAGCGAGGTCTCGAGCCCGACGTGGAAGCCGGCCGGCACGACATCGACGGCCTGGTGCAGGCGCTGATCGACGACGCGGCCCACGCCTGAAGGTCGGCGTTGCGGCCGGCCTTGACGACGGCCTGCCCAGCTTCGGCGCCGCGCTACCGTGAGCGGCGTCTCGACTGTCACCTTCCTATCCGACTATGGGCTCACCGACGACTTCGTCGGCATCTGCCACGGCGTGATCGCCCGGATCTGCCCCGAGGCGCGCGTGATCGACATCACGCACGGTGTCCCCCGCCACGATGTCCGCACGGGCGCCGTGATCTTGGCCGAGTCCCTGCCGTACATCCCGGTGGGTGTGCACCTGGCGGTCGTCGATCCGGATGTGGGCGCCCAGCGACGCGCGGTTGCGCTGGAGTGCGCCGATGGCCGGCTGCTCGTCGGGCCCGACAACGGGCTGCTGTGGCCGGCGGCCGAGGCGAGCGGTGGTGTCATACAGGCGGCCGACATCGCGCGATCTCGCTTTCGCCTCGCGCCCGTGTCGGCGACCTTCCACGGACGGGACATCTTCGCTCCGGTGGCCGCCCAGCTGGCGGCCGGCACCCCGCTGGCCGAGACCGGTGACCCGCTTGACCCCGACGAGCTGCTGACGCTCACGCTCCCCGGCTCGCGCCGTCACGGCGACGCGCTCGTGGCCCACGTGCGCTACGTGGACCGCTTCGGCAACCTTCAGCTCAACGCCGCCCACGGCGACCTCGCCGGCACCGGCCTGCGGCTCGGCCGTCCGGCGGTCCTGACCCTCGCCGATGGCAGCACCCACGGGGCCCAGTACGTTCGCACGTTCGCCGACGGGGGCCGCGGTGAACTGCTCGTCTACGAGGACGCAGCGCGGCGGCTGGCGGTGGCCGTCGCTCAGGGAGACGCCGCGCTGACATTGGGCCTTGCCGTGGACGACGAGCTGGAGATCAGGGCGCCGTGAGCGCTTCCGGACCCCGTGGCGGGCTGGGCTCCCCGCACCTGCACGTGCGTGTCCTTGACTCCACCAACACCCGCGCGCGCGAGCTGGCCGCGGCGGGCGCCCCCCACGGCACGCTCGTGACTGCCGTCGAGCAACGGGCGGGGCGCGGGCGTCAGGGCCGCACGTGGAGCGCGCCGCCCGGGCGGGCGCTGCTGAGTTCGCTGGTGCTGCGCGACCCGCCGCGGCTGCTGCCGCTGCTTGCCGGCATCGCGGTGGCCGAGGTGGCCGAGCGCGCCGGGGTCTCGGCACAGGTCAAGTGGCCCAACGACGTTCTCGTCGGCGGCCGCAAGGTGGCGGGGATCCTCGTCGAGGGGCGCCCGCAGGAGCGCTGGGCGGTGCTGGGCATCGGCGTCAACGTCGCGCTGCGCCCCGATGACTTCCCGCCTGAGCTGCGCGACACCGCCGGCACCCTCCGCCTTGAGCCGGGAGCGGTCTCGGGTACGCTGGCAGCGTTGCTGGAGGTGCTGGAGCGCTGGCTGGAGCGGCCGGGAGAGGCGGTGCTCGATGCGGTGCGCGAGCGCGACGCCCTCCGGGGCCACTGGATCACCTGGTCGGCGGGGGAGGGGATCGCCGACGGGATCGACGAGGAGGGCCGGCTGGTGATCCGCGCCGGCGACGGGAGCCGAGTCGCGCTCGACGCCGGCGAGGTCCACCTCGGCTATACCTGAGCGTCGGGGGAGTTGGCAAGCGCGCGCAGGTCTGCGTCGACCATGCGGGCGATGAGCTGCTGGAAGTTGCAGGCGGGGGTCCAGCCGAGGTCGTGGTGGGCGCGGGTGGGGTCGCCGACAGGGGCTGTGTGCTCGGGGCCGCGGGTGAGGGTGGTGTCGATCCGCACGTACTCGCCGGGATCCAGGCCGACGTGCGCGAACGCTGCCTGGAGCAGATCGTCGACGGTGTGCGGTATTCCGGACGCGAAGATGTAGTCGTTGGGGGTCTCGTGCTGCAAAGCCAGCCACGCGCCGTGCATCACGTCGCCGGCAAACGACCAGTCACGCACGGCGGACAGGTCACCGAGCGACAATTCGCTGCGCACGCCGAGTTTGATCTCGGCGGCCGCGCGGGTGATCTTGCGCGACACGAACCGTTTTGGACGCCGCTCGGACTCGTGGTTGTAAAGGATTCCGGAGCAGACGTGAACGCCGGCATGGTCGCGCAGCTGGCCGGCCAACTGGTGGGCCAACAGTTTTGCGGCCGCGTATGGGTTGCGGGGGCGGCACGCCGTGTCCTCGCGCTGTGGACTGGCGTCGGCGTCGCCGAACATCTCTCCCGAGGAGGCGACGAACACGCGCGTCGGCGCGTGCGTGGCGATCACGGCTTGCAGCACCGTCGCCGTGGCGCCGGCGATCGCCTCGATCGTCTGGCGCGGTTCACGCCACGAGTCGGGCACGAACGTCGGCGCGGCCAAATGGTAAATCTCATCCGCGCTGGCCCCGGCGACCGCCTGGGTCAGCGACGCAGCGTCCCGCAGGTCGCCCCCGATGATCGTGATTCGGTCGCGCAGATGCTCAGACAGACCCAGCGCCGCGTCCGGACCGCCGCGGGCCATGCCGATCACCTCATAACCATGCTCGAGCAGCAACTCGGCGAGAAAAGAGCCGTCCTGGCCGGTGATGCCGGTGATCAACGCGCGCCCAGACGGCGCGGTCACGACGAGCTGCGGCCCGACAAAAGCTTATGGTCGGCGTCGACCATCAGCCGGATCAGCTGCTCAAAGGTCGTCTCCGGCGTCCACCCCAACATGCGGTTGGCCTTGGAGGAGTCGCCGATCAGGTGGTCAACCTCGGCGGGGCGCTGCAACCCCGGGTCGATCTCGACGTGATCAGCGATCGCGACGCCCGCCTGATCAAACGCGATCTCCAAACACCGCCTCACGGGATGCGACACCCCGGTGGCGATCACGAAATCCTCCGGCGTGTCCTGCTGGAGCATCAACCACATCGCCTGCACGTAATCCTTCGCGTAGCCCCAATCACGTTGAGCGTCGAGGTTGCCGAGCCGGAGCTTGTCGGCCAACCCCAGCCGGATTGCCGCGGCATGCCACGTGATCTTGCGCGTCACAAACTCCAGGCCGCGCCGCGGGCTCTCGTGATTGAACAAGATCCCGCTGGTGGCATGCAGCCCATAGGACTCGCGGTAGTTGACGGTGATGAAATGCCCATATACCTTGGCGACGCCGTACGGCGATCGCGGATAGAACGCCGTGGTCTCGGTCTGCGGGACCTCCTGCACCTTGCCGAACATCTCACTCGACGACGCCTGATAAAACCGCGCCTCGGGACACACCTCCCGGACCGCCTCGAGCATCCGCGTGACCCCCACCCCCGTGAACTCCGCCGTCAACGTCGGCTGGATCCACGACACCGCCACAAACGACATCGCCGCCAAGTTGTAGATCTCCGACGGGTTTGCCGCTCGCAACGCATCCACCAACGACCGGTGATCGAGCAGGTCGGCCTGATGCAGCGTGATCCGATCGCGAATCTGCTCGATGCGATCAAAGCGCTCGGTCGAGGACCGTCGCACCATTCCGTGGACCTCGTAGCCCTTATCGAGCAGCAACTCGGCCAAATATGAGCCGTCCTGCCCCGTGATCCCCGTGATAAGTGCTACTGGCAACTCAGACAACTCGCGCCGCACAATAACGTACGCCCGGAACGAGGGCTGACTCGTGAGAACGGACGCCCAGCACCGCCGGGTGAGACCGAATCAGCCCTGTGGCTCAGGCGAGATGGACTGTCGCCCGCCCGGCTAGAACGACCGGTAGTGGCCGTTGCCGACGACAAATCCGTGGTTGTCGCCGTTGAAGCACATGACGGTGGTCAGCGCGACGTGGCAGGTGACGCCCAGTTGGTTCCACAGCCGCCCGCGGCCGAGCTTGGCCGTTTTGCCGGCGACGAATGAATCCTGGCTGAGTCGCAGGACCTGCGGCTGCCCGAGCACCCCGATCTGGACAAAGCCCGGGTCGCCGATGCCTGGGTGCTTGGGCGCTGGGATTCCCTTGGCCGCGCACAGGACCTCCGTCGCGGGCTTGCCCGGCGCGTGGATCTCGACCCCGCACGTCACCGCTCCGCCATTGCTCTGAAAGCGGATCGTCTTCGAGATCGGAGTCGCGAGGGCTGCCGGCGCCACCGCTGCAGTCGCCGCGACGGTCGCTGCGGCCGCTGCCAGTCGTCTCATCTTCACTCTCCTCGGCCCTCAGGCCGCTTCTTCAGCGTCGGTCCGCGTGCCGGTGCGTCGACGGCGTTTGATTTGACCGACACTCTCTCCGGCATCCGGTTCGTCCTTCGATGTCTGCTCCGGCTTCGGCTGCGGCGCATCGGCCGGATCGTCCTGAGCCGGGCTGGCGTTGGCAACGCGCGCGATGGCCTCCTCCGAGACAGGCTCGGCAGCCCCGGATTTGCGCTTGGCCGTGCTCCGTGAGCGGCGCCGCGTGGCAGGCTTGGGCTGGGGCTCCGGCGCGTCTCCCGGATCGCCGCGCTCATCCTCCGCGGCGGACCCAGCGGACCCAGCGGACCCAGCGGAC
>DATAUL010000371.1:0-16374 GCA_036268255.1 Solirubrobacteraceae bacterium | reverse complement strand
CGAGGACGTCACGTTCTCGACGACCAAGCTGTTTCACGCGTACGGCCTGGGCAACGGCCTGTCGTTCCCGCTGTGGTTCGGGGCCACCTCGGTCCTGATGACGGGCCCGACCAAGCCCGGACCGATTCTGCAGACGCTGCGCACCCACCGCCCGAGCGTGTTCTTCTCGGTCCCGGCGCTGTTCGGCGTCCTCGTCCGTGACCCGGCCGCCGACGGAGCGCTTGACTCCGTGCGGGTGTGCGCCTCGGCGGCTGAGCCGCTGCCGGCGGCCACCGTGCTGCGCTGGCGCGAGCGCTTCGGCCTGGACATCGTCGACGGCATCGGATCCACCGAGATGCTGCACATCTACTGCTCCAACCGTCCGGGTGAGCTCGAGCCGGGAACGAGCGGCGAGCCGGTGCCCGGCTACGAGCTGCGGCTGATCGGCGAGGATGGAGCCGTGCTCAGCGGGCCGGCGGTCGGCGGCCTGGAGGTGCGCGGGGATTCCTGCGCCGCCTTCTACTGGCATCAGCACGAGAAGAGCAAGCAGTCGATGCGGGGCGAGTGGTTTGCCACCGGCGACCGCTACGAGCGCCGGGAGGACGGCGCCTACGCCTACGTCGGCCGCCTGGACGACATGCTCAAGGTGGGCGGACTGTGGGTGTCGCCGGTCGACATGGAGCACGTGCTTATGGAGCATCCCCGGGTGCGGGGAGTGGGCGTCGTGGGCGTGAGGATCGAGGAGGCCAGCCGGATCGCCGCGTTCGTCGAGCTTGACGGGGCCGCCGGCGACGGCGAGCTGGCCGACGAGTTGCGTGACTTCTGCAAGCAGCGCCTGCGCCGCTACGAGTACCCCCATGTCGTCCGCTTCGTCGAGGAGCTGCCCCGCACGCTCACCGGGAAGGTCCAGCGCTTCGCTCTGCGTGAGGAGATCGCGCGGTCGCCGGTGGCGACGCCGGCCGTTACGCCAGAGGCGCCGCGAACGCTGTGATCGCCGTGATCACCTCGTCGGTGCGCTCGAGGTGGGGGCTGTGGCCGCCCGGGAGGACGAGGGTCGTGGTGGGCCCCCGGACACTGCCAGTGATCCGGTCCACCTGGGCGAGCGTGCCGTAGGCGTCGTCGCGGCCCTGGATGACAAGCGTGGGGGCGGTCACCGCGGCCGCGTCGGGCTGCAGATCCCAGCCGGAGAACGCCGGGTCGAGCCAGACGTCGCTCCAGCCACGAAACGCGGCATCAGGATCGTCGTGGTGGCGCGCCATGCGCTCGCGCAGTCCCTCCTCGGCGAAGGCCCGCCGGGCCTCGGCGATCGCCGACAGCGACACATCCTCGACGAACACATGGGCGGCCAGGGTGACCAGCCCGGTGACCCGATGGTGCCCGGCATGGATGAGCGCGATCGAGCCGCCGTCGCTGTGGCCGACGAGGATCGGCGTGGCGGCGTCTGACCGGGAGAGCACCTGGGGCAGGACGTCGAGCGCCTCCTCATGGAAGAACTCCCGCGTGCGCGGGGCCGCGGGCGGCTGGGAGCGGCCGTGGCCGAAGCGCGAGTACGCGATCACCCGCCGCCCGGTGGCCTCCCTGAGCTGCCGCGGAAAGGCGCGCCACAACCCCACCGACCCCAACCCCTCGTGCAATAGCACCAACGGGCGGCGCCCGGGATCGCCGGAGATCTCGAGCGTCTCCAGCTCTCGGCCGTTGACCGTGACCGGGCTCACCGACGCAAGGCTAATGCGGTCGCGATCTCGACCAGCACCGCCTCGGGCTCGCCGGTCAGCCGTCGCCAGGTGAACCGCAATACGCGCCAGCCGTCGTTCTCCAGGTGGGCGTCGCGTCGTCGGTCACGCTCGAACGCGGCGTGCGTGCCATGGGATGCCCAGCCGTCGACCTCGACGATCACGCGCTCTTTACGCCACAAGAAGTCGACCTCGATCGACTGCATGCGGACGTTCGTCTCCGGCATCGGGAGCCCTCCGCGACGCAGCAGAGCCAGCATCCGCTCTTCGGACTCCGCCCGAGTGAACGACGTAGTGCGCTCGGGGTCGATGAGGTCGCGCAGGCGACGCGCTCCGCCCCGTCGCGGGCAACGGTCCAGCACCTCGCCGATCGCCGATCGGCTGGTCAGCCGGCGCACCAGTGCCTCGTCGAGCTGGCGCTCGAGCGCGCGGTCGGAGAGGACGGCCGCCTGGTCGAGCAGAGTGCGGGCCGGAGACGTGACGGGCAACGAGCTGCGGCGGCGGATGTCACGCCGGTCGAGTGCGCCGACGCGCTGTACGGCGATCCCGGCGCGCGATCGGCCGGCCTCGCCCGCGACGATGGTGACGGTGACGGCGACCGGCCCCGGATCGGGCGGGCACAGCCCCCACAGCGCGGCGGCGGAGCCGTGGCTGATGAGCGCGCGGGAACCGCAGGCGAGAAGCGCCGCCTGTTCGATCGCCAGGACCGGCAGCGCGGATCGTTCGACGAGGGCGTAGACGCCCCGGTGGATCGGGTGCAGCCGGCCGCGGGCGAGCGCGCGCCCGATCGCCGAGCTGCTCACTCCGAGCGCCCGCAGCTGCCGGCGGGTGACGAGGGCGCGCTGACGCGCTGCCACGCTGGCGAGCTGTGCGTCAGGCCAGGCGGGCACAAGTACCCAAACGATGTCGTCGTGCAGGGTCGATGGTTGATAGAGCCCCCGGAGCGGTCGGTTTCACCCCCCTCTCGTCCGCGGCACCGATGGCTGGTGATCTTCGCCCGCGCCCGGCGGGGGACGATGCCCGCCGCGAACACACACCCAAGCGTCACGGCCTGAACGCATGCTTGGGGGCAACAGCCCGGACTGCGGGAACTTTTGCCCGAGCTGCCATAGGAAGCCACGCGTGGTTGGTTCTGCCCGGCGCGGACCGGAACGGCCCGGCCCGGCGCGGCGCAGGAGCGGGGGGAGAAATGTGTGCCGGTCCGTGCAGTGGTAAGTACTGTCGGGAATGCACGCCCCCATCACCCGCATCGCGTGAGCACTGCGATCCTCGACATCGACGGCACGCTCGTCGATACCAACTACCACCACACGATCGCCTGGGCGCGCGCGTTCGGGCGGTTCGACATCGAGGTCGCCCTGTGGCGGATCCACCGCCACATCGGGATGGGCGGCGACCAGGTGGTCACGTCCCTCTGCGGCCGGAAGGTCGAGGACGAGCACGGCGACGAGATCCGGTCTGCCGAGAGCGACGAGTATGAACGCCTGATCGGCGAGGTCCGCCCGATGGAGGGCGCGCGCGACCTGATCGTCGCGCTCCGGGAACGCGGCCATTCCGTTGTCCTCGCCAGCTCGGCCAAGGAGGATGAGGTGGACGTCTACCTCGACCTGCTCGACGCGCGCGAGCTGGTCGATGCGTGGACGACATCGGCCGACGTGGAGGCCACCAAGCCGGCCCCTGACCTCGTGCACGCGGCCCTCGACAAGACTAGCGACGAGCCCAGCGAGGCCGTCATGGTCGGCGACACCCCCTGGGACGTGAAGGCGGCCGCCCAGGCCGGAGTGGAGACGATCACCGTCATCACCGGCGGCTTCTCCGAACAGGAGCTGACCGAGGCCGGCGCCGTGGCGGTGTTCGAATCCGTGGCCGAGCTGCGTGAGCGCCTGGACGAAACCCGGCTCAAACAGGGAGGCTCGCGATGACCAGCTTCGGCTACACGATGATGACCGAGCAATCCCGACCCGACCAGCTCGTCGCCGACGTGGTCGCTGCCGAGGCGGCCGGCTTTCATTTCTCCGTCTGCTCGGACCACTACCAGCCATGGCTGGCCGAGCAGGGCCACGCCGGCTATGCGTGGTCGATCCTCGGGGCCGCGGCGTACGCCACCGAACGGATCGGGCTGATGACCTACGTGACGTGCCCGACGATCCGCTATCACCCGGCGATCGTCGCACAGAAGGCGGCGACGCTGCAGATCCTCTCGGGCAACCGCTTCCGGCTCGGGCTCGGCGCCGGCGAGAACCTCAACGAGCACGTCGCCGGCAAGCGCTGGCCGGCGGTCGGCATCCGCCACGAGATGCTCACCGAGGCGGTGGAGATCATCGGCCGTCTGCTCGACGGGACCGAGAGCGTCAACTTCCGCGGACGCCACTTCGACGTCGAGCAGGCCAAGCTGTGGGACCTGCCCGACGTGCGCGTGCCGATCGGTATCGCCGTCTCGGGCCGGCAGTCCTGCGAGCTGGCCGGCAAACACGGGGACCTGATGGTGGCTGTCGAGCCGAAGGCCGAGCTGGGGGAGATGTTCGACGCCGCGGGTGGTGCGGGCAAGCCGCGGGTCGGCCAGATCGCGCTCAGCTACGACCCCGATCGCGAGACCGCCGTGCAGCGCGCGCACGATCAGTTCCGCTGGTTCGGGCTGGGGTGGAAGGTGAACGCCGATCTGCCCAACCCCGAGTCCTTCGACGCCGCGACGGCGTTCGTCAGGCCCGAGGACGTCGGAGAGCAGCTGGGATGCGGACCCGATGTGGAGGAGCACGTGGAGAAGATCCGCCCGTTCGTCGATGCCGGGTTCACCGAGGTGGCGCTCGTGCAGATCGGCGGCGAGCACCAGCAGCCGTTCATGCGCTGGGCTCAGGACGAGCTCTTGCCGGCGCTGCGCGCACTGTGATCTGACACACCCAAGCATGTTTGATCGCGCGACGTGCGGGTAGCCACTGTTTCGCGAGAGAGTTGTTAGCGCTCACACGGCGCTGGCGAGGGAGTGAGAGGAGAGGTTCGATGGCCGCCAAGCTGATGCGGATCCTGGCCGGTGTCGTGGTGATGGGAGCCATTGCTCTGGCGGGCGCCGCCAGTTCGATGGCCGCGCAGCCCCCGGCCCTGACCGGGCACTGGGCGTTCGACGAGGGCTCGGGCGCGACGGCCGCCGACAGCTCCGGCGGCGGTCACCCGCTGACGCTGCAGGGCGGTGCGACGTGGGCGCCGGGCACCGTCGGGACGGGTGCGCTGTCACTGAACGGCAGCCAGCAGTACGCCCAGAGCGCCGCGACGGTCATCGACACCACGCAGAACTTCACCGTGTCGGCCTGGGTGTATCTGGACAACGTCGACGGCTACCAGACGTTCGTCAGCCAGGACGGGTCGCAGATCAGCGGGTTCTTCCTGCAGCTGCGCGGTGACACCCACCAGTTCGCGTTCACGCGGCCCGCCTATGACTCCTCGAAGGCGCTGGGCATCATCGCCACCGACACCGCGGTCATCCCGCAGCCCGACGAGTGGTACCACCTGACCGGGGTCTACGACGCCTCGGCCCAGACGATCTCGCTGTACGTCAACGGCCAGCTGGCCCAGACTCAGCCCTACGTGCCCAACTGGTCGGCGAACGGCGCGCTGGCCGTCGGTCGTGGGCTGTTCGCGGGCAATCGCACGGACTTCGTCTCCGGCCGCGTCGACGACGTGCGGACGTATTCCGGGGCGCTCAGCGCCGGCGCGATCGCGCAGCTCGCCGGTCCCGGCCGGCTCTCGATCGACGCCACGCAGCGGGGGGCGACGATCAACCCAACCCAGTTCGGGGCGTTCCTGGAGGAGATCAACCACTCCGCCGACGGTGGCCTGTACGCCGAGCTGATCCGCAATCGCGACCTCAAGGAAAGCTCCACCAGCCCGGTGGCGTGGTCGGCCATCGGCGGCCCCGGGGCCGGCATCTCGCTGGACTCCAGCGATCCGCTGACGTCGGCCAACCCGGTGAGCCTGAAGCTCACCGTCCCCCAGAACGCGGGTCCCGGCCGCGCCGGGGTGGCCAACAGTGGCTATTGGGGCCTGCCAGTCAAGCCGTCGACGAGCTACCGGGTCTCGTTCTACGGACGCTCGAACACGGCCGCACCAGGCCCGTTGACCGTCGATCTGGAGAGCAACTCCGGCCAGGTGTGGGCGACGGCGACGGCGACGGTCAGCGGCGTCAACGGCTCGTGGTCGCGCTACACAGCGACGCTGCGCACCGGAGCGCAGATCCCAAGCTCGCTGGAGAACCGGTTCGTCATCTCCACCCCGGCGGCGGCCGCGGCCGGCCACACGCTCTGGTTCACGCTCGTCTCACTGTTTCCCCCGACGTACGACAAGGCTCCCAATGGCTTTCGGATCGACCTGATGCGCAAGCTGGCCGCTCTGCATCCTGGCTACTTCCGCGTCCCCGGCGGCAACTACCTGGAGGGCGACACGATCGACACCCGCTTTGACTGGGAGCAGACGGTCGGTCCGATCGAGGACCGTCCCGGGCACTTCAACAGCGCCTGGGGCTACTGGTCCCAGGACGGGATGGGACTGCTCGAGTACCTCGAGCTCGCCGAGCAGCTCCACGCCCAGCCGCTGCTCGCGGTGTGGACCGGGTACACCCTCACCGGCACGGTCGTGCCGCAGAGCCAGCTGGCGCCCTACGTCCAGCAGGCGGTCGACGAGATCCAGTACGCCACGGGGTCGACGAGCACATACTGGGGCCACCAGCGGGCCCTCGACGGCCACCCGGCGCCGTTTGACGTGCGCATGGTCGAGGTCGGCAACGAGGACTTCTTCGACACGTCGGGCAGCTACAACGCCTACCGGTATCCGATGTTCGCCACGGCGATCAAGGCGGCGGATCCGCAGCTGAAGATCGTGGCCACGACGCCGGTCACCAACGGTCCCGCACCCGACGTGCTCGACGAGCACTACTACAACAACGACCCGTCGTACTTCGCGTCCAACGCGCACCTGTTCGATGACATGAGCCGCACCGGGCAGCCGAAGATCATCGTCGGCGAGTACGCGACCACCCAGGGCACCCCCACGGGCACGCTGGCCGACGCGCTCGGCGAATCGGCCTTCCTGACCGGCGTGGAGCGCAACGCCGACCTGGTGATCGGCGCCTCCTATGCGCCGTTGCTGGTCAACGTCAACGCCCCCAGCTGGCCGACCAACCTGATCGGCTACGACGCCCTCCACAGTTACGGGTCCCCGTCGTACTGGGCGCAGCGGATGCTCGCCGACGGACTGGGCGACCACGTGATCGGATCACAGGTCGTCGCCGGCACCGGCACCCTGTTCCAGGTCGCGACCCAGAGCCCCGGCCACACCTACGTCGTGGTCGTCAATGACGGGAGCCGGCCCGCTGCCACCGACGTGTCGC
Organism: Solirubrobacteraceae bacterium; assembly: GCA_036268255.1. Taxonomy (GTDB): domain Bacteria; phylum Actinomycetota; class Thermoleophilia; order Solirubrobacterales; family Solirubrobacteraceae; genus Palsa-465. The sequence continues at coordinate 9,285 of DATAUL010000371.1, read as the reverse complement.
TGGACGGCCTCTCCGGCGGTGCGGGCGGTGGCACCGCCACGGTCCTGAGCGGCGATCCCGCCGCGCAGAACTCGCTGGCGCATCCGCGAGCGGTCAGCCCGACGATCCGCGAGCTCTCGGACCTGGGCACGGATTTCCGGTACCGCTTCGCGGCCAACTCGGTCACGGTGCTGGACCTGCGAACGGCGGACGCCAGCGCCGCCAGCCGACCCTCGAGCCGAGCCCGGAGGCCCAGCGGCCGGTTCCGTTTCACGATGTCGAGGGGTGATCCGAGGCTTCCCCACCGACGACGGCGCGTCCGCCGCGGCGCCTGAGCCTCAGGGGGCTGCCGCCCGGTCGCCCAGCCGCGCTCGCTGGAGATCCACCGTGTACTTCGGGTCACGGGCGGATTCCATGCCGCCGGCGAAGATCCCGAAGCGGGTGAGGGCCGAGCCGGCCAGCAGCGCCACTCCGGCGCTCACGGCGGCTGCTCGGCTGCGGTGAGCCAGGGTGGCGGCCGTGACCGCCCCGGCGGCGGTGAGCGCTTTGGCGATGCGCAGCCGGCGGCCGGCCGTGCCCGTCTGCAGGGCCTCGGCGACCGGCCCGAGACGGCGGTCCATCACCTCGGAGGCGGCCAGCTCGGCGATCGCGCCGAGGGCGGCCATGCGGCGGGCGGGCTCGTTCTCGCTCAACGGCGCGGCCACCAGCCCGAAGCCGCCGCTGGCCGCCGCCGCTGAGCCGACAAACAGGAACGGCAGCTCGCGGTGGGCCTCGTGCCAGGCGGGAACCGCGGTATCGGCGATCAGTGCCGCCGTATAGGACGCCACCGCGGCGCCCAGCAGGCCGGCGCCGACACCGGCCGCGCGGCCCGTCCGCGGGGCAAGCCCGAGCATGTCGCTGGCCGCGCTCCCGGCGGCGAGCGGAGCGTAGAAGAACAGGATCCAGACGCCCACGCTCATCGGCGAGCTCGGCTTGAACACGCGCAGCATGTGCAAGAAGCGCGCCGGGCGTCCGAGATCGTGGACCAGGGCGAGCAGGGAGACGCTGATCGCGCCCGAGGCGCACAGCTTCGCCCGCCGCGCCAGCGCCGGCCGCTCTGTCAGGGAGGCGCCGGCGGCGAGGATCGAGGATCCGCCCGCCAGTCCTCCCGCGAACAGGTAGCCGGCGATGTCGGCCTCGGCCCACGTCGGCGCGTTGATGATCGAGTTGCCGTAATACGAGCCGCCGGCATGGTCTTGCCGCCCCTCGAGGGTGACGCCGCCGTCGCTCATCGACGCGCTCCGGCGAACGACGCCGCCGCGCCGGCCAACAGCGCGCCCGCGGCGACGCCCACCCGCTTCCACATCGCCGGCAGGTCGCGGGTCGTCACGATCGGATCCGGCGGCAGCCCGTAGACCTCGGGCTCGTCGAGCAGCAGGAAGAACGCGCCGTCGCCGCCGACACCGTCGTTCGGGTCGTGGCCGTACAGGCGCGCCTGCGGCACCCCGTCCGCGTGCAGCGCCTCCACCCGCTGACCGGCGCGCCGGCGCAACTCCTCCAGCTCGCCGAACTGGATTGAGTCGGTGGGGCAGGCCTTGGCGCACGCCGGCTCCTGTCCGACCTCAAGGCGGTCGTAGCAAAGCGTGCACTTGAAGATCCGCCCGTCGTCCTCGCGCTTGTCCAGTACTCCGTAGGGACAGGCGGGCACGCAGTAGCCGCAGCCGTTGCAGATGTCGGCCTGCACGACGACGGTCCCGAACTCGGTCCGGAAGATCGCGCCGGTGGGGCAGACGTCGAGGCAGGCGGCGTGCGTGCAGTGCTTGCACACGTCGGAGGACATCAGCCACCGGAAGGAGTCGTCCTCGCGCTGGAAGTTCGACTGGTGGTGTCCGATCGGCGATCGCTGCTCGACGAAGGCGACGTGGCGCCAGGTGTCGGCGCTCAGCCCCTGGGAGTTGTCGTGCGACATCCCGGTCCAGTTCAGTCCGTCCTCGGGCACGCCGTTCCACTCCTTGCAGGCCACCTCGCAGGCCTTGCACCCGATGCAGATCGACGTGTCGGTGAAGAAGCCCAACCGCGGCGGGTGGTTCTCGTGGCCCGCCGCGCCCGCGGGATCGCCGCCGGCCGGCAGGAGGTCGATGAGCGTCCAGTCAGTCAGGGGGCCATCCCCGTCTCGGCGGTGATTCCGGCGCGCTCGCAGTACTCGCGCGCCAGCGCCTGGCGAGCCGCGCCGCGCGGGCGGCGCCCGGGCCGGATGTCGATCGCCAGGGCCTTGACCTCCTGGATGTGTGAGCTCGGGTCGAGCGACATCGAGGACAGCTCGTTCATCGAATCGCCGCGGGCATAGCCGTTCGGGCCCCAGTGGTAGGGCATCCCGATCTGGTGCAGGGTTCGTTGGTCGACGCGCAGCGGCGTCATCCGGTCGGTGACCATGACCCGCGCCTCGACAACGCCGCGGGGGCTGATCGCGGTCGCCCAGCCGCCGTGCTGAAGTCCGCGCTCGGCGGCCAGCTCGGGCGAGACTTCGACAAAGAACTCCGGCTGCAGCTCGGCCAGGTACGGCGTCCAGCGCGACATCCCGCCGGCGGTGAAGTGCTCGGTCAGGCGATAGGTGGTCAGCACGTAGGGGAACACCTCGTTCTGTGGGTCGCTCGGATCGGCCGTGTAGCGGTTGTACTCGTGCTCGTAGACCTGGCGCGCCGGGTTGCGCTGCTGCCGGTGCAGGCGGTTGCGCACCGGCGAGTCCTGGGGCTCGTAATGGGTGGGCAGCGGCCCTTCGCCGACTCCGGCGGGGGCGTACAGCCAGCCGCGGCCGTCGGCCTGCATGATGAATGGGTCGTCGCCGGCCAGGGCATCGGGCCCGGTGGCATCGTGCGCCGGCCGGTAGTCCGGGCGCTTGGTCGCCTCGAAGTCCGGTGTGTCGTGCCCGGTCCATTTGCCCTGCTCCTCGTCCCACCAGACGAGTGCCTTGCGCTCTGACCACGGCCGGCCCTGCGGATCGGCCGATGCCCGGTTATAGAGGATGCGCCGGTTGGCCGGCCATGCCCAGGCCCACTCCGGGCCCGTCCAGTTCTGCTCGCGGGCGGGTTTGCGACGGGCCGTCTGATTGACCCCGTCGGCATACGAGCCGCAGTAGATCCAGCAGCCGCACGAGGTGGAGCCGTCGGCCTTGAGGCCGGTGTAGGCCGAGAGCATCTCCCCGTTGGCATCCCAGCCGCTGATCTCGGCGAGCACAGCCTCGGCGTCGGGGTCGTCGTACGGACCCTCGGTGGGGTAGTCCCATGACAAATCGAGCACCGGCCGGTCCATCTCGTCACTCGAGCCGGAAAGGCGCTCGCGGATCATGCGACCCAGGTGATAGGTGAACCAGAGGTCCGAGCGCTGCTCGGCCTGCGGCTCCTGGGCCTTGTGATGCCACTGGACCATGCGCTGGGTGTTTGTGAACGTGCCGTCCTTCTCGATGTGGGCGGCCGCCGGCATGAAGAACACCTCGGTGGCGATGTCCTCGGTACGCATCTCGCCAGACTCGATCTCCGGGCCGTCCTTCCACCACGTCGCTGACTCGATCAGCGAGAAGTCGCGCACCACCAGCCAGTCGAGCTTGCTCATGCCCAGTCGCTGCATGCGGCTGTTAGCCGAGCCGACAGCCGGATTCTGGCCGTAGAGGATGTAGCCCTTGACGGTGCCCTTGATCTGCTCGATGACCGTGTCATAGGTGCTGTGGCTGCCGGTCAGCCGGGGCAGGTAGTCAAATCGGAACTCGTTGTCCGCGGTCGCCGACTCGCCCCACCAGGCCTTGAGCAGGCTGACCATGTAGTCGCGCATGTTGCCCCAGAAGCCCTTGTCTGGCGCGTTACCGGCGATGAAGGCCTCCAGATCGTGGTGAGCGTGCGCGTGGGGCATCGGGATGTAGCCGGGCAGGGTGTCGAACAACGTCGGGATGTCGCTCGAGCCCTGGATCGAGGCGTGCCCGCGCATCGCCATCACGCCCCCGCCCGGCCGGCCCATGTTGCCCAGCAGCAACTGCAGGATCGAGGCCGCGCGGATGTACTGCGAGCCGATCGTGTGCTGGGTCCAGCCGACGCCGTGCACGAACGCGGCGGTGCGCTCGCGTCCGGAGTTGGCCACGAACAGCTCGCACACCTTGGCGAACACCTCCGGGGGAACGCCGCAGACCTGCTCCACCATCTCCGGGGTGTATTCGGCGTAGTGGCGCATGAGGATCTGCCATACGCACCGCGGGTGGCGCAGCGTAAGGTCCTGGTGGGGCTGGCCGCGATCCTGCTCGCCCTCGTCCGAGCCCTCCGGCTGGGCCGCGATGTTGCCCTCCTGGTCACGCTGTCCGGCAGCGGCCGCCATGAAAGCATCGGCGTACTGCCAGCTGTCGGGGTCATAGGTGGCGTGCTCGGCATCGAAGCCGGAGAAGATCCCGTCGGCGCCGGCGTCCTCGAACTCCTCGCGGATGATCGTCGCGGCGTTGGTGTAGGCGAGCACGTACTCGCGGAAGTCCGACTCGGTCGAGATGACGTGGTTGATGATCGCGCCGAGGAACGCGATGTCGGTGCCGGCGCGCAGCGGCACGAACATGTCGGCCAGGACGCTCGTGCGGCTGTAGTGGGGATCGACATGGATGACCGTGGCGCCCCGCGCCTTGGCCTCCACCACCCACTGGTAGGCGACCGGGTGAGCCTCGGCCATGTTGGAGCCCTCGAGCACGATCAGGTCGGAGTTCTGTAGGTCGCCGGGCAGCGTGCTGGAGGCCCCGCGGCCGAACGAGGTACCCAGGCCGACCACCGTGGAGCTGTGGCACACGCGAGCCTGGTTCTCGATCTGGATGATCCCCAACGAGGTCAGCAGCTTCTTGATCAGGTAGTTCTCCTCGTTGTCGAGCGTCGCGCCGCCGAGGGCGGCGATGCTCATGCAGCGCCGCGAGCGGTCGCCCTCGGACTCCCACTCCCACCCCTCGCGGCGAGTGGCGACCATGCGGTCGGCGATCATGTCCATCGCCGTCTGGAGGTCGAGACGCTCCCACTCGGTCCCGTGGGGACGGCGGTAGAGCACATGCTGCTCGCGCGAGGAGCCCGTCGTCAGCTGCAGCGTCGCCGATCCCTTCGGACACAGCCGCCCGCGGCTGTGCGGCGCATCGGGGTCGCCTTCGATCTGCACGACGCGGTCGTCCCTGACGAACACGTTCTGGGCACACCCGACCGCGCAGTACGGACACACCGACTTGACCACCCGGTCAGCCCCGGCGGTGCGCGCTTGAAGCTCGCGACTCCCGCGCGACTTGACCGCAGCGCCGCGACCCAGCCGATCGGGGCCGCGCAGCTGGCGCAGCAGCGGCCAGTCCGACGGCGCTGCCAGGCGGCGGTCGGTCAACTGCCGCCCTTCAGGTCGCGCGCGGCGCGAGCACGCACCCATTCCATCACCCGCGCGTTGCGTGTCGGATTGAGGGCCGGCGGGTTGACGAGCTGCTGCGGGCCGCCGGGCAGCGGGGCGTCAACGCGCAGCTCACCGGGATTGGGGGTGTCACCGCTGTCGGCGGGGCGCCCGGTGGCGATCATGTACGCCTGGCCGGCCGGAACGTGCAGCTCGCGGCCGGCGATCTCGTAGGAGTGCCCGCGATCCAGCAGCTCTCGGACCTGATCATGGGTTGGCATCGCCGCTGAACTGCCCGAATCGGATGGGGCTCAACCAACACTCCTGCGGTGGCTGCCACCATCCTGCGGTCGCCCGACCCGAGGAGGATCACATGACCGAGACAGCGTTCATCTGCGAGACGTGCGGCACCCAGCACACGCCGTCCGAACAGCCGCCGGACAGCTGTCCGATCTGCGTCGATGAGCGTCAATACGTCGGCCCCGACGGACAGTGCTGGACGACCCTTGGCGAGCTGCGCGCCGGCCACCGGGCCGACATCCGCGAGGAGGACCGGGGGCTGACCGGGATCGGTGCTCGGCCGGCGTTCGGGATCGGGCAGCGGGCCCTGCTCGTGCAGACCCCGGCGGGCAACGTCCTGTGGGACTGCACGGCGCTCCTCGACGACGAGATCACCGAGGCCGTCCGACAGCGCGGGGGAGTGGCGGCGATCGCCATCTCTCACCCGCACTTCTACACGTCGATGGTCGAATGGAGCCGCGCCTTTGACGCCCCCATCCACCTGCACCGCGCCGATCGCGCCTGGGTGATGCGTCCCGACGAGGCGATCCGGTTCTGGGACGGCGAGCAGCACGAGCTCGTGCCGGGCATCACCCTGCTGCGCCTCGGCGGGCACTTCGCCGGGGGCACGGTGCTGCATTGGGCGCAGGGTGCCGACGGGGCGGGCACGCTGCTGTCGGGCGACATCATCCAGGTCGTGCCCGACCGGGGCTGGGTGAGTTTCATGCGCAGCTACCCCAACCTCATCCCACTGCCCGCGGCCACTGTCGGCGAGATCGTGGCCGCGCTCGCGGCGTGGCCGTTCGAGCGCCTCTACGGCGGGTGGTTCGGCCGGGTCGTTGACGCCGAAGCCGGCGCGGCCGTGCGGCGGTCGGCCGACCGCTACCGCCGGGCGCTGACCGCCGGATTCGCGGACTGATCGATCTCCGGCGCGTCTCGCCGGCGTTCCAGCTCGACTCGCTGGACGGCGTTGTCCGACAGCGAGATCGCGCGCTCGTAGGCGCCCACCGCACCGTCGGCGTCGCCGCTGCGGCGCAGCAGGTCGGCGTGGGCGGCGTGAAGCGGCTGATAGCCGTCCAGCGCCGGATCGCCGAGCAGCGGCTCGAGCACCGCCAGACCGGCGACGGGGCCCTCGGCGTGGCCCACGGCGACCGCGCGGTTGATCTCGACGATCGGCGAGGGCGCGATCCGCGCCAGCGCCGCGTAGAGCTCGGCGATCGATCGCCAGTCCGGGCCGACGGGATCCGAGTGGGCGGGGTCTGATTGTCGCATGTGCTCGGCGGCGATGGCCGCCTGCAGCTGATAGGGGGCGGGACGGTGCAGGGGTGCCGCTGCGGCCAGCGCCCCCAGACCCTCGCGCACCCGGCCGGCGTCCCAGCGGGTCCGATCCTGCTCGTCCAGCGCCACGTAGGCGCCGCGATCGTCCACCCGTGCGCCCCGGCGGGCATCGTGGAGGAGCATCAGTCCGAGCAGCCCGTGGACCTCCGCCTCATCGGGCATCAACCGAGCGAGCAGGCGCCCCAGCCGGATCGCCTCGCTGCAGAGCTCACCGCGGACGAGCCGGTCGCCCTCCCCGGCGCTGTAGCCCTCGTTGAAGATGAGATAGATGACGGCGAGCACCCCCTCCAGGCGCTCGGCGAGGGCGTCGTCGGGTGGGATCCGGTATGGGATCGCCGCCTCGGCGATCTTGCGCTTGGCCCGCACCAGGCGCTGAGCCATCGTCGCCTCGGAGACGAGGAACGCGCGAGCAACCTCGGGGGTGCTGAGGCCGCCGAGCGAGCGCAGCGTCAGCGCCACCCGCGCGTGCATCGCGAGCGCCGGATGTCAGCAGGTGAAGATCAACCGCAGGCGATCGTCGACCAGGGCGGTGTCCTCGCCGTCGGGACGATGCTCGGCCGCGTCGAGGCGGGCCAGCTCGGCCAGCCGCGCCACGCGATCGGCGCTCGTGCGCTCCCGGCGCAGCCGATCGATCGCCTTGCGGCGGGCGGCGACGGTCAGCCACGCTCCCGGGTTGGCGGGCACGCCGTCACGCGGCCACGTGGCCACCGCCGTGGCAAACGCGTCCTGGACGGCGTCCTCGGCCAGCTGGAAGTCACCGACATGGCGGATCAGCGTGGCCAGGACGGCGGCGCGCTCCTCGCGCCACGCGCGCTCGACGACCGTCGCGGTGTCGCCCGGGGAGCTCATCCCCACACCGGCCGGACCTCGACGGACCCGTAGGCGGCCACGGGCATCCTCGCCGCGTATTCGAGCGCCGTGTCGAGGTCGTCGGCCTCGATCACGAAGTAGCCGCCCAGATACTCCTTGGTCTCGGCGAACGGCCCGTCGGTGATCTGGCGCCGGCCGTCGCGCATCCGCACGGTGGTGGCGGCGTCGACGCCCCGGAGGCCTCGATTGTCGCGGAACAGGCCGGCGTCCTTGAGCTCCTGCACCCAGGACTGCCACAGCTGGTATTCGGCGGTCATCTCCTCGCGCGAGCGCGGGTTCTCGACGGGCTGGTAGTTGAGCAGGACGTACTCGGGCATCTGCGCCTCCTGTGGACTGTGGCCGCCGTATACGGCCTCATCTTCGACGACGCACGGATGCCGGCGTTTTCGACAGGGTTCAGCCGAGGTCGCGCAGCCGGCCGAGCGCGTCGAGGCCGGCAACCTTGTAGGCCTCGGCCAGCGTCGGATAGTTGAACACGGCCGAGAGCAGGAACTGAAGCGCGCCGTCGCGATCCATCAGCGCCTGGCCGATGTGGACCAGGTCGGTCGCCTGGGCGCCGATCACGTGCACCCCCAGCAGCCGGCGGTCCTCCGGTGAGACGAGGATCTTCAGCAGGCCGTCCTCCTCACGCAACATCATCGCCTTGGCCAGCTCGCGCCACCAGGCGACGCCGACGACGTAGGGGACCGCGGCCTCGGTGAGCTCCTCCTCGGTCTTGCCGACGTAAGAGATCTCCGGGATCGAGTAGATGCCGATCGGGACCAGTTCCGGCATGTGATGGACCGGCTCGCCGAACGCGGCGAGCGCCGCTATCCGGCCCTGCTCCATGCTCGTCGCCGCCAGGCCGGGCGGTCCGGAGACGTCGCCCACGGCGAAGATGTGCGGCACGGCGGTGCGGTAGTCGCCGTCGACCTTCACGCGTCCGCGCGCGTCGGCCTCCAGGCCCGCGTTGGGCAGCGCGAGGTGCTCGGTCGCGCCCTGGCGCCCGGTCGCGTACATCAGCGTGTGGGAGGAGATCTGCTTGCCCGACTTCAGCTGGCAGAAGACGCGGTCGTCGCGGCGCTCGACGCCGGTGACCTCCTCGCTGAAGCGGAAGGTGACGTTGCGCTTGCGCAGCAGGTACTGCAGCGACACACCGATATCGCGGTCGACGTAGGGCAGCAGCCGGTCGCGCGCATCGACGAGCGTGACCCGCGCGCCCATCGCCGCGAACATCGACGTGTACTCGATCCCGATCACGCCCCCGCCGACGATCGTCATCGTCTTGGCGGCGGCGTAGTCCAGCCCCAGCACGCCGTCGGAGTCGATCACCCGCCGCTCGTCGAAGTCGACCCCGCTGGGACGCGCCGGGTTGGTGCCGACGGCGATCACGATGTGATCGGCGCTGATGGTCTGCTCGGTGCCGTCCTCGTCGCAGTCGGTGATGTGCATGGTGTGGTCGTCGGCGAACGCCGCCTGGCC
>DATAUL010000370.1:0-3676 GCA_036268255.1 Solirubrobacteraceae bacterium | reverse complement strand
GTGGTCTTCGGGGTCGCCGGAAGCAGGCACACGGACTGCTGCAGGTAATGAGCCCCCAGGCCGCGCAGATTGCGCCACGCGAAGACGCGGAGTGTCGAGGTCCCGCCGCGCGGGGTGGAGAGGCTGATCAGCAACCAGTCGCGGGCCATGCGGCGCCATGATCCCAGACCTCTCTCGCTGTTCGCAGCGCTATGTATCATACGTTTCATGCCGAGCGCAACGCGCCCGTCGTTACGAGGCGACCGGGCGCCGGCGATCCCGGTCCACGCAGAACCGCTGGCAGTCGTATGGGAGCGCACCGGCAGCCGCCCGGGTGGGCTGAGGCTTGAGGAGGTCGCGCAGCGCCGCACGGCGGCGGTTCGGGCCGAACGCGGCAACACCTCGGCCGTCTTGGGCGAGATCGTCGAATCGGTGGTGGAGCCGCTTCAGCTGCTGCTGGTCGTGGTCGGCGTGCTCTCGGCGATCTTCGGCGAGCTTCGTGACGCGATCGCGATCTTCTCGGTCATCATGCTCGTCAGCGCCATCGAGGCGATCTCCGAGGTCCGTGCGAAGCGCGCGCTGCAAGCGCTGCGTGACCTCAGTGCCCCCGACGCACTCGTTCGGCGCGCCGGCCTCGCTGTGGCGGTCAGGGTCGGCGCGCTCGTCGTCGGCGACGTGCTGATCGTCGAGGCCGGCAGCGTCGTCGCGGCCGACGCCCGCGTCGTGGAGGCCGACGGCCTGGCCACCGACGAGTCCAGGCTGACGGGCGAGCCCGTGGCGGCTGCGAAGGGACCCGAGCCGGTGGACGCCGGCGCGCCGCTCGCCGAGCGGTCGTCGGTGCTGCACGCGGGCACCGCCGTGGTGGGCGGCGCCGGCGAGGGCGTGGTCGTCGCGCTGGACGACGAGACCGAGATCGGGCGGCTCGGGCGGCTCGTCGCACAGGCCAAGGAGCCGTCCACCCCCCTCCAGGGGGCGATGGCCGAGCTGGCGCGCGCAGCGCTGGTCGTGGCCGTGACGGCGTGCGTGCTCGTGCCGCTCCTCGGGGTCCTTCGGGGCCAGCCCCCGCGCGAGATGCTGCTCGACGGGCTGACGCTCGCGTTCGCCACGATCCCCGAGGAGCTGCCGATTCTGGTGACGGTGCTCGTCGCGCTCGGCGGTCTGCGCATGGCGCAGCACGGCGTCCTGCTGCGGCGACTGCGCGCCGCCGAGGCCGTCGGCGCGATGACGGTGTTGCTCGCCGACAAGACCGGGACGCTGACCGAGAACCGGCTTGTGATCGAACGCATCGACGGCGACCGCGAACGCGTGCTCGCTGCGGCGGCGGCCGCCCACGGGGCCGCGGCCGCGCAGGACTCGGTCGATCGCGCGCTGGCCGAGGCCGCGGGCGCGCCCGCATCGAGCGAGCGGCTCGCCCGCTACCCGTTCGATCCGGTGCGCCGGCGCGAGAGCGCGGTGTGGCGCGGCGCCGGCGGCGCCTGGGTGGCCGTGAAGGGAGCGCCGGAGGCGGTCCTTGACGCATGCGCGATGTCAGAGACGGAGCGGACTTCGGTGCTCGCGCGTGTCGCGCGTCTCGCGGACGACGGGCTGCGGATGATCGCAGTCGCCGAGCGTCGTGTCGCCTGTGCCCCCCGCGACGCCGCCGACGCGGAAGCGGAGCTCGACTTCGTCGGGCTGGCTGCCTTTCGCGATCCGCTGCGCGGCGGTGTCGGCGATGCCGTGGCCGACCTCGCCCACGCCGGCGTGCGAACGATCGTCGTCAGCGGCGACCACCCCAAGACAGTCGCCGCGGCCGCGCGCGAGGCCGGCGTCCGCGCTACCGAGGTCCTGCAAGGCGGCGCGCCGCTCGACGCCCTCGACGACGACGAGCTCGCAGAGCGGCTGCGCGGTCAGGCCGTCATCGCGCGCGCCACACCTCAGGACAAGCTGCGCCTCGTGCGGATCCTCCAGAATCGCGGCGAGGCGGTCGCCGTCACGGGCGACGGCGTCAACGACGCGCCGGCGCTCGCCGCGGCGAACGTCGGGATCGCCATGGGCGCGCGCGGAACCGACCTCGCCCGCGAGGCCGCCGACCTGGTGCTCGTCGATGACGCGTACCCGACGATCGTCGGCGCGGTCGAGGGCGGTCGCGGGTTGGCCTCGCAGCTGCGGCGCGCGGTCGCCTTCTATCTGGGCGCGAAGATCGCGCTGGTCGTGGTCATCGCCGTGCCACTGGCGCTCGGGCTGCCCGCCCCGTTCCACCCCGTGCACATCGTCGTGCTGGAGCTCTTCATGGATGTCGGTGCGTCAGTGGCCTTCGTCTCCGAGCCCACGGCGCCCGGGACGATGGATCGTCCCCCGCGCGATCCCGCCCGTCGGTTTCTCGACGCCACGCAGCTATCCGCGATCGCGCTCACAGCCGCAGCGCTCACCGTGGCCGTGCTCCCCGCATTTCTCATCATCCACGCCCGGTGGGGCACCGGCATGGCGATTGCGGCCGCCGTGGCCGGGTGGCTCGTCGCGAATGTGGCGATTGCGTGGATCCTGCGCGCCCGGCCGGGTCTGCCGTTGCCGCGCAACGTCGCGTTCCCGGTGTGGGCGCTGGTCGCGCTCGTCGCCGCGTTCATGCTGTCGCTCACCCGGGCCGGGGCGGCGCTGGGCGTCGAGCCGCTGACGGCGGACGCCTTGCGAGTCACGGCCGGCGTCGCGGCCGTGGGTGTGGCCATCGCGGCCGCCGGACGCGTCGCGCTGTCTCTGTCCCGGCGCCTCTGAAGGCGCTGCCCAGCTCGACCAGATCGAGCGCGAAGCCGGCGTACCCGAGGCGCTCTCGCGATCACTGGCCGGGCGCCTCATCGGCGGCGATCTGCTCGAGCGTGCGGCCGGTCGTCGCCGAATTGGGCTGAGTGCTCTCCGGTTTGCGCCGGGCGTCAGCGCCCCCATCGCGGCGCTTGATCATCAGCCACTGGGGCTTGGAACCGCCATGCGTTCTCTGCAGCGTCCAGCCGCCGGTCAGCTTCTCGCCCTCCAGCCACACCTTGACGTGACCGGCGTCCAGCGCCTCGGCCATCGAGTGCTCCTCGTCGAGATTGCGATACGTGCCCGCGTCCCACACGAGTACGGTGCCCTTGCCGTAGCCGTCGCCGATCACGCCCTCGAAGTCGTAGTAATCAAGCTGGTGGTCTTCCACCTCCACCGCCAGCCGCTTCTCCCGCGGATCGAGCGACGGTCCCTTGGGGATCGCCCACGACTTCAGCACCCCGTCCACCTCGAGCCGGAAGTCGTAGTGCAGGCTGGAGGCGTCGTGCTTCTGGATGACGAAGCGCGGCTGCTTGGCGGCGTGCGCACGCTTCGTCTTGGCCATGTTCGTTCCTCTCGGTGGTTGCTGAACGAGCATCGTCTACCCGTTTGCTCACGCGCATATCGGAAGCGATCGGGCGCCGCGATGCGGGTACCCCGCACAGCGGTCACCCTGATCCGGGTGCCGCCGCGTTCGGACCCCGAGCAGGGCATCGGCCAGGTCCATGAGGAGATCGAGGAGCCCCACCTCGTCACGAACGGGACCGCCCGGTAAGGTAGGTGCGGTCGCTCGTTAGGTCATCGCCCTTCGCCTCGCGCGCGAATCCGATCCGGAGGACGAGAGAGAAGGCCGCATGTCGGCCCGCAAGCATGTTCTGAACGGCGACGAGCTACTCGTCGCCGTGACCGACGCGATGGTTGAGTT
>DATAUL010000369.1:0-30811 GCA_036268255.1 Solirubrobacteraceae bacterium | reverse complement strand
GCGCAGCACCGTTATAGGGTCTCATGCCGCCGGCAATCGGTTAGGCTGCCAGCCGATGAATTTCAAGGCGCTCGATCGCGGCGAGCTCGTGGCGATCGTGGGGGGGATCCTGCTGGGCATCTCGCTGTTTCTGGACTGGTACACGCTCGGTAATCGCCATGCGACCCTGGGCGACTGCCACGGCCCCAAGTCGACCTGCACCGGCTGGGCGTCACTGGCGATCCTGCGCTTCATCCTGCTGATTGCGGCGGTTGCCCCGGTGATCCTCGCTTACATCATCCTGCGCGGGCACGCCCTCTCCTGGCCACGCGGTGAGCTGACGGCGGTGACCGCGCTCGTAGCGCTCGTGCTCACCCTGTTCGTCGGCCCGATCGATCACCCCGGCACTCCGTCGGGGGAGATCGCCCTGACCACCGGGTGGTTTGTCGCGCTCGGCGCCGACCTGCTGATCCTGACCGGTTCCATCTGGCGCTCGCAGGAGAGCGGCGCGCGCCGCAAGCCCCCGGGGGTCCTATGAGCACCGGCTCGCCCAACAAGCCTGACCGCAACCTTGCGCTGGAACTCGTCCGCGTCACCGAGGCGGCGGCACTCGCCGCCGCGCGGGAGATCGGCCGCGGCGACAAGGAGGGTGCCGACCAGGCGGCGGTCGACGCGATGCGCCGGGTGCTCGAGACGGTCTCGATGGACGGCGTCGTCGTGATCGGTGAGGGCGAGAAGGACGAGGCCCCGATGCTCTACAACGGCGAGCAGATCGGCGACGGCACGCCGCCGCAGGTCGACGTCGCTGTCGATCCGCTCGAGGGCACCCGGCTGACCGCGCTGGGGATGCCCAACGCAGTGGCGGTGATCGCCCTCTCCGAGCGCGGGACGATGTTCGATCCCGGGCCGATCGTGTACATGGAGAAGATCGCCGGCGGCCCGGAGATCGCCGACCTGCTCGATCTCGATCGTCCGCTTGGCGAGACGCTCGGATTGATCGCCGAACGCAAGCAGACGGACATTCGCGACGTGATGGTCGTGATGCTCGACCGCGAGCGCCACCACGACGCCATGCGCCAGGTCCGCGAGGCGGGCGCCCGCGTCCGGCTGATCACCGACGGCGACGTCGCGGGGTCACTGCTGGCGGTCTCTGAGGACACGCCGGTCGACCTGCTGTGGGGAATCGGGGGTACGCCCGAGGGGGTCATCTCGGCAGCGGCCATCAAGTGCATCGGCGGGCAGCTGCTCGGCCGCCTGTACGCACGCGACGACGCCGAGCGCGAGGCGGCCGTCGCGGCCGGCTACGACCTCGACCAAGTGCTCACCTGCGACGACCTCGTCGCCGGAGACAACGCCTTCTTCTCAGCCACCGGGGTCACCGACGGCGACGTGCTCCAGGGCGTCCGCTACCAGGGAGACCGGGGCGCGAGCACCGAGTCGCTGGTGATGCGGTCGCGTTCGGGCACCGTGCGCCGGATCTCGGCACGCCACGACCGCACCAAGATGCGTCAGCTGGGCATCACGAGCTACGGCTGAGAGGTAGGGCCGCCGGGTTCGGCGAACTGGCCGACCTTCGACGTGGCGAGATCGAGCTTGGCCAGCGACCGCAGGAAGGCGTTGGTCACCAGGACATGGATCGTCGACTGGGTCATCTCGTATACCGGGATGCTGAAGCCGGCGGCGATCGAGGGAAAGAAGTTGGCGACCGCGACCTCGATCCGCACCCGCTGGCGTTCGCTGCCGTCTGAGGGCTCGCGGCGCACGTCGAGGCTAAGAAACCCGCAGCCTCGGCCGGCGCGGGCGACGAGCAGCCCGTCGCGGATGTGCCACGCGACGACGCCGTGGTCATCTTCCATGACGTACTCGGGCGTGCCGAAGCGCAGCAGCGTCAGCGGCCGGCCGAGGAGCACGACCGAGCGGCTGTCGGCGTCGTAGACGACGCGGATCAGGCCGAGGGTGACCCGAGAGAGAAAGCGCCAGTAGGTCCGGGCGAGGTTCTCGAGGTTCGCCGGGGTCCAGAGGGCCTCCATCTCCCGCTCATCGATCGTGATCTCCGCCGACTGCACCGAGCGCACGGCGCCGTCGCGCTGGATCACCGTCGACTTTCGCGGCGAGACGATCACCGCGTGCGCCGGATGCTGGCGGCGGCGTCGCTGGCGCGCCACGAGCGCGGACACGGCGCCGAATGCGATCAGGAGGGGGGCGATCACGGCGGGGTTCGCGCTTCAGCGGGCGAGCGCCTCGAGCGCCACGATCGATCCGGCGGGCAGCGTGCCCTCGCCCATCGGAATCATCGCCAGGGCGTCGGCGCGGAGCAGTGAGGTGAGAATGTGCGAGCCCTGTGCGCCGTTGGGAAACGCCGTCAGGGCGGGCGCGCCGCTCTCCTCGCCGCCGAGCTCGAGGCGGACGCGGATCGCCTGGTCGCGCCGCGGATTGCGCTTGACATCGGTGGCCAGGGCGGCCTGGGCATGCGGCGGGCGTGGCGCGGGGCCACCCTGCAGGGCGGCCAGCGCGGGCGCGACGAACAGCGAGAACGTGACGACCGCCGAGACCGGATTGCCGGGCAGGCCAAACACCAGCGGCTGGTCGGGCCCCGACCGCAACCCGAACCACGTCGGCTTGCCCGGCTGCAGCGCGACCGACCAGAACACCTCATCGACGCCGAGCTCGGCGAGCGCCGGCTTGACGTGATCGTGCGGGCCGACCGAGACGCCGCCGGTGATGATCACCACGTCCGAGCTCTGCAGCGCCTCCTCGATGCCGCGCTCGGTGGCGCCCCGGTCGTCGGGCAGGCGCCGTGCGGGACCGGCGAGCGCTCCGGCGCCGGTCGCCAGCCCGACCAGCATGGGGGCGTTGGAGTTGTGGATCTCACCCGGCCCGAGCGGCTCGCCGGGGGCGCGGAGCTCATCGCCGGTGCACACGATCGTCACCCGGGGACGCCGGGAGACCGACAGCCTACCCATCCCGGCCCCCACGGCGGCCCCGAGCTCGACCGCGGTCAGGCGCGAGCCGGCGGTGAGTTGCAGACTGCCGGCGCGCATGTCCTCTCCGGCGCCGCGAATGTGCTGACCGGGCGCGCTGGCGACTCGGGTCTCGACCTCGTCGCCCGCGCGGTCGACCTCCTCCTGGGGGATGACCGCGGTGGCGCCGGCGGGGATCGCGGCGCCAGTTGAGACGCGGATTGCCTGGCCCTCGTCGACGGGCTGCCCGGTGGGCGTGCCGGCACGTGACTCCCCGACGATCCTCAGGCGACGGCCGGAGTCGCCGGCGAGGATCGCGTATCCGTCCATCGCCGAGCACGGGAACGGTGGCACGTTTTGGGCGGCGCGCACGTCCTCGGCGAGAATTCGTCCGAGCGCATCGTCGATCGCCACCGTCTCGGGATCGAGCGGCGAGATCGTCTCGAGCACGCTCTCACGCGCGTCGGCGACGGAAATCAGCGTGGTCGGCATCGTGATCTCATCGGGGCGGGCCGGTCCCCAGCATATTGGGAATCCGCCGTCCGCCCACCCGGCGGGCGGCCATCGGGCCCGGTACCGCCCCTGCCCACCGCAGCGCGTGATAGAAGACCGCAATGGCGCCGTCCGTACCGCGCCGGCGCCGGGCCCGACCCGTCGCCGACGTTCCGATCGACCTGCTCGTGCCCCGGGCTCCCGATCTGACCAAGGGATGGCTGCTCGCCCTGGTCGAGGACGCTCCGCTGCACGGCGCGCCGGCGCTGCTGGGCGCGGGCCTGGTCGACGAGGGCCCGCAGTTGTGTGAGGCCGTGCTGCGTGCGCTCGCCGACGATCGCGAGCTGCGCCGCTTGGAAGCGGATGGCCCACTGCGCTCTCTGGCCACACGGGTCGGGGAGATGGCCGGAGCGGGCGATGACGCCGTGGCGGCCGTGCGCGCGGTGGATGCCCTCAGCGGCGTCCTGTGGGCGGCCCTGCGCCAGGCGCTGCCCGCCGACGACGCGGAGCTCGTCTCGGAGCTGGCCGAACGGCTGGCGCTCGTCTGTGGGCTTCTGCGGGTCGCTGCGCTCGAGCACCTGTCGGCCAGTGCCTCGCCGCGGGCCGATTCACGCCCGCCGATCGGGGGGAGACCCGCGACAGGGCCCCCCGTGGGCGACCTGGCGGGCGGCCAGGCAACGCATCCGCCGTCCACCGACCCGCTGTGGCTGGACGCGCTGGAGGAGGCGGTTGCCGGTGCCGACGGAGCGCCGTTGTCGCTGCTGCTCGTCGAGCTCGACGACGCCGAGCGGGTCGCTGCGACGGAGAGCGCGGTTGCGGCCACGGCCGCGTTCGAACACTTCGCCCAGGCCGTGCGCCACGCGGTGCGCCGCCAGGGCATCCTGGTCTCCGAGACTGACGGCCGGGCATGGATCATCGCCCGCGACACGGGCCGCTCCGAGGCCCACGCGCTGGCCGCGCGGGTGGCCGAGGCGGTCGGGAACGGGGCGGCGTGGCGTGGGGCCCCGCTGATCGCCAGCGTCGGGGTCGCCGTGCTCGGCGAGGACGGTCACACTTCCGACGAGCTGATCGATGCTGCCGAGGAAGCGCGGTTCGCCGCCGCGGCAAGCGGGACCGATGTCGCCCCCTGAGCCGGATGGGCGATTGCCGCCACGCGGTGGCGGTCATCGCCCCGGAAGGCGGCGCTCGCTAGTCGACCGCTATTGAGTCGGCAGCGAGACGGCGCCGATCAGCGCCACGCCGTCGATCCCGAGCGCTCGGGCGGTTGCGGCGGTGAGATCCCAGTCGCGGCCGGCGACGTACGGACCGTGGTCGATCACCGGGACCGTCAGCGTCTGACCGTGGTAGTAGATCGCGACCTGCATGCCGCACGGAAGCGTCTTGTTGGCGACGCCGATCGTGTTCTTGGTCAGCTTCGTGCCGCACGCCGTGCGCGAGCCATACATGCCCGGTCCGTACCAGCTTGCGCGAGACGGCCGGTACACGGTCGTCGTCAACGAGGGGGTGACCGATGCCGAGCTCGCGCTGTTCGCGGAGACGATCACGGCGCGCATCGCGAAGCGCCCGATGTGGTTGGCGGTCCACGTGGCGGTGAACGAGCCGTCGCTCGCGACCGTCGTGTGGACGGTGTTGGCCCAAGTCCAGTCGGTCTCGTGGCCGGAGCGCTGGATCTCGATCGTCTTACCGGCGCCCGAGGGCACGCTGCCGGTGAACGTCATGGTCTTGCGCAGGATCGCCGAGGCACGGGTCTGCAGCGTGATCCCGCCACCGCTCGTGCTGACGGTGGCATCGCCGCTTTGCAGAGCCGGGGTGGCCGTTGGTACCGGGGTGGTGCCCGCCGTGGTGCCGGTCGCCGAACCCGGCGAACCGGAGGAAGGCCCGCTGAGGCCGGAGCCACCCGATGCGGCCCAGCCGGCCGACGGGACGGCCAGCGCGGCGCACAGCAGCGCGAGCAGGGTATAGGCGTAGGGGCGTCTTTTCACCATCGTTGGCTCCGTCTTTGTTCATTGCCTACGAGGTGAGCTGACGGGCTCGCGCCTAACGGCGCTACGGTCCTTAGCGGGACCGATTCGCCCCGGCGGATCTGAATTCAGATCCGCAGTGGTTCCCCCGCCGGCCGGGTCCGGAGACGCGACCGCTCGGCTGATGGCGGGTGAGTATACGTAACTCCGCGACCAACGCCGCCGATTGCGGCTGGGCGGTCCGGATTGGCCCGGCGCTGCTCAGGGCCGGGGCAGGCGCGACAGGGTGCGGCGCAGCGCACGAGCGCTGGCCTGCAGGCCGATCTCGGCCAGTTCGGCGGCCGCCTGGACCGCCGTCTCCAACGTCCCCGGGGCGGCGGCGGGCGGCGGCGGCGCGGCCTCGCGGGCCGGGGCCCGCCGGGGCTGGGGCGCGTGAGGCGGCGTGGCGGCGGCTGCGGTGGCGCGTGGCTTGGCGGCAGCGGGTGGCTTGGTGGCGGCCCGGGGTTTGGCGGCGGCGCGGGGTTTGGCGGCGGCGCGGGGTTTGGCGGCCGCATCGGGTCGCTTGTCACTGCGCCGGTGCGGGCGCGTGCGGGGCAGGGACCCGAGGACTCCGGGCTGGCGCTTGTCGGTCATGGGCTTCCATGATCGCGCAACGCGTGTTTGCACGTCGATTCCCAGCGAAATCTTTGCGTAACTTTGCAACCGTCGCGGTTGTTCTATGTATAAGTGGTCAGCGACGGTGCCGAGAGCTGCCGCTCAACGCGCGCTCGGGCAGTCTGCCTCACGCTCATCCAGGCACCGTCACCGCCTTGCCTTCATAAAGTATAGTGGCTATAGTCGACGGCTATGTTTGAGTAGCGGGCCTACGCTCTAGACGAGCAGAGCCCGAGTTGTTGAACTCAGCGCCGGCACCGCCAGGGCCGCCGCCAACGACGGAAACGGAATCAGATGTCTGTTGCGGAACTGCAGGAACTCGAAGAGATCAAGGGCCTCGTCAACCGTGGCCAGCAGCTCGGCGTCCTTACCTATTCGGAGATCGCCGGCGCCGTTTCCGAGCTCGATCTGGATGAAGCCGACGTCGAGGAGCTGCACGGCTTCCTCGAGCGCGCTGAAATCGAGCTCGTCGAAGAAGTCGATCCGGCCCTGGCCGCCACCGAGGTAGAGCGCGCGCCTGACAAGCGCGGCCGCCGCAAGGCCAAGACGGCTCTGGACCTCAAGCCGGACATGACGACGGATTCATTGCAGCTGTTCCTCAAGGACATCGGCAAGGTGCGGCTGCTGACCGCCCAGGAGGAGGTCGACCTGGCCAAGCGGATCGAGCGCGGTGACCTGGACGCCAAGCAGAAGATGGTCGAGTCCAACCTCCGCCTCGTCGTTTCGATCGCCAAGAACTACCGCAACCAGGGCCTGCCGTTCCTCGACCTGATCCAGGAGGGCACGCTCGGTCTCGTCCGCGCCGCCGAGAAGTTCGACTACCGCAAGGGCTTCAAGTTCTCGACCTACGCCACCTGGTGGATCCGTCAGGCGATCGCCCGCGCGCTGGCCGACAAGGCCCGCACGATCCGCATCCCCGTGCACGTCGTCGAGAAGCTCAACAAGATCGGCCGCGCCGAGCGCAAGCTGGTGACCGAGCTGGGCCGCGAGCCCACCGCCGAGGAGATCGCCGAGGTGACCGGCATCGAGCCAGAAGAGGTCGAGTCGATCAAGCGGTCGGCCCAGGCTCCCGTCTCGCTGGAGAAGCCGGTCGGCGACGAGGAGGAGTCGGAGTTCGGCCAGTTCATCGCCGACGAGCGCGCCGAGTCGCCGTACGAGCGCGCTGCCGAGATCCTCACCAAGGAAGCGCTGCGCGAGGCGCTCGAGAACCTCAGCTACCGCGAGCGCCGCGTGCTCGAGCTGCGCTACGGCCTGGGCGGGGAGCACCCCCGTACGCTGGACGAGGTCGGCCGCACGTTCAACGTCACGCGCGAGCGGATCCGTCAGATCGAGAACCAGTCGCTCAAGAAGCTGCAGTCGCTGGCCGAAGCGCAGAAGCTGCGCGACGTCGCCTAGCCCAACGCCGCGGGCGCTCGGCCGGCGTCGCCGCACGTGAGCACCTGACGCGTTTCATGCCGTGACCTCCGGGGTATGACGCCAGCGCGATTCGCGGGAGTCGCGTCCCCAGTTTCGTCCATCGGAGGTAGGCCATGAGGAACAGGAGCAGGGTCCTGTTCGCTGTGATCGCAAGCGCTTCGCTGTTCGCGACCGTCGAGGTGCTGTCCGCGTCGGCCGCCGTGCAGGTCCAGACGGCATCGCAGCACGTCATCGTAATCTTCAAGAACCAGGATCGCGCGCAACCGGCGACGCGCTCGATGGTCGGCCAGCGCCGCCAGACGCTGCAGTCGATCCAGGCTCCGGTGCTCAACCAGCTGTCGAGCTCGCATGCCCGCAGCGTGCACGCTTACACGACCTTCAACGCCGTGTCGGCGACGGTCACGCCGAGCGAGCGCTCCAGCCTGCGCTCTGACCCGGCCGTCAGCGCGGTCGTCCCCGACCAGGTCATCCATCTCGCGCCGCCTGCCGTCACCCCCGGTTCCTCCGCGGGCCCGGGCGGCAACCAGTCCCTCCCCGGCGCCTGCGCGCCCAACGGCAAGGTGCAGCTCAACCCCGAGGCGCTGCAGGCGATGAGCGTCGACTCCGACACCCCGGGCGCCAAGACCGCGCGATCGCTCGGGATCACCGGCGCCGGCGTGAAGGTCGCGTTCATCGCGGACGGCCTGGACATCAACAATCCCGACTTCGTCCGTGCCAACGGCCAGCCCGTGTTCGTCGATTACAAGGACTTCAGTGGCGAGGGCACGAACTCGCCGACCGGCGGGGAGGAGGCGTTCGGCGACGCCGCCTCGATCGCCTCCCAGGGCCGGCAGGTGTACGACATCAGCAAGTACAGCCCGCTGTCGCTTCCGGGACCGTGCAAGATCCGCATCGAGGGTGTCTCCCCGGGCGCCAGCCTCGTCGGGCTGGACATCTTCGGCGGCGACGAGGGCTTCAACTCCTCCTTGCTGCAGGCGATCGACTACGCCGTGTCGGTCGACCACGTCAATGTGCTCAACGAATCGCTGGGCATCAACAACTATCCAGACGATCAGGCGAGCCTCGACCTCATCAAGCAGGCCAACGACCAAGCCGTCGCCGCCGGAACGACCGTCACCGCCTCCAGCGGTGACGCCGGCGTGACCTCGACGATCGGCTCTCCGTCGTCGGATCCCAACGTCATCTCCGCAGGGGCAAGCACGACCTATCGCGCGTTCGTCCAGACGGGCTACGGCGGCGCCCGGTTCCCCGGCGTGACCGGCTGGGCGAGCAACAACATCAGCTCGCTGAGCTCCGGCGGCTTCGAGCAGGACGGCCGCACGGTCGACCTGGTCGCGCCGGGCGAGCTGAACTGGTCGCTGTGCTCGACGAACACCGACATCTACGGCGACTGTTTCAGCTACGCCGGCAACCCCACGCCCGTCGACCCCTTCGGCGGGACGAGCGAGTCCGCGCCGCTAACGGCGGGGGTCGCAGCTCTGGTGATCCAGGCCTATGAGAAGACCCACGGCGGCTCGGTCCCGAGTCCGGCGCTCGTCAAGCGGCTGATCGGCTCCACCACCGACGACATCGGCGCTCCCGCCGAGCAGCAGGGCGCCGGGCTCGCCGACGCCTACAAGGCGGTGCTCGCGGCCGAGGCGTACAACGCACCGCGCGCCGGTTCGGCGCAGGGCGGCAAGACCGGCGTCGTCGTCAACAGCGAGACGCAGCTGAACGCCACGGACGCACCGGGCACATCCGAGTCGCTGACCGACACGATCACCAACGCGAGCGGCAAGGCCGAGAACCTCTCCCTGTCGACGCGCGCGATCGGCCCCTACCGCTGGCTGAAGACGGCCGCGGTCACCCTCAGCGATTCAAATCCGCACATCACCGATTGGTCCGGAGTGCGTGACAACTACCAGTCGGTCACGTTCAGAGTGCCCGCCGGGCAGGACCGTCTGAACGCCTCGGCGGCGTTCAAGAACGCCTCCTTCGACGATCTCAACGCGCGCGTGCGGATGTCGCTGGTCGACCCCCACGGCAAGCTCACCTCCTATTCGGTGCCGCAGGGCAACGGCAACTACGGCAACGTGCAGGTCGCGGCGCCGACGGCTGGCACCTGGACGGCTTACATCTACAGTCGTGACTCGGCCGATGGTGGGACCACCGGCCCGGTGCTGTTCGGCGCCGGCGTCGCCCGCTACACGACGTTCGGCAGTGTCTCGCCTTCGTCGCTGCGTCTCGCGCCCGGTCAATCTGCGGCGGCGACGCTGCACGTGTTGACTCCGGCGCAGCCGGGCGACGCGTCCGGGGCGATCGTGATCGGCTCGAGCGCCGGCCGCGGCTCCCACGCCGCTTCGACGGTCCCGGTCACGCTGCGTAGCCAGATCCCCACCGGCGACCAGTCGTTCACCGACACGCTGACCGGCGGCAACGGCCGCGACCCGATCAGCGGTCAGGAGTTCTACTACCAGCTCAACCTGCCGGCCGGAGACCCGGAGCTGAACGCGACGGTGACGCTCGCAGACAACCCGGACAACCCGTTCGGCGTGTACCTCATCAACCCCTCCGGGGAAGCAGTGGCCTACGCCACCAACATGGTTCCCAGCACCACCGGATCGAGTGACACGGCCAACGTGCTGGGGGCCCAACTCCATGCGCTCAACCCCGACGCCGGGACGTGGACGATCGCCGTGGTGTTCTCGCCGCAGGTCTCCGGCACGGCCCTATCGGAGCCGTTCAAGGTGACGACCGACCAGCAGCCGGTTCCCGCCGATGCGGGCGGCCTGCCGGACGCGAGCTCGGCCCAGCTCGTGGCCGGCCACGCGTACACCTACAACGTGACGGTCAAGAACACCGGGACCGCGCAGGAGTCGTTCTTCCCCGACGCGCGGCTGCCCGGCTCCACCCAGCTGTCGCTCGGAGCGACAGGGAACGGTCCTGATACCACCGAGCCGCTGACGTTCGACGCCAACCTGCCCGTGTACCTGGTGCCGACCGACTCGACGGCGCTCAACGAGCAGGCGACCACCGACGGCTCGCAGCCGATCCAGTTCGACTCGCAGACGGCCAGTGGCGATCCGGACATCTCCTCCACGTTCGGCACCACGGCGGCCGCCTCGTTCGCCGCCACTCCGATCGCCCAGGGGGCGTGGGACATCGCCCCGGTGGAGTACGGGCCGTTCGGCACCAGCGGTGGACAAAGCGAGAACGTCCACACGTCGGCGACCGTCACCACGAGTCCGTTCGACCCGGCCGTGAGCTCGCCGGGGGGCGACCTGGAGGCTGACAGCGCCAACCCGGCGACCAGCCTGGCTCAATTCAAGCCGATCACGGTCGGGCCGGGCCAGACGGCCGCCATCCCGGTCACGATCACGCCGACCGGGGCCTCCGGGACCCCGGTGAGCGGGACGCTGTACCTCGACGACGCCTACTTCTCCGAGTTCGGCTCGATCGAGGATGCGATCACCAATTTCCCACAGGGCAATCAGGTGGCGTCGATCCCGTACGCGTACACGGTCAAGTAGCCGGCCGGAGTCCGGGCCGGCGCGGCAGGCGCGGCCCGGACGGGCGCCGACTCGCTTCAGTTCGTGAAGTCTTGCGCTAGACTTGGGTTTCGGATGGCAACTGACGATACATGTCCGGTCTGCCGCACAGCGGAGATTGTGTGTGGCAAATGGACACTGCTGGTGATCCGGGACCTGGCCGACGGACGCTCGCGCTTCTGCGAGCTTGAACGCTCACTGGCCGGAATCAGCCCGCGAACCCTCTCGCTGCGCCTGCGGGCGCTGGAGGAGGAGGGGGTCGTCGAGCGCCAGACGTTCCCCGAGGTACCCCCGCGCGTCGAGTACGTGCTCACCCCCAAGGGGCGGGCGCTCGTGCCGCTCATTGAGGACATGCGCACCTACGGGCTCCAGTGGCTGGGCGCCGAGTGCGGCGAGGACCTCGCCTCCGCCGACGAGCGCGAGCCGGCCGTCGTCGCTGCCTGAGCCGGGCTGCCGGATCGCGGTCTCGGCCCACGAGCTGACCGAACGACGCCAATGTCCTCGCGCAGTGGCACTGCAACTCGTGCTGCGGCGAGAGGATTGACGCTCGTCGCGCAGAAACCGCCCGGGTGCGCAACGCCGCCCTGCACCGCCAGCTGGAGACCTTCACCGTCGACGCCTCCGGGCGATTGTCCGCCGAGGCGGCCGGTGCCGAGATCCCGTTCGAGGTCACCGAGGAGCGCGGCGGAGGTCGTGCCTCAGGCCGGGCGCTGTACGTCTACCGGCCGCTGACCGGCGAGTTCATCGCCTCGCGCCGCCCGGTGCTGGCCGCGCTGCCCAGCCACGGCGAGGCGGTCCGCGCCCTCACCGGATCCGAGGCGCTCGACGCCTATCTGGTGCAGCGCGGCGAGGTCAAGCTGCCCGAGGACCGTCGGGGGCTGGCCGAGGCCGTGGTCGAGGCGTTCCTGGGGGCGGTGTTCGCCGAGCGCAGCGAGTTCGGGTTCGAGCCCGCGCACTTCGAGGCCGCCTACGGGGAGCTGGAGCATGCCCTGTACGAGGGACACTGCATCGCCACCGTGGTGGCGCCCGTGCTGGGGATCGCGCTTGACCCCGACACGAACGAACTCGAGCTCGGCGAGGGCCTGTCGCTGATCCGGGGAGACGCGCTCGGCGACGCCCCGCCGGAGGCCGTGTGGGGCGATAGCGACGAACCGAACGTGCTGGCGCTGCTGGCGATCAACCACGAGCGCGCCGACCGACCGCCGGTTTCGGTGGCACGGACGCGCTTCAGGCGCATCCTGTCCGCCTTGCGGCTGTTCGAGCGCGGGGGCTATGCCCTTGGACCGGTGGCCTACGCGCGAAGTGAGGCGGGCACCTGGCGGCCGGTGCCGATCGGCGTCAGCGGACGCCCGCGGCTGCTGACCCTGATCCCGTCCGCCCAGCAGGAGGAGCTGCGGGCCTTCTACCGCCTCGTGTCGCGCCGCTCGCCCGGTGGTGGGGAGCTGGGCTGGGCGCTGGCGCGCTTTGAGATGGGCTGCGAGCGCCTCGCGCCGTTCGAGGCGCTCACCGATTACCTACTGGCGCTGCGGGTGCTGCTCGAGCCCGAGGGGCCGGCCAGCGGCCGCCTCGCCCAGCGCCTGGCCGTAATCTGCGGGGCCCCGGAGGAGCGCGCCGCGCTCGCCCAACGGATCGCCCGGGCGATCAAGCTCGAGGGGGCCGTGATCACCGGCGTGGCATCAGATGAGCGCGGAGTCTCGACGCTCGTCGACGAGCTGGCCGAGCACCTGCGGGCGATTCTGCGCGACGCGCTGTGCGGCCACCTCGACAGTGACCTGTGCGCGGTGGCCGACGACCTGCTCGCCGAAGCGGCCCAGGCCCCGGCTCGCTAATCTGAAGGGCGGACCGCTCCCTACTCGGTCTTCGTTGAAGGCCGGGAGTGTTTTGCCCACCAGGCACGACACCGTAAGTCCTGGGGCTCGTAAGTAGTCAGGGGGAGCGCGATCTGCAGCGACGAGCGGGCTTCGGCCCGCTCGTTCTGCGTCCGGGGACGCCTGCGGCGAGATACGCTCAGTGCGTGGCCGACGACGATCTCATCTGCATGGTCGAGATCCCCAAGGGGAGCCGTAACAAGTACGAGTTCGACCCAACGCTGGGGGCGATTAAATTCGACCGCTTCGTCTCGGCGTCAGTCGTCTATCCCACCGATTACGGGTTCATCCCTCAGACGCTTGGGCTCGATGGCGATGAGCTCGACGTGCTCGTGTGCCTGTCGGAGCCCACGTTTCCCGGCTGCCTGGTTCCGGTGCGACCGATCGGGGTGTTCTGCATGACCGACGAGAACGGGCAGGACGACAAGATCGTCTGCGTGCCGACAAGCGACCCGGGCTGGAACATCTACGAGCACCTCGATGAGCTGCCCAAGCTGCTGCGCGATGAGATCTTCCATTTCTTTTCGGTCTACAAGGACCTCGATCCCGACCGGCACTCCGAGCCGACGGGCTGGTCAGACCGGGAGGCGGCAGATCGCGCGATCGCCGACGCCCGCCGGCGTTATCGCGAGCGCGGCGACGAGCCTGGCGAATGACCGGGGTCTACCACCTCGAGCTGCGTCAGTTCCCGCACACGGCCCGGGTGTTCAACCTTGAACGCGCTGAGGTCGACACCCGCTTTGTCGTCCCCTGGGTAAAAGGGGAAATGATCGACCACGATGAGCGCCGCTGGCCACCGGAGCGCACGCGGCTCAAGATCCTCATGGGCCCCGCGGTGCGACTGGACGAGTTGGGCCTCGGTCGCGGCTGGGGGCAGGCCACCAAGGACTCCGAGGACGTGACCGACGCGGTGCTCGCGCAAGCCGAGCGCGGTGCCCAGGCCCGACCTGAGGTCGAGGCCCTCAAGGAGCAGATCGCACAGGCCACCGGCCAGCTGCTGAACTTCGGCGCGGTCGCCGCCCTCGCCGGGGCGTCGCACCCGGGGTGGCGCGCTTCCGAGCAGCTGTCGCTCGCCGAGCAGGCCGTCTGGGAGCTGCTGCACCAGGAGCGGCTGACGCTGGTCGCCGGCGACGAGCCGGTGGCGCCGGCGCAGTGGCAGGAGGTCGTGCTGCGCTGGTCGACGTGGGCGGCCGGCGGCGAGGCGCGGTACCGGCTGCGGGTCCCTGACCGCGGTCAGGCGACGAGCTCTGCGATGAGCGTCGCGCGCTCGGCGTCGGAGGCGAACAGGTAGCGCTGGACGCGTTCCAGGCCCTCGATGTCGTGCACGTCGTCGTCGAGATGGGGGACGAGGATCAGATGCCCGCCCTCGTCGCCGAGCTCTGCGACGAGGCGCGCCACGTTGCGCCGGTCGCGCCGGGCGAGCAGGTGGTAGTCGTCGAAGTTGGCGGCCACGCGGGCGGCCAGGCCGGCCGGCAGCTGCTGACGCAGCATCTCGGTCAACGCGGCGGGGGCGGCGTCGCCGATCACGTCGTGGTGATAGCGGTTGACGATCACCCCCGCGAACGGAAGCCCGCCGTCCTGCAGTGTGCGCCGGAACCAGATCGCCTCGTCGATCGCCGGCGCCGAGGCGGAGGTGACGAGCAGGAACGCGCTCGTGGGCGCCTTGAGCATCTGCTCCACGGCCGCGGCGCGCTCGGAGAAGTCCTGGGTCATGTCGCCCAGCAGGCCGAAGAACGTCGTCAGGTCGGAGATCAGATCGACGCCGGTCACCTTGCGCAGTGCGCTCAGCAGCGGCGCGGCCCCGCGCCCGAGGACGCGCATCCCCAGGCTGGTGGGCCGGACGAACGCCTTCAGCGCCCGTCCTTCGAGAAACGAGGTCAGCCGCCCGGGGGCGTCGAGGAAGTCCAGCGCGTTGCGTGACGGCGGCGTGTCGAGCACGAGCAGGTCGAAGTCGCCCTCGCGCTGCAGCTCGTAGAGCTTGGCCACGGCGGTGAACTCCTGCGAGCCCGAGACCGCGGTCGACAGCTCGCGGTAGACCCGGTTGGCCTTGATCTCGGCGGCGCGCTCTGAATCGGCGGCGATCCGCTCGATCAGCTCGTCGAACGTGCGCTTGGGATCGAGCATCATCGCCCACAGCTCCCCGGTGCAGTCCGCGCCCAGGCGCGCGGGATCGACCCGCCGCGGTTGGTTCTGAAGCTCATGCAGGCCCAGCGCGTTGGCCAGGCGCCGGGCCGGGTCGATCGTGACGACCGCCACCTTGGCGCCGCCGGCGGCCATGCCGAGCGCCACCGCCGCCGAGGTGGTCGTCTTGCCCACACCTCCGGATCCACCGCAGACGCAGACCCGCTTGCCCTCCAGCAGCTCGGCGACGCTCACGGCACGTGAGTCTATGTCGGCAACGCGCAGATCACGGGGCGTCAGCCGGCGGTCTGGCTGGGCTCGGCCGCGGCGACGTCCTCATCGGGCGCGGCGGCGTCGGGGTCGACCGGGGGCGGCGCGTCGGCTCCGAGCACGCGCAGGGCGTCGGCGGGGACGTGGACGGAGACCGGGGCGCCCTGCTCGAAGCCGTCCGCTGACCCCGTGTTGGTCACGGAGGCCTGCAGCTGTGCGCCGGTGACGAGGCGGATCATGACCTGCAGGGTGGCGCCGACGTACACGGTGCGCTCGACCATGCCGGGCAGGCAGTTCTCCTGCGCACTGCCATGGGCGAGCAGCTGGACTCGCTCTGGGCGGGCGACGACCTTGACCGCCCCGCGGGCCGATGTGTCCCCGCAGGCAGCGCGCAGCGTGAAGTCGCCGATCGCGACCGTGCAGTGAGCCGGACTCCCCGGATCTGCTGCGGCGTGCGCGTCCATCAGGTTCGAAACCCCGAGGAAGTCGGCCACGAACACCGTGCCCGGGTCCTCGTAGACGGTCTCCGGCGTGCCCACCTGCTCGATCTTCCCGTTGCTCATGACCGCGACCCGGTCGCTCATGCTGAGCGCCTCCTCCTGGTCGTGGGTCACGAACACGAACGTGATCCCGACCTCCTCCTGGAGCGCCTTGAGCTCGAGTCGCAGCTGCTTTCTGATCTTGGCGTCGAGCGCGCCGAGCGGCTCGTCGAGCAGCAGCAGGGCGGGCCGCAGGACGAGCGCGCGGGCGAGGGCGACGCGCTGCTGCTGGCCGCCGGAGAGCTGCTGCGGTCGCCGCGCGCCCAGGCCGCCCAACTCGACGAGCTCGATCGCCTCCTCGACGCGTCGGGTCACCTCGACGCGGGCGACCCTGTGCCGGCGCAGTCCGAAGGCGACGTTGTCGAACACATCGAGGTGGGGGAACAGCGCGTAGTTCTGAAACACCGTGTGCACGTTGCGCCGGTGGGGTGGTGTCTGGGCGACGTCGACGCCGTCGAGCAGGATCTCGCCGGACGTGGGGCGCTCGAATCCGGCGATCATCCGCAATGTCGTCGTCTTGCCGCAGCCCGACGGGCCGAGCAGCGAGAAGAACTCGCCGGCGTGGATCAGCGCGTCGATGTTGTCGACGGCCACCGCGTCGTCGAAGCGCTTGGTCAGGCCGCGGAGCTCGACCTCGCCGGTGACTAACGGGGAGGCCACCTAGACCCCCGCCTCGATGCCCGACAGCTCGCGCAGCGCCGTCGCACCGCTTCCTGCGCTGCCGGTTCGCCGGCCCAGCGCGGTGTACAGGAGATAGGCGACCGTCACCCCGACGAGGGTGACGACGACGAGGATCGTGGCGAGCGCGTTGAGCGCGGGTGTGGTCGTGCCGCCGCGGGCGTTGGAATACAGGAACATGGGGATGGTGGTGGTCGTGGAGTTTGACGACATGTACTGGGTGACGACGAAGTCGTCGATCGAGAGTGCGAACACGATCAGCATGCTGGCAAGGATCGCGGGCGCGAGCAGCGGGATCAGCACGAGCCGCAGTGCCTGGACGGGCGTCGCCCCCAGATCTCTCGCTGCCTCCTCGTACTGGCCGCCGATCGACGCCAGCCGGCTGCGGACGATGACGACCACGTAGGAGAGCGAGAACGTCACCTGGCCGACGACCTGCGCGGTCGTGCCGAGGTGGACGAGGCTGAACGGCACCAGCGCCAGTTGAGTGAAGACGACGAGCAGCGACACCGCCATCACGATCTCGGGCGTGACGAGCGGGATCAGCATCAGCGAGTTGGCCACCCCCGAGCCGCGGCCCCGCCAGCGGGCCAGCCCGAGCGCCAGCAGCACGCCGAGCGGGGTGGCGATCACCATGTCCAGTCCGGCCAGCAGGAGGCTGTGCACGAGCGCGTGTGTGTAGTCGGCATTGTGGAAGATCGAGAGGTTCGGGTCCCCCCACCACCACTTGAAGGAGAAGCCCTGCCACACGCTGCGCGAGCGCCCGGCGTTGAACGAGAAGAGGATCGCGATCACGACCGGCACCAGCGCCCACGCGATGTAGACCCACGTGCCGGCGACGAGGAAACGGGGCTCGCCCCAGGGGTTGCGCAGGCGCCGCGGGATCAGGTTGCGCCGCGAGCCCGGCGCCGGGATGATCGCCGGCCCCCCGGTTGCCGGCTCTCTCTCCGCGATGCTCACGCTGATCGCCTCCGCCCGGGAACCGGACCCGCCCACCCCGCCTGTATGTCGGCCGCGTGAGTCATCCGGCTGCCATCCGCCTCTGGTCGCGCAGCGTCGCGTACAGGTAGTACGCCATGCCAACGGCGAGGATCGCCATCAGCACGATCACCAGCGAGGCGCCGAGGTTCTTCTGCGAGCCGCCCTGGACGAACAGGTTGATCTCGTTGCCGAGCATGTTCGTATGCGGGGAGGCCGAGATCAGGTCGTTGGTGTAGTAGTCGCCGAACATCGGGAGTACGACGAGCGCTGCGCCGGCCATGATGCTGGCCTTCGACAGCGGCAGGGTCACATGCAGAAACGCGCCAAACGGCGTGGCGCCGAGATCGCGGGCGGCCTCGATCTGGCTCTTGTCGATCCGGTCCAGGCCGGCGAACACCGGCAGGATGAAGTACGGGATGTAGCCGTAGACGAGCGCCATGACCACCGAGTAGGGGTTGCCGTTCAGCCAGTCAGGCGGGTGGCTGATCCCAATCGACTGGAGGATCTGGTTGACGTAGCCGCCGGGGGACAGCAGGCCGATCCAGGCGAGCATCCGCAGGAGGTAGCTGACCCAGAAGGGAATCACCAGCAGGACGATCAGCAGCGCCTTTGTCCGCTTGGCGTGGCGGGCGACGTAGTAGGCGACCGGATAGCCGATCGTGAAGCACAAGCCCAGCGAGACGGCGACGTAGACGAGCGTGTTGCGGATCGAGGGCCAGTACTCGCCGCCGGGCAGCGACCCGCCGAACGCCTTGGAGATGTACCCGGGGTTCCAGTGCAGCGGGTTCCAGTACGGCACGGGCTGGAAGAGGAAGTTGACCCGGCCGAACGCGATCGCCAGCACGGCGTAGGCGGGGATGACGACGAACAGGATGAGCCACGCCACTCCGGGGAGGGCGAACGATCGCCAGTAGGACGAGCGGGATTCGATCGCAGTCGCGCTCACGTCGACTTGACCGCCGCCCAGGCGTTCTCCCACAGGGTCTCGCCGGGGGTGCTCAGCGGCCCTTGCACGTACCCTGCGTTGAACTGGCGCTCGGCGATGAGCGTGGTCGTCAGGTTGCGGGCGACGAGTTGGCGCTTGACCACCGCCTGAGGGGTCATCACGTTGAGCGGCTGCTGGTACAGGATGTAGCCGTAGTTGGTGAACGCCGTCTCGACGTCGAGCACGTGGTTGAGGAACAGGTGGGCGAGGACCGGGTTCTTGGCACCACGGACGACCGCCATCGTGTCGTTGTTGATCGGTCCGTGCCCGTTGGTCGGCCACCAGTAGGCGAACGCGCTCGCCTTCGTCCCCTTGGGCGCGTACAGCGGCGTGGCCGCCACGTCGCCCGACCAGGCCTGGTGCAGCCACAGCGAGCCGTCGGCGAGGTGCTGGTACTCGTTGGTGTCGAACTTGAGGTTGGCGCTCTTGACCAGCTGCTGGATTGCCTTCTGGGCGGCGGCGATCTGGGCCGGGTTGTCGGTGTTGACGTCGGTCACCCCGTTGCGCAGGAGCGCCATCGACAGCGCGTCGTGCTGATCGTCGAGCATCCCCACCAGCCCGGAGATCTTCGGCCCCTCCTGCCACAGGGCGTCCCACGGATTCGCGTACTTGGTCGGATTGAAGCTCGGCAGCTTGTCGGTCCGCCAGCCGATCCCCGTCGTGTAGATCGTGTAGGGGACGGTGTAGCGGCTGCCGAAGTCGTACCACGGGTTGACCAGCGTCGGCCACGCGTTGCGCTCGAGGTTGGGGATGTAGTCAAGGTTCAGCGGAGCGAGCACCTTGCCGACGGCCAGCCGCTCCAGGTAGACGAGCTCGGGCACGAACGCGTCGAACTGCACGGCGCCCGACTGGATCTTGGCCACCGCCTCGTCCATCGTCGAGAACGTCGAGATCTGCACCTTGACGCCGTAGCGCTTCTCGAAGGACTTGATCACGTCGGGGGCGATGTACTCCTGCCAGTTGTAGAGCTGCAGCGGCCCCTTCTCGGGCTTGCGCCCCGAGGCGATCGGCTTGTTGTCTGCGTAGATCGGCAGCACGACCGGCTGATCGGGTCGCGCCAGCTGGAGTCCGCCCGGGCCCTGCCCGCGGCCCGGTCCGGCGGAGCCGCCCGGGGCGGGCAGCGGCTGGGTCGTCCCGCACGCAGCCAGCAGCCCGGGGACCGACAGCCCGGCGGCCGCCGCTCCGGCAGTCCGCAGGAAGCTGCGTCGCGTGCTGCGCGGGTGCGGGAGGCCGGGGTCGATCATCGTCGCGCGCCGCCCTCGGAGGTGAGCGCGT
This sequence comes from Solirubrobacteraceae bacterium, assembly GCA_036268255.1. Taxonomy (GTDB): domain Bacteria; phylum Actinomycetota; class Thermoleophilia; order Solirubrobacterales; family Solirubrobacteraceae; genus Palsa-465. The sequence goes on along the minus strand of DATAUL010000369.1, from coordinate 11,105 downwards.
TGTGGCGGCGCAGCTCGCAGCCCAGCTCGCGCGAGGCGACGGCCAGGCAGCGGTCGACCATTCGCTCGGGCGTCACGTCGGGCTGGCCGAGCGTCACCTGGACGCCGAGGCCGTCGAGCAGGCCCGAGAGCACGACGGCGAAGTCATTTGGGTCGGCGGCGGCGTCGAACTCGCCTTCGAGCTGGCCGTCGCGCACGATCTCGGCGATCAGCGCCCGCTGGCGCCGGTCGAGCTCGATGTAGTTGCTGCGCACCGACTCATCGCGCCGGGCGCGCACCCAGATCTCCATCCACAGCGTGTAATCGTTCAGGCCGCCGGGCCCGAGGCTCGTCTGCTCGATCAGGTCCACGAGCCGCTCGCCCGGTGACCCGGCGCGGTCCTGGCCGTCGGCGAGGCGCTCGTAGAAGCCGCGGTCGGCGTACTCGACGGCCTCCTCGAGCAGCCGGTCCTTGGACTCGAAGTAGTAAAGGATTGTCGGCGAGCTCGTCCCGGCGCGTTGCGCGATGTCGCCGATGCGCGTGTCGAACAGCCCGCGCTCGTACAGCACCTCAGCGGCGGCGGCGACGATCTGCGGCTTACGCAGGTGGTCAACCTTCGGACGCGGACTCATTCGGTCACCTTGAGTCGAGACGTATACTGAACGGCGGGTCAGGAAACTATCGCGGCACGGCGGCCGCGTCAAGCCGGGGACGTGAGAGAGAGGCCGAACGTGAGCGACGTGGTCGTCCTGGGAGCCGGACTGGCGGGATTGGCGGCCGCGCGCGACCTCACGCGCGGCGGCGCCGACGTCGTCGTGCTGGAGGCCCGCGGGCGCGTCGGTGGACGTGTCGAGGCCGCGACGCTGGCCGACGGGCGCCGGGTGCAGCTCGGGGGCGAGGTGATCGGCCACGCCCATGTCGCCTACCGGGAGCTGGTCGGCGAGCTGGGGCTCACGCTTCAGCCGTCGTACGTCAACGACCCGGGTGAGATCAGCTGGGGACTGCAGGACGGGGTCCACGTCGGCGACGACATCCCGTGGATGACGGGCGCCGAGCGCGCGGACCTGGCGCGGGTGGACGCGGAGTTCGAGCGCCTGGCGGCGACCATCGATCCGGCCGCTCCGTGGCAGCACCCTGACGCTCGCCGGCTCGACGAGTGCAGCGTGGGCGAATGGCTGCGCTCGCTGGGCGCGACGCCCGCCGTGCATCGCCGCCACACGCTGGCCTCGCTCTCCCTGTCGTGCGACGGACCCGAGCGGACATCGCTGCTCGCCGAGCTGCGCAAGCACGCGTGGCTGCCCGGCGATGCGTTCTATGACCTGTCGGCCTGGGAGGGCCTGCGCTGCGCCGAGGGCGCGGCCGCGGTGGTGGGGCGGATGGCCGCCGAGTTGGGCGATCGGGTTCGCCTCAACGCACCGGTGATCGAGATCGGGTTGAACGCCACCGGCGTCGTGGTGACGCTGGCCGGCCGGGAGACCGTCCGTGCCGAGGCCGTCATCTGCGCGATCCCGGCCGGGCCGCTGCGCGCCGTGCGGATCACCGGGCTGAGCGACGCGCGCCTGGAGTCGCTGCGCGCCCAGCGCCAGGCGCTGGCCGCCAAGGTGGTGGCCGCCTACGAGCAGCCCTTCTGGCAGGCGCGCGGACAGAACGGCCTGGCCGAGTGCGAGTGGCTGTTCGGCTCCACCTGGCCGCAGGGGCCAGGGGTGCTCTCGCTGCTCGTCCCCCCCGAGCGGCTGTCGGCCTTCCTCGCCTCCCCGCCGCAGGCCCGCTTCCGCGACGTTCTACACGGTCTTGTCCGGCTCTACGGGGACGCCGCCGGTGAGCCGCTGGCGCTGCTCGAGCGTCTGTGGGGCGCCGATCCGTTCACGCTGGGCTACATCGCCGCGTGGGCTCCCGGCGACCTGACGCGGGTCGGCCCGCTGCACGGCACCCACGAGCCGCCGTTCTACGTGGCCGGCTCCGACCACTGGGTCGCCGGCTACATGGAGGGGGCGGTGGCCACCGGTCGCGCGGCCGCGCGCGAGGCGCTGGGAATCGCCGCTCGCGCATAAGGCCCCAGGGACCTCAAGCCGGGTTCGTTCCGCGTCGATAGGGATTGGATGGCCCTTCCCAGGCCGGGTGCGAGCGCCCGGTTCTTCATCTCGCTGGCGATCGTCGTGCTGGCGCTCGTCGGTACGGTCCTCGTCGGGCTGCGCGGACTGGCCGACGTCCACGCCGTCAACCGGCAAGTCTTCTCCGACAACCTGCTGACCGTTGAGCGCACCAGCCGGCTCATCACCCACCTGGGACAGGCCGAGGTCGTCAGCCTGGAGATCGCATCCGCGCCGGCCGCACCGGCGGCGGACCGTGCTCGGGCCCGGTTGGAGGAGATCATCGTCCCCGCCGTGCGCGACGAGATCGCCTCGCTGGAGGCCATTCACGCTCACGATCCGCCAGCCGAGGAGGCGCAGATCGACCGGGTCTCCGCGCTTTGGACGGTCTACATGACCACGGCGCGCCCCGGCCTGCTGCGAAATGACCGTCACCGGCCGGCCACGACCGCGGCGGTCGCCCGGACGCTCGATCCGCTGATCGCGCTCGTCTCCGGGCGCGCGCCGCGGGAGGTCGCCGACGCCGGCGTCGCCCATGCGGCGGCGACCCAGATCTACCGCCGCAGCCGCATATGGATGCTGGTGGCGGCCACCCTCGCGCTGATCGCGGCCGCGACGATGATCCGTGCCGGGCTCACCCTACGCCGGTTGTTGCTCTCCCAAATGCACGACCGCGGCTACGCCGAGAGCTCGAGCGAGTACACCGGCCGTCTGCAGGCAACCGAGGACGAGGGGGAGGCGCACGAGCTGCTGCGCCGCCAGCTCGAACGCACTCATCCCGGTGCTCACGCCGTCGTGCTCTCTCGCAACAACAGCGACGATCGCCTCGAGCCGCGGACCATGCTGGGCGAGCTCCCGGAGCTCAAGCCCGCGCTCGAGCACGCCGGGCCGCGGGCCTGCCTGGCGATCCGCTTCGCCACCGGCCATTCCCAAGGCGACGGCGAGCCGCTGATGAGCTGTGAGATCTGCGGCCGGCTGGCGGGCGTCTCCAGTTGCGAGCCGCTGGTCGTCGGCGGCGAGGTGATCGGTTCAGTGCTCGTCAGCCAGCCCGTCGCCACGGGGACCGCCGACGCGCTGCGGATCCGCGAGACGGTCGCTCAGGCGGCGCCTGTGCTCGGCAACCTGCGCAACCTCGCGCTCGCGCAGCTGCGTGCCGCCACCGACACGCTCACCGGCCTGCCCAACCAGCGCTCGGTACAGGACACCCTGAAGCGCATGGTCGCCCAGGCGTCGCGGACGATCACGCCGCTGTCCGCCGTGCTGGTCGACCTCGACCATTTCAAGCAGGTCAACGACGTCTACGGCCACGACCGCGGTGACGAGGTCCTGGCCGCGGTCGGCGTGGCCTTTCGCAATGTGGTCCGCGAGGCGGACTTCGTCGGGCGCTACGGCGGCGAGGAGTTCCTGATCCTGCTCCCCGGAACCGACAAGCCGGGCGCCGTGCAGGTCGCCGAGGCGGTCCGGGCGGCGATCGCCGCGATCCGGGTGGCCGGCATCGACCGGCCGATCACGGCGAGCTGCGGCGTGGCCGTACTACCCGACGACGCCGGCGACGGGGTGACACTGTTCCGCGCGACCGACCGGGCGCTGTACGTGGCCAAGAGCGAAGGCCGCAACCGGGTGCACGCCGCCGACGGCGCTGCGCGGTCACCGACGTCGCCGCCGGGTTCAGCCCGCCCCCGAGGCGCGCGCGTCCACGAGGGCATGCCCGGTCTGCAGGCGCTCGCCGAGCCCGAGGTCCTGCGCGAGGGCGGACCTCACGGATGAGCGGGCCCGCTCCAGCGGGATCGTCGAATCGCCGATCAGGGTCCTGACGCCGAAGCCGTCGAGCAGCGCCAGGGTGCGGTCGGCCACCTCCTGGGGATCGCAGCGCGCGAATTCGACGTCCGCGATCCCGGCGGCGATCTCGTCGGCAAACCAGGCGTGCAGCCGCGCGTACAGCTCCTCGGCGACGGGACGCAGCTCCGGGTGGCGCACGGCGCGCAGCCACAGCTCGACCCACAGGACCCAGTCGGCGTGCAGCTCGGGCGTCGTCGGCAGGCACTGGTCGACCATCGCCGCCAGCCGCTCGGCGTGCGTCGTCCCCTCGAGATCGGCGCCCAGCCGCACCGCTCCGGCGTGCGCGTAGGAGTAGTCGAGCGCCTCGGCGAGCAGCGACTCGCGGCTGTCGAAGTGGTAATGCACGAGCGAGGTCGAGACCCCGGCGTCCATGGCGATCCGGGCGATCGCCACCGCGTCGATTCCCTCGAGCGCGATCCGCCGCACCGCCGCCGCGAGGATCCGCTCGCGACTCGCGCTCATCGCCTCCGCTCGCCATCCGGGCTCGCCTGTAAGTCGGCGGCGCGAGTCATCCGGCTTCGCTTCACGGCAGCGCCGGCGCCAGGTCGGCGCGGATCCGGTCGGCGAACCACGCCACCCCAGCCTCGCGGGCGCCGAGCGGCCCGCAGCGATAGCCGCGCGTCTGCAGCCCCTGCTGCACGTTGTCGACGAGATCGATGTCCTCGTCGAACACGAGCCTGTTCAGCCGCTGGTTGGCCCACTGCACCAGGCGGGTGCGCGGGTCGGCGCCGGCCGCGCGGTAGCTGCCCCACGTGTCGCTCGTGGAGCCGACCCCGTCGGGCAGCATCTGCCAGGTGTTGACCTGGTCGGGATACAGGTCGATCGTCGTGTTGGGATAGATGAAGGCGTAGCGCCACACGCGCCGGTCGTCGGGCCCCAGTCCCGGCATCGGCGTGACCATCCGCGCGTACAGGCGCTCCAGCCGGTTGCTCGAGGGCTTGTCGCGCAGTGGCGACTCGAACCACACGTAGTGCTCGTTGACCTCGACGTCGTAGTGCTTGTAGTCCAGCATGCGCATCAGGCCGGGATGGGCGATCGGGATGTGGTAGCCCTCGAGGTAGTTGTCGGCCACCGCCTTCCAGTTCGCCGGCTGGCGGCTGCCGCCGGAGACGGCGAAGGGCTTAAGGGTGTCGATCCGGTAGCGGGCCAGGCGCCGCGGCAGGTCGCCGACGAGCTCGGCCAGCGGCGTGGCGTCGGGATCGAGGTTGACGAACACCAGGCCGCACATCTCCTCGACGCGCGCTCCCATCAGGCCAAGCGCTCCCTTGTCGAGCTTCTTGCCGAAGCCCAGCCCCTCGGGCACGCCGATCAGGCTCCCGTCGAGGCGATACGTCCACCCGTGATAGCGGCAGCGGATCGCCGCCTTGCACTGCCCGGACCCGCTCAGCAGCCGCGAGCCGCGATGCCGGCAGACGTTGCGATAGGCACGCAGGGCGCCGTCCTCGTCGCGGATCACGAGCACGGGCTGGGTTCCGGCCTGGGCGGTCACATAGCTGCCGGTGCGTGGCAGGCCCGAGACGTGGCCGGCCAGCTGCCAGGTGCGTTCGAAGATCAGCTCCTGCTCGGCGGCCAGCAGCTGTGGATCGATGTACAGGCGCGGCTCCAGGGCGGAACCGGTGGCGAACTGCGGGGCGGCGACGGTGGTGTCCATTTTCCCTCATCCTGACTTTGTGATCAGTTGATGTAGTGTACCCGTCATGGTCAAGCGCGCCACGTGGCTGTCGATCACCCCCGAGCCCGAGCGCGAGCTCCCGGACGCGGTCGCCACGCTGGCGGCCGGGCACCGCGCCGAGGCGACCGCGGTCGCCGCCGAGCGGGCGCGGATCGAGCGGATCGTGATGCGCCGCGGCCAGCGGCGATGGCTGCGCTACCTCCACGACGTGGTCGAGCTGATCGAGCGGCGGACGCAGTCCGTCGATCCCGAAGTCCGACGTGCCGGCGAACGTGCGCGCTGGGTGATCGCCAACCACCACAACCTCTTGCTAGGGCTGCCGGGGCGGGGAGCGCGGCTCACCGCCGGCGACCGCGCCCGGCTGGCCGAGTTCGACGAAGGAGCCGACTGATGATCGCCACCACCGCACCCGCCGTCGAGCGTGCCCGGGCGTTTGTCCAGGACGTGCTGATGCCGCTCGAGCAGGAGGCCGAGGGCCTCGGCGGTCGCCTGCCCGACGAGACCGTGGCCGAAATCAAGCGCGCGGCGATCGCCGCCGACCTGCACGGCGGCCGGGTGCCGAAGAGCCTCGGCGGCCAGGGATGGTCGATGCGGGAGTGGTTCGCCGTCAACGAGCAGTTCGGGCGCGTCACCGGCGGCCTGCACTGGCACGTGCCGAGCGTCTACAACGTCTGGGAGGAGGCGACGCAGGCGCAGCGCGAGCGCTACGTCCGCCCGGCGCTCGCCGGGGAGGGCGGCGACGCCTACGCCGTCACCGAGGCCGAAGCCGGCTCCGATCCCGGCGGCATCGCCACCACCGCGCACCCGCTGGCGGGCGGCGGCTGGCGGATCAACGGCGAGAAGTGGTTCGTGACATCCGGCGACGTCGCCCGCGTGCTCGTCGTCATGGCCAACGTCGTCGACGGCTCCGACAAGCTGCCCACGCTGCTGCTCGTCGAGCCGGGCGCGCCCGGCGTGGAGTTCGTCGACGATCCGCCGTTCACCCACAATTACCCGCACGGCCATCCGACGGTCCGCTTCACCGACGTCGAGGTGGCCCCCGACGCGGTTATCGGCGGCGTGGGGGAGGGTGAGAACCTCCAGCGGCGCTGGTTCACCGAGGAGCGGCTGGGGATCGCCACCCACGGCCTGGGCGCGATGTGGCGCCTGCTCGACGAGACGACCGACTGGGCGCTGACCCGCGTCCAGGGCGGGCAGCGGATCATGGACTACCAGGGGATCTCGTTCCCGCTGGCCGACTCGGCCACCGATGCGACGCTCGGCCGCCTGCTGGCGCTCGCGGTGTGCGAGATGGTCGACGGCGAAGACACCGACCCCAAGCTGATCCACGCCAAGGCCTCGATGGCCAAGCTGTTCGTCTCCGAGGCGGCCGGCCGCTGCGCGGATCGCGCCGTCCAGGCGTTCGGCGGGCGCGGCTACCTGCGCTCCAACGTCGCCGAGCGCTTCCTGCGCGAGCTGCGCGTCGATCGCATCTGGGAGGGGACGAGCGAGATCCAGCGGCTGATCATCGCGCGGGCGCTGGAGCGCCGCGGGGTCGAGGCGACGATCCATTGACCACCGCCACCGAGCGCCCGGCGCGGGCGCTGGATCTGCAGCGGCTGATGGCGCCGGCCTCGGTCGCCGTCGTGGGCGCCACCGACCGTGCCGGGAGCTACGCCGCGCAGACTCTGCTCAACCTGGAGTCGATCGGCTTCGCCGGTCCGGTCTGGGGGGTCAATCCGCGACGCACCGAGGTGCTCGGCCGGCCGTGCGTGCCGAGCGTCGCCGACTTGCCCGAGCCGGTCGACGCCGTCGTCGTGGCGATCCCGGCGGCTGGGGTCGGCGAGGCGATCGAGCAGGCGGGCGCGCGAGGCTGCGGCGGCGCCGTCGTGTTCAGCGCGGGCTTCGCCGAGGTACCCGGCGGCGTCTCGCTTCAGGACGAGCTGGTGGCGGCCGCCGGGCGCCACCGGCTGCCGGTGTGCGGGCCCAACGGCAACGGGATCGTGTCCCCGGTGCGGCGGGTGGCGCTGTGGGGCGACGCGCTCGGACCGCTTGAGGCCGGATCGGTCGCCCTCGTCTCCCAGAGCGGCAACGTCGCGGTCAACGCGCTGTCCAGCCGCCGGGGGCTGCACTTCCACACCGTGATCGCCAGCGGCAACCAGGCCGTGCTCTCGGCCGCCGACTATCTGCAGTTCCTGGCCGCCGAGGAGGACGTGCGGTCGGTGGCGCTGTACCTGGAGGACGACGGCGGCCCCGGATTGTGCAATGCGCTGGCGGCGTGCGCGGACCGCGGCGTGGCCGTGGCCGTGCTCAAGGTCGGCAGCTCGGCGATCGGGGCGCGCGCGGCCGCCGCCCACAGCGGCGCGCTGGCCGGCGACCAGCGGGTGTTTCGCAGCCTCGTGGCCGAGGCCGGGGCGGTGTGGGCCGACGACGTGCACGAGCTACTCGAGCTGGCCAAGACGCTGGCGGTCCGTCGCCGGCGAAGGTGGGCGGGATCCGATTCCCCACGCGGGCTGGCGATCATGACGTGCTCGGGCGGCGACTCGGCGCAGGGGGCCGACGAGGCGGCCCAGCTGGGGTTGGACCTCCCGCAGCTGTCGACCGAGACCCTGGAGCGGCTCTCCGAGCTGCTGCCGAGCGCCGCCACCGCGGCCAACCCCCTCGACTACACCTCGATGGTGTGGGGCGACGTCCCCGCGCTGTCCGAGCTCGTGCGCGCGCTCGGTGAGGACCCCGCGATCGGGCTCGTGCTCGTCTTCTATGACCAACCGGCGGGACTGACCGGAGCGATGGAGGAGTCCTGGCGCGACGTGCGCGACGGCGTGATCCGGGGCGCCGCGCTGAGCCCGGTGGGAACACTCGTCTCCTCGACCCTGCCCGAGCTGCTCGACGGCGCCGCCGCAGCCGAACTGGCGGCCGCGGGCGTCCCGGCGGCCGCGGGGCTGCGCACCGGACTGCGCTGCGCGCGGGCGCTCCTGGCACCCGGCGAGGGCGACGCTGCACGGCTGCGAGCAATCGCCGCCACCGCCCGGGGGCGTGCTCCGCGCGACGGCGCGTGGTTGCCCGAGCACGCCGCCAAGCAGCAGCTGCGCGAGGCCGGCGTGCCCGTGCCCGACGGCCGGGTGGTGAGCGACGGCGACGACGCGGTCCGCGCGCTGGCGGAGCTGCAGCCGAGCATCGCCCTGAAGCTGAGCGCGGCCAGCGTGCAGCACAAGTCCGAGCTGGACGGGGTGGCGCTCGGGCTGCAGTCCGCACCGGAGGTTCACGAGGCCTACGCCAGGCTGGCGGTCCTGGCGGGGGAGCTCGGTGGCGTGGTGCTGGCCGAGGAGATGGCGCCGGCCGGCGTCGAGCTGATCGTGGCCGCCCACGACGACGGTGTCGTGCCGGCACTCGTGCTCGGGCTCGGCGGGATCTGGACAGAGCTGCTCGACGATGTCGCCGTCGTTCCGCTGCCGGCCGACGTGAGCCGCGTGCGCGCGGCGCTGCTGACGCTGCGGGCCGCGCCGCTGCTGCTGGGGGCGCGCGGCGCGCAAGCCGTCGATCTCGAGGCACTGGCGCGGCTGGCCGCCCGGGTGGGCGAGCTGGTGGCCGCCGGCGAGGCGAGCCTCGTCGAGTGCAATCCGGTGCTCGCCGGACCCGGCGGGGCGATCGCCGTTGACGCGGCGGTGCGGCGGTGAGGGACGTGATCGTCGTCGGCGGTGGGTTCGCGGGCGTGACCGCCGCCCGCGAGTCCGCGCTGCGCGGACGGGACACGCTGCTGCTCGAGGCCCGCGACCGCCTCGGCGGCAGGACGTGGAGTGCGCAGTGGCACGGCGCCCCGATCGAGTACGGCGGGGCCTGGGTGCACTGGCATCAGCCGCACACGTTCTCCGAGCTGACCCGAGCCGGGCTTCGGGTGGTCGTGTCCGACGAGGCCGCCCGGGCGTCGTGGTACGTCGGCGACGAGCGGCGCACGGGCACGATCGAAGAGCGCGACGTCATCGCCCGGCGCGGCTGGGACCGCTTCGTGGACGGCGTGACCGCGGCGCTCCCGCAGCCCCATGCGCCACTGAGCGCGCTCCGCGCACTGGGGCGCTTCGATCGCCTGAGCATTGCGGCTCGGATCGACGAGCTCTCGCTGGACGACGAGGAGCGCGACGTGCTGGCCGCCGAGCTGGAGTCGCTCGCCCATGGGCCGCTTGACAGCGCCGGCGCGGTCTCGGTGCTGCGCTGGCACGCGCTGTCGGGCTACAGCCTGGCGCTGACCCAGTTCACGGGCGGGCGGGTCACGATCGACGGGGGAACCGGGTCGCTGCTGGCCGCGATCCGCGGGGCCGCGCCGTTCGTCGTCCAGCTCGAGACGCCGGTGGCGACGATCTCCGTCTCTGACGACGAGGTGCAGGTCACCGGGCGCGACGGCGCCGTGCACCGCGCGGGCGTGGCCGTCGTCGCGGTGCCGCTCAACGCGCTGGGCGCGATCGAGTTCGATCCGCCGCTGCCCGACGACAAACGGGCCGCGATCGCCGCCGGCCAGGCGAGCCGCGGGATCAAGCTGATGCTGCGGGTGCGGGGCGAGGCGACCGCGATCAACGCGATCCGCCCCGGGCACCCGTTCGGCTACCTGGCCTCCGAGCAGGTCGGGGACGACGGCACCCAGCTGCTGATCGGGTTCGGACCCGACGCCGGCCGGCGCGATTGGGGCGACCTGGGGGCGCTGCAACGCGAGCTGGCCGCGATCCTCCCCGGCTACGAGCTGCTGGACGCGACCGCCCATGACTGGCTCGCCGACGAGTTCTCGCGGGGCACCTGGGCGATCCACCGGCCCGGGTGGTACGGCGAGCACCACGCCGCGATGCGCCGCCCGGAGGGGCGCCTGCTGCTGGCCGGCTCGGACATCGCCAACGGCTGGGCGGGGTTCATCGACGGCGCGATCGAGTCCGGGCTGACCGTGGGTGCGGCCGCCGCGGCGCTCAGCGGCTGACGGTGCGCGACGGCACCCGCGGCGCTCAGCGGCTGACTGGGACCCCGCCGACCTCGGAAAGGGCCTGCAGGCCCTGCTCGAGCGCGTCGGCCAGCGATTCCAGCTCGGGCTGCCCGATCTGCTCGGCGAACAGGTAGGGCAGCTCGACGAGCTCGCGGGCCAGGCCGTCGCGTAGCCGCTGGAGCTGCTCGGTCTGCGTGCGCGCACGGGCATGCTCGGAGAGAGCCGCGCCGAGGGCGACGTTGGCAAGCGGGGACTGCGCCCGGTTGCGCGCGCGGTGCAGCCGGGTGCGGTCGGCGTCGGAGAATCGCTCCGGATAGCGGGCGTTGACGATCACCGCGTCGAGCGTGATCTCGTCCTCGGCGAGCGCGTCGCGCAGCCACAGGGTCTCGGACACAGGCATCTCCTCGGCGGTCGAGACGGCGGCCACGGCGGTGAACTCACGATCGGCGATCGTGGCCGCGATCGTCCTCGCCTGGTGGGCGATCGGCCCGACGCGGGCGATCTCGGCGAACGTGCGCGGCGTGCGCAGGATGCCGACCCCGTGCCCGGCGGCCGGCGAGTCCACGATCACCAGGTCATAGACG
>DATAUL010000368.1:0-5862 GCA_036268255.1 Solirubrobacteraceae bacterium | reverse complement strand
GAGGTCTTCGTCGGGCGCATCCGCCGCGACGAGTCGCATCCGCGGGCGCTCGCCATGTGGGTCGTCTCCGACAACCTGCGCAAGGGTGCCGCCACCAACGCCGTGCAGATCGCCGAGCTGCTGGTCGCCGACCGCGCCGGCTCCTCCGTTGCCTGACGAGCTCTACGAGCTGATGCGGTGCGTCCCGTCGACGCGCCATTTCACCGACGACCCGGTGGCCCGCGAGGTGCTCGAGCGGGTGTTCGAGAACGCGCGCTTCGCTCCCAGCGGCGGCAACCGCCAGGGCTGGCGGGCGATCGTCGTCACCGACCCACAGTTGCGGCGGCGGATGCGCGAGCTCTACGAGTCGCCGTGGGACGCCTACATGGTCAAGACCGGCGGACGCGCGGCCCTGGACGCCGGCGAGGAGAGCGGGCTGCCGGCTGGTCACTTGCGGATGCTGCGCGACGCCGACGAGTTCGCCCATCGCTTCGACGAGGTCCCGGTTCACCTCGTCGTCTGCACCCAGCTGGACTCGCTGGCGATCACCGACGCCGAGCTCGACCGCCCCAGCATCGTCGGTGGCGCCTCGATCTATCCGTTCGTGCAGAACGTGCTGCTGGGGTTGCGCCACGAGGGGCTCGGTTCGGCCTTAACCACGCTGCTCGTTCCCGCCGAGCCGCGGCTGCGTGAGCTGCTGGACATCCCCGAGGGGTATGCGGTGGCCGGTCACATCTCCGTCGGGTACCGGGACGGCGACTGGCCGCGCAAGCTGACGCGCAATCCCGTGGCGGAGTTCGTCTTCGGCGAGCGCTTCGGTCAGCCGTGGGACTAGCCCGTCCCGGCACCGTTTAGAACTACACGCACCTGGCAAAGCTGTATGCAGTAGGCCGGTTTGCGAGACCGGCGCGGCGGCAGGGAGGAGAGCCCATGTCTTCAATCGTTGTGGTTCGCGACGACGAACCCGAGGACCCGCGGGACCCGGACGCGGTCGCGCGACGGCGCATCCGCGTCGTCCTCAGCGCGAGCGCGCTGCTGGTGACAGCGGTGATGGCGCTGCCGATCCTGACCTCGTTCACCCACATTCTCGACGGCGTCGTCGGCGGCATCGGGGCGGCCTACATCGTCGGTTTCGGCGAGTTCGTCCTGGCGATGGCCGGTGCGGTTGCCTACTGCCGCTGGGTCGATCGCCTCGACGGCGACGGGGAGGGCACACGATGAGCGGTCATGGGTTGGCGATCGCGATCGCCGTCGTCCTCGTGGGCGTGACCGTGGCCCTCGCCGTGTACGCCTCGCGCCAGCTGGGCGGCACCGGCGATCACTACACGGCAGGCGGGCGTCTGCGCGGTTGGCAGAATGGGATCGCGCTGGCCGGCGATCAGATCTCGGCCGGATCGTTTCTCGGGATCACCGGGGCGGTGGCCCTCACCGGCTTCTCAGGCTTCTACCTGGCCGCCGGGCTGCCCGCGGCCTACCTGCTGATCCTGCTGCTGATCGCCGAGCCGCTGCGCAATCTCGGTCGCTATACCCTCGCCGATGCCGTCTGCGCTCGCTTCGAGGGCCGGTTGCTCCGTGGCTCCGTCGCGGTGGCGACGTTGATCATCAGCGTCGTATACATGGTGATCCAGTTCGTGGGCGCGGGCCTCGTGTCACAGCTGCTGTTCGGCATCGACTACTGGATCGTGGTCCTGTTCCTCGGGACCGTCACCACGCTGTACACGGTGCTCGGCGGCATGATCGCCACCACCTACATCCAGATCTTCAAGGCGTCGGTGCTGCTCGTGCTGGTGGCCGTGTTGACGCTGGTCAGCATCTCGCGGACGGGATGGAACCCCGTCGGGCCGTTACTGCACGCCCGGCACACGCTGGGCGACAAGGCGATCGTCCCGCTGCACATGGGGACGACCAGCTCATTGGAGAACGTCTCGCTGAGCCTCGGGCTGGTGCTGGGCTTCATGGGGCTCCCACACGTCGTGCTGCGTTTCATGACGGTGCGCGACGGCCGTGCCGCCCGCGACTCGACGCGGCTGGCGATGTGGATCTTCGCCGTCTTCTTCCTCGTGCTCATCATCCTCGGCTACTCGGCCGTCAACGAGGTCGGGCCGGCCGCTCTGCTCAAGGCCAACAAGGCCGGCAATCTGGCGGCCCCGCAGCTCGCCCAGGCGGTCGGGGGACAGGTTCTGTTCGCGCTGATCTCCGGCGTGGTGATCGCCACGGTGCTGGCGGTGCTGGCCAGCTTGGCGATCGCCAGCTCCGGAGCGGTCGCCCACGACCTGTACACCCAGGTGATCAAGCACGGCGACGTGGCGCCCGACCGCCAGCTGCGGATCAGCCGCGTGTCCGGCGGGGTCATCGCCGGGATCGCGGTTCTCGTGGCCCTGGCCGCCAAGGACAAGAACGTCGCGTTTCTGAGCAACGTCGCGTTCGCCATCGCCGCCAGCTCCACCACGCCCGTGCTCCTGCTGACGCTGTACTGGCCGAGCTTCAATCGCGCCGGGGCGACGGCGGCGATGATCGGCGGATTGATCGTCAGCTGCGGGCTGGTGATCGTCGGACCGGACGTGCTCGGCGGCTCACACCTCTTCGGCCTCTCGATTCCGGCACTCGTGTCGGTGCCGGCGGCGCTGGTGTTCGCCTACGTGGGGACACGTCTGGGCCGCCACAACCCGCGCCTGGCCGGAACCCCGTACGCCGAGATCCGCCGGCGGGCGTTTGGGGGCGGCGGTGCGGCGGTCCGATCGGGGGCGCGGGAGCCCGCGCCCGTGCCCGCAAGCGCGAACCACTAGATCGGCGGACGCAGCTCGCGCCGGGTACTGACACCCAGCTTTCGGTAGATGTGGCGCGCGTGGGTGCGGACCGTCTCGATCCCGACATGCAGAGCGCCGGCGATCTCGGCGTTGGAGTGCCCGGCCTGCAGCAGCTCGAGCACGTCGGCCTCGCGGGGGGTGAGCGGCGCGGGGCCGGAGGGCTCGTAGGCCGCCATTCCGGCCGGCGGCAGCACGTGCAGACCGCGCGACGCGAGATAGATGGCGTGCACAACGTCACGGGCCTCGGCGCTCTTGGCCAGACAGGCGGTGGCCCCGAAGCCGATCACCTGTCGGCACTCGGCCGCCGAGGGATTGTTGGCGAGCACCAGCAGGCGGATGTTCGGAAAGTCCGCGTGCAGGTTGCGGAGGGCACCCGGGCTGGTCAGCGAGCCGAAGTTGAGGATTGCCACGTCGGGGCGCTGGTCGGACAGCGTGGTGGACAGCTGCTCCGGAACGACGTCGGCGGCGACGAGGCGCAGGTTGGGATCCTCGTCGATCAGAGACTGTAGGCCCCGGCTGACGATGTCCTCGAACTGCGCCACCGCGAGCGTGATCGGCTGGCGCGTGGCGGGCGTCATGGGCGCGCGAAGCTTACACCAGGCGGGTGATACCGGTCTCACCCGGAACTTTCACCCTCCTCACCCGAAGATCACCCCCCCGAGGTGACGTAATTCAGTGTGACGCCCTCCACACTGTACGCACGAACTTTGGGCCGTAAGACGGCTCGAGGGACGGGCAATGGGAACAAAGCGCGAGGCCTCTGGAGGCCTCGCGCTTTCTTAATGCGTACGCGTGCGTCGGCCGGCACATCCAGGAGCCGGCCGATCACTTCGGTTACTTCATCGGCTAGACGGTGGCGCCGGCGACCACGGACGCCGACCAGTCGATGACCGAGGTCGGCTTGACGACGTGCTTGCCCATCCCCAGCTCCTTCGGTGACAGGCCGAGCGCCAGTCCGAGCATCTGGGGGAGGTGAAGCACCGGCAGCCCCAGGTCCCGGCCGACCTGCTTGGCGGCCTGCGGCTGCTGGAGGTCGAGGTTGAGGTGACACAGCGGGCAGGGCACGACGAGGCAGTCGGCGTCGGCGTCGATCGCGTCGCCGAGGTGGCGTCCGGCCATCGCGAGCGACGCCTGCTTGTTCATCGTGATGATCGGGAAGCCGCAGCACTTGTACACGCCGGCGTAGTCGATCACGGTCCCGCCGAGCGCCTCGATCACCATGTGCATGTACCGATCGCGCGGGTGCTCCTCGTCGACGCCGAGGCGCTCGACCGGACGCACGATGTAACAGCCGTAGAACGGGCCGACCTTGAGATCGGTGAGCGGCCGGCGGACCTTGGCCTTGAGGTTGTCCAGGCCGATCTCCTCCACCAGCAGCCACAGAAGGTTCTTGTTGGTCAGACCTTTCTCGTAGCTCAGGCCCTCTTCGGCCAGGTTGCCGTTGATCTGCTCGCGGTACTCGGAGTTGGCGTCCAGGCGCTGCTGGCACTCGGACTGAGCGCCCTGGCAGGTGGAGCAGATGTTCATCATCAGCTCCCCGTCGGTCTGCTGGGCAAGCGCGAATGTGCGCGCGTTCAGGGTGTCGGCCAGCTCCTGGTTGTGCTCGGCGATCACGCCGGCGCCGCAGCACGCGGCGCGATCGAGTTCGACCAGCTCCAGGTCCAGCAACGGCGCGACCTTGGCCATCGAGCCGTGCAGCTCGGGCGTGAACCCGCGGCTCACGCAGCCCGGCCAGTAGGCGACCTTCATGACGTCTCGCTTTCGCTCGAGGCGGACTGGCTTTCCTCTCCTGGCCCCGGGAAGGTGGGTGACTTGTCGGCCGGACCGGTGTCCGATTGCGGTGTCGGCTCGGGATCGTCCTCGTAGCCGCTCACGTACAGGTTGAGCTCGATGCGTTCGTCGCGCCCCTCGACCGTTTCGTAGATCTGCTTGAGCGAGTTCAGGTCGGACTTCGGGAGCTTGTGGCCGAACAGAGCGATCTTCGGGCTCATCTTGCCACGCATCACGCCGGTGATCACCGTCGAGATCGAAGACAGCAGCTCCTTGCCCGCAGCCGGGTGGAACTTGCCAAACCACGAGTTGCCGCCGTAGCTGCGGGGGAGCAGCTCGGCCTCGTTGAGCAGCCCGTAGTCCCGCACCAGGGTGACGAACGCGTCCTCGTGGCGGTGGCCGTTGTTGCGGTCGACGATCTTCTCGTCGCTGCCGGCACGACGGCGCAGCCGCATGATCTGGCTCATCGGGTCCACGCCCTTGGGACACGCATCGATGCAGTTGAAGCAGTGCGTGCAGTCATAGATCCCATGCTCGTCCTCACTGAGATCCAAGAGGCGCTCGTGATGCTCGGCGTCGCGCGGATCGCCGACGAACCGGTAGGCCTTGGCCAGCGCCGCCGGCCCGACGAACAAGGGATCGATCTCCATCGACAGACAGTCCGACACGCATGCGCCGCACTGGATGCACGCCATCGTCTGCGTGACGTCGACCATGTTCTCGTGGGGGACGATGTACTCGCGCTCGGGGACCGGCTCCTTGTTGATCAGATAGGGCGTGACGCGCTGGATCTTCGTCCAGTGCACCGCGTCCATGTCGACGATCAGATCTCGGATCACCGGCATGTTGCCCATCGGCTCGACCTCGATCACGCCCGCAGGAGTGGTCCCGCCGTTCTCGGAATCGTTCCAGCCGGTCCCGTGCTTGCGAGCGGCGGCCTCGTCCAGGTGGGTGTTGCACGCCAGCCCGGGCTTGCCGTTCATGCGTACGCCGCAGGAGCCGCAGATCGCCTGCTGACACGAGCAGCGGATGCCGACCGAGCCGTCGACGTCATCGCGGATCTTGAGGATCGCGTCAAGCACCGACTGCCGCCCGTCGAGATCAACCTCGTGCTCATCCCAGTACGCGGCCTCCCCGGACTTCGGGTCGAAACGGCGGATCCTCATCAGGTACTCGGGCATCAGTACTAGTACGTCCTTTCCTGGGGCTCCCACTTGGTGATGGTCACCGGTGAGTAGCTGACCGTGGGCACGTCGTCGCCGTTGACCGAGATGTCGATGTGCTTGAGCCACTCGGCGTCGTTGCG
>DATAUL010000367.1:0-10261 GCA_036268255.1 Solirubrobacteraceae bacterium | reverse complement strand
ATGGTGATCGCCGTGGTGGCGACCGCCGTGCGCCTGCCGCACCGCTGAACCCCCTGCACGATCCAGGGCAGCGTGTCGGTCAGCCGCGGCGTCGTCCAGCGTCCGGCAAACCCGCCGTGGCCGACGCGCGCCTGACCGATCCTCAGCGTGCCGTACGGACTGACGCCGTCGACGTACGCGGTCAGGGTGACGTCGCGTGAGCAGCCCCAGCCGCCGCCCGTGAGCCGCACGGCCCCGCCGGCCTTCACGCTGTGCTTCGCGCTGGAGAGCCCCGGCGCGGCCACAGCTGGCGATGCGAACACTCCCCAGGCAACGGCGATCGCCAGGAGAACCGGGGAGAGAGGGATGGCGGTGCGCTTGGCGATCACGTCGGGAGCCCCTCCCTGCCGCGAGCGACGCTCCTTATATCACTGCGAGGAGCCCGAGTCGAGGAGCCGCTCATACACCCGCCAGCGCTTGACGACGTGTCCGCCCAGCGCCTCCAGCCCCCGGTTCATCGAATGGTTGCTCTCGAGGATGAAGCCCGCCTCGCCGTACTTCTGGCGCCCGCGCTCGGCCGCGGCGAAGTGCTCCATGTATAGCGCGGCCGCCACCCCGGTGTGCTGGTACTCGGGCAGCACGCCGAGGAAGCCGACGCGCAGGCGATCGATGATGCGCCCGCGGTTGAGGTAGTACCACCAGCCGAGCGGCAGCAGCCGCCCGCGCATCTTCTTGTAGACCTGATGGATATCGGGGATCGTGATCGCCATCGCGATCGTCTCCCCCTCGATCTCGGCGACCATGAACCAGTCCCGGGCGTAGACGAGCTGCATGTCGATCGCGTACGCGTCGAGATCGGCCTTGGTATACGGGGAGAACCCCCAGTTGGTCGACCACGCGGCGTTGTACACGCGGGCGAACTCGTCCATCTCGGCGCGCAGGTGGCGGCGCTGCATCTTGCGGATCGTGACCCCGTAGCGGTCGCGGGCGCGGTCGGCGATCCTGGGCAGGATCGGGTTGATCCCCGCCCGGTTATCGATCGACAGATCCCAGCTGAGCAGGTCCATCGCCTTGGTCAGGCCGGCGGCCTCGCACAGCCGCTGGTAGTACGCCGGATGCCACGGCTGACGGATCAGCGGCTCGCGCTCAAAGCCCTTAATCAGGATCCCGGACTCGTCGTTGAGCTGGAAGTCCATCGGGCCCACCATCCGGTCACACCCGCGAACGCGCAGCCACGCCTCGGCGGCCGCCAGCAGCGCGTCGAGGATCGCCGGGTCCTCTTCGAACTCCAGGAAGCCGAACATGCCCCAGCGGCTGCCGTGATACTGGTTGAAGGCGAAGTCCACCTGCGCCGAGGCGCGTCCCACGACGCGACCGTCACGCCGAGCGAGGAGGTACTCGGCCTCGCCGTGGGTGAAGAACGGGTTGAGCTTGGGCGTGAGGAAGGCGTAGCGCTCGAGCTTGAGCGGCGGGATCCACGGCGTGCCGGCGTGCAGGCGATAGGGCAACGCCACGAATTCACGAAGGTCGGAGAGGCCGTGTACGGCGCTAACGTCGATCGGCATGCCGCCGCAACCGTATCTCGACCACGTGCAGATCGCCGCGCCGCCCGGCTGCGAAGCGCAGGCGCGCCACTTCTACGGCGAGCTCCTGGGACTGGCCGAGCTGGAGAAGCCCGCGCCGCTGCAGCCCCGGGGCGGGGCGTGGTTCGCGCTGGGCGACGCTCAGCTGCACATCGGCGTCGAGGCCCCGTTCCGGCCCGCGCGCAAGGCCCACCCGGCGCTCCGCGTCGACGCCGCCACGCTCGACGAACTGGCCCGCCGCCTCGGCGATGACGGCGCGCCGGTTCGCTGGGACGACGAGCTGTCCCACGTGCGGCGGTTCTTCACCGACGACCCGTGGGGCAACCGCCTCGAGCTCCTCGCGCCCGCGGGCTGACGCGCTCAGGCCGCCTGGGGCAGATCCGGCGCACGCTCCTCGCCGGAGCCGCGGTACCGCGGTCCGCGATAGGGGCCGGGCTTGGGACGCGCCCTGCCCCCCGGGAACGCCAGCCGGAGGATCGTGCGCTGCACCATGCCGAGCTGCTGATGAAACGGCCCGCTGTTGTAGGGCAGGTCGTAGCGCTCGCAGATCTCGCGCACCTTGGGGGCGATCTCGCCGTAGCGGGTGCTCGGCATGTCGGGGTAGAGGTGGTGCTCGACCTGATAACCGAGGTTGCCGCTGATGACGTGGAACATCGGGCCGCCGTCGATGTTCGCCGCGCCGAGCAGTTGGCGCACGTACCGCGCACCGCGGGACTCGCCATCGGTCTCCTCCTGGGTGAAGGTGTACGTCTGGTCGGGGAAGTGGCCGCAGAAGATGATCGCGTAGGACCAGACGTTGCGGATCAGGTTGGCGGACAGATCGGCGGTCAGCGTGCGCTTGAACGGCTCTCGGAAGGAGCGGCGCTCGATCAGCTGCGAGAGCACGCTCCCCGAGCCGGCCTTACGCCGCGTCCTGCGCATGGCGCGACGAGCGCGGCGCGAGAGGCCGGTGGCGGCTGACTCGTCGCGCGCCTTGGCGGCGATCAGGGCGACCTCGATCAACGTCATCACGGCTCCTGAGATCACCGGCCAGGCGATGTAGTCCTTGGTGATCTGGGCGCGGGCCTTGCCGGCGATGCCCTTGAGCTCCTTGCGAACCTGCTTCATGTCCTTCTCGCGGGCGCGGATCGCGTCGAAGTCGAGGTCGTGAACGGCCACTCCCCACTCGAACAGCATCGCCAGCAGGACGTTGTAGAACGGCTGCAGCAGATAGAACGGGTGCCACTTCTGGCCCGGATCGATCCGCATGATCTCGTAGCCGAGGTCGCGATCCTTGCCGACGATGTTCGTGTACGTGTGGTGGATGAAGTTGTGCGAATGGCGCCATGCCTCGGCGGTCGAGGCGGTGTCCCAGTCCCACGAGCGTGAGTTGATCACCGGATCGTTCATCCAGTCCCACTGGCCGTGCATGACGTTGTGGCCGATCTCCATGTTCTCCAGGATCTTTGAGAGGCCCAGCGTGGCCGCGCCCAGGAGCCACGGGACCCGCCAGCGAGAAGCGATCAGCTCCGCGCGCCCAATCAGCGCCAGGCGCCGCTGGAAGGCGATCATCGAGCGGATGTACGTGGCGTCGCGCTCGCCGAGGTCTGCTCTCACCTGCTCGTGGAGCTCGTCGAACTCCTTCCCGATCGCCTCGATCTGCTCGGCGGTGAGCCGATGCAGCGGGTTCTCGGACGGCTCGATGGTGCGGGCGGCGCTTGGGCCGCTGCCATTCTGGATGGCCGTGGTCATGCGTCCTCCTCGTTGGGGGTACTCACAGATCGATCTCGATCGGCCCTTCGGGGGCGTGGATGCAGGTGCGGATCGTCTCGCCCTCCTCACCGTGGACCTTGCCGGTGCGCAGATCGCGCACCTGGCCCGAGCGCAGCTCGCCCACGCAGGTGTGACAGACGCCCTCGCGGCATCCGTACGGCAGATCGAGGCCCCGCTCCTCGCCGGCGACGAGGATCGGCTGGCTACCGTCGGACTCGGCCTCGGTCTCGGAGCGCAGGAAGGTGATCGCTCCGCCCGAGCCCTCCTCCGCGTCGCCGAGCCCGAGCTTGGGCTGGAAGCGCTCCATGTGCAGACGCTCGGTGACGCCGGCCCGCTCGAAGTGCTCCCCGAAGGCGTCGAGCATCTCGTTGGGTCCTGAGACGTAGGTCTCGCGCTTCTGCCAGTCCGGACAGAGCCGGTCGAGGTCGGCAGGCCCCATCCGGCCGTTGTCGCCGGTCAGCTGCTCGTGCAGCCCGAAGTCCGCGTGGCGCGTGGCGTAGCCGCGCAGCTCGTCGCCGAAGATGACCTCGTCGGCCTCCCGCGCCGAGTGCAGCAGCACCGCGTCGCCGAGTTCGCCGGACTGGTGCAGGTGACGCAGCATGCTCATGATCGGCGTGATGCCGCTGCCCGCACTGACGAACAGGAGCTTGTCCGGCAGGCGCTCGGGGAGCAGGAACTCGCCCTCCACCCCGCCCAGCGAGACGATCGTGCCCGGGCGCCCGCGCTTGACCAGGTACGGCGACACCTTGCCGTCGTCGACGTTCTTGACGGTGATGCTGATCAGTCCGTCCTCGCGAGCCGGGTCCGAGGTGAGCGAGTAGGCGCGCCAATGGCGAACGCCCTCGATGTCGAGGCCGATCCGCAGGTACTGGCCGGGCTGGTGGCCGCCCCAGCGGTATCCGGGCTTGATCAGGACGGTCGCGGCATCACGGGTCTCGCGATCGATCGATTCGATCCGGCCGCGGAGCTCGCGCGTGGACCACAACGGGTTGACGAGCTCCAGGTAGTCGTCGGGCAACAGGGGCGAGCTCAGCGCCGCCAGGCCGCGCAGGAGCCGCCGCTGAAGCGGGTGCACATTGGGTTTGGCTCCTCTCTGGGGCATACTGCTTACTCAGGAGTAATATCCGATCGAGTAGATTTCTACACGTTTTGTCGGGCCAAGCGGCTAGAGGCGTCGACGGCGCCCGCTCACCCCGCCGTGCCGGGACCCGCGGCATGCCGCGCTCAGTCCGCGAACAGCTGATCCTGCAGGTTGCGGGCCAGGTGTTTGCCCGGGGCGGGTACGACCGCGGCTCGATGGACCGCATCGCCGAGTTGGCCGGGGTCTCCAAGCCGATGCTCTATGCCTATTTCGGCTCCAAGCAGGGGCTGTATCTCGCCTATGTCGAGCGCACCGGCGCCGAGCTCGTGCAGCGGCTGGTCAGGGCCGACGCCGATCACGGCCGACCCCGGCGGCTCCGTCCCGTGATCGACGAGTTCCTGGCGTTCGTCGAGGAGCATCGCGATGGCTGGACCGTGCTGTTTCGCGAGCTCAACTCGAGCCTCCCTCTGGCCGAGCAGGTGGCCCAGCTGCGCTCCCAGATCGTCGCCGAGGTGCGCCGCATGCTCGAGGGCGACGGCGCGAGGCTGGCGCCTCCGGCCTCCGAGGGAGTCGCCGAGGCGATCGTCGGCGCCGGTGAGTCGCTGGCCAACTGGTGGTTGAAGAAGCCGACGGTGGCCCGCCAGGACGTCGTCGACTGGTACGTCGGGCTCGCGCGGGCGGCGATCTTCAGCGCCGCCGGCCACTGAGTCGCCCCTGGGGGTCCGAGCGCGGCCCTTCAGAGGATCCCGGGGAAGGCTCCGCCGTCGATGAGCAGGCTCTGGCCCGTGATGTAGCCCGCCTGGGCCGAGCAGAGGAAGGCGCAGGCGGCGCCGAACTCGGCGGGTTCGCCAAACCGCCCCGCAGGGATCTCGGCCCGGCGGCGCTCGGCAACCTGATCGGGGCTGGCGCCCTGGCGCTCGGCGGCGGCTTCGGTATTGGAGCGCAGCCGGGCGGTGTCGAAGGCACCGGGCAGCAGGAAGTTGATCGTCACGTTGGCGTGGGCGACCGAGCGGGCCACTCCGGCGAGGAAGCCGGTCAGTCCCGCGCGCGATCCTGAGGACAGATCGAGCCCGCTCATCGGCATCTTCACCGACCCCGACGTGATATTCACGATGCGCCCGAAGCGGCGCTCCACCATGCCGTCGACGACGCCCTGCACGAGTGCGATCGGCGTGGCCATGTTGGCGTTGACCCCGTCGCGCAGCGCTCCGGCGTCGACGTTGCGGAAGTCCCGGAACGGCGGGCCGGCGTTGTTGTTGACGAGGACGTCGGGGGCGGGCGCCGCTGCCAGCAGCGCGGCGCGGCCCTCGACGGTGCCGACGTCGGCGGCCACCGCAATGATCTCCGCCCCGGTGACGGTCGCCAGCTCATCCGCCACCCGCGCCAGGCGCTCGGCGTCGCGCCCGTTGATGACGACGCGGCAACCGGCACGGGCCAGCTCCAGCGCACAGGCCCGCCCCAGACCCTGGCTGGAGGCGCACACGATCGCGCTGCGGCCGATCAGACCGAGGTCCATCAGGCGCTCACCTCAGGAGCTTCTCCAGTCCGACGACCGGCGAGTCGTCCAGTGAGCCCACCCGGCGGACGGCGAGCAGCACGCCGGGCATGAACGACTCCCGGTCGACCGAGTCGTGGCGGATGGTCAGCGTCTGGCCGACGTCTCCGAGGATGACCTCCTGGTGGGCGACGAGTCCGGGCAGCCTCACCGAATGGATCGGCACCTCGGGAGCGCCCGCACCGGCGGCCTTGCGCATCAGCATCGCGGTGCGCGCCGCCGTGCCGGACGGCGCGTCGAGCTTGCCGTCGTGGTGCAGTTCGATGATCTCGGCGCGCGCCATGTGACGGGCGGCCTCGGCGGCGAACTGCATCATCAACACGGCGCCGATCGCGAAGTTGGGGGCGACGAACACGTTGGCCGGCGCGCCCCGCAGATCCTCCAGCTCGGAGGGGTCAAAGCCGGTCGTGCCGATCACCACGTGCACTCCGGCGGCCACGGCCTGGTGGGCGTTGGCCAGCGCCGTGGCGGGAATCGTGAAGTCGACGAGAACGTCGGGCCCGGCGGCCATGGCGTCGGCCAGCGTCTTCCCAAGGGCGGGATCGGCACGGGCCACGAGCGCCATGTCATCGGCGCTCTGCACTGCCCGGCACACCGTCTCTCCCATCCGCCCGGCCGCGCCGGCGACGGCGACCTTGAGCGCCGCCATCAGCTCGCTTGCACGAGATCCGAGCCGAGCGCCGCCAGCGCCTCGTCGAAGCGCTCCGTGCCGGGGCCAATCCCGGCCGCCGACAGGCGCTCAGGGGCCCACAGCTCCTCGGCGAGCTCTGCCAGGTCCTCCAGCGATACGGACTCGATGCGCTCGACGACCTCGTCGATCGGCATCAGCGGCGTGTCGGCGAGGATCTCGGACCCCAGGCGGTTCATCCGGGCGCCAGTCGACTCCAGCGCCAGCACGACGCGTCCCTTCAGGTTCTCCTTGGCGCGATGGAGCTCCTCCGGCGTCGCCGGTTCCTCGCGCAGACGACGCAGCTCGGAGCCGACCACCGTGAGCGCCGAGACGAGGTTGTCGCCCCGCGTGCCCACGTACAGCCCGACCTGACCGGTGTCGGCGTAGGCGGAGCTGAAGGAATACACGGCATACGCGAGCCCGCGCTTCTCGCGTACCTCCTGAAACAGCCGCGAGGACGAGGTACCACCAAAGATCGTGTCCAGCACCCGCAGGGAGAAGCGCCGGTCGTCGTGCCGGGACATTCCCGTGGCGCCCAGGCAGACGTGGTACTGCTCGGTGTCCTTGCGCTCGAAGCGCCGCCGGATGCCGTCCGGCGCGACGGCGACGTGCCCAGCCGGTCGCGGCGAGCCGTTGGGCGCCAGATCGCCGATCCGCTCGCGGGCGAGCTGCACAAGGGCGTCGTGGTCGACGGCGCCCGCGGCGGCGATGACGACGTTGTCGGGCCGGTAGCGCGAGCGATGGAAGGCGGCGATCTGCTCGGCCGGGGTCTGCGAGATCACCTCCGCGCGCCCGATGATCGCCCGCCCCAGCGGGTCGTCGCCGAACGTCACCTCGCCGAGGAGGTCGAAGACCTTCTCCTGCGGATCGTCCTCGTACATGGCGATCTCCTCGAGGATCACCTGGCGCTCGGAGTCCATGTCGCGCAGCGTCGGACGGAAGACCATGTCGGCCATCACGTCGAAGGCGTCGACGAGATGCTCGTCGATCACCCGAGCGTAGACCGAGGTCGTCTCCTTGCCGGTGCCGGCGTTCAGCTCGGCCCCCATCCCGTCGAAGATCTGGTCGATCTCGAGCGACGCGTACTTCTCGGTCCCCTTGAACAGGAGGTGCTCGAGCAGGTGTGAGAGTCCGGCCTGCTCGTCTGACTCATAGCGCGAGCCGGTGCCGACCCAGAAGCCGAGCGACACGGACCGGACGGAGGGCATTGCCTCCGTCGCGATCCGGACGCCCGACTCCAACGTGGTCAGGCGATGGTTCTCGTCCACTGGGGAGCGACTGCTGACTACGAGCGCGGGCGATCGGGGTCGCGATCGCGCACCCGTCCGCCGCGGTCGCCGTCGCCGCCGTTACGCGGACCGCGGTCACGGTCGCGATCCCGGCCGCCGTTGCGCGGACCGCGGTCACGGTCCCGCGGGGGACGATCGGGCCGCTGGCGATTGCCCTCGGCGGCAGCGATCGCCGCCAGCTCCTCGGGGTTCTTGTCCTGGATCTCGGGATCGTCGGCGAGGCGCAGGCCGATACGCCCACGCTCGCGGTCGACCTCGACCACCTTGACGGCGAGCTCGTCGCCCTTGTTGAGCACTTCCTCAACGGTGGCGATCCGGCGACCCGGGGCCACGTTGGAGATATGCAGCAGCCCGTCGGTGCCCTTGGCGAGCTCGATGAACGCGCCGAACGTGGTCGTCTTGACGACCTTGCCGGTGAACTCGTCGCCGACCTCGACCTCCTTGGTCATCGAGCTGATCCGGGCTACCAACGCGTCGCCCAGCTCCCGGTTGGAGGCGTACACGAGCACCTGACCCTCGTCGTTGACGTCGATCTGGGACTCGAACTCCTCCTGCAGGGCGCGAATCGTCTCGCCGCCCTTGCCGATCAGCAGCCCGATCTTCTCCGGGTCGATCTTGACCGAGGAGATGCCGGGGGCGTACTTGGACAGCTCGTTGCGCGGAGCTTCGATGACCTTGTTCATCTCGCCGAGGATGAACTCGCGCGCCACCTTGGCCTGGGCCAGGGCATCGCGCATGATCTCGAACGTCACGCCCGTGATCTTGATGTCCATCTGCAGGGCGGTGATCCCGTCCCTGGTGCCGGCGACCTTGAAGTCCATGTCGCCGAGGTGATCCTCGACGCCGGCGATGTCGGTGAGGATGATGTAGTCGTCGCCCTCCTTGATCAGGCCCATCGCGATGCCCGCGACCGGTGCCTTGATCGGCACGCCCGCGTCCATCAGCGACAAGGTCGAGCCGCACACCGACGCCATCGAGCTCGAGCCGTTGGACTCGAAGATGTCCGACACGACGCGAATCGTGTACGGGAAGTCCTCCTGGCTCGGGATCATCGGCACCAGCGCCCGCTCGGCGAGCGCCCCGTGGCCGATGTCACGCCGCTTGGGGCCACGCATGAAGCCGGCCTCCCCGACCGAGAACGGCGGGAAGTTGTAGTGGTGGAAGTAGCGCTTGGTCGTCTCCAGCCCGAGGGTGTCGAGACGCATCTCCTCGCGCGTGGTGCCCAGCGCCGCGACGCTGAAGGCCTGCGTCTGACCGCGGGTGAACAGCGCCGAGCCATGGGTGCGCGGGGCGACGTCGACCTCGATCGAGATCGGCCGGATCTCGTCGGCCGAGCGGCCGTCCGGGCGCTTCTTCTCAACCGCGATCCGCTCGCGCACGAGCGTCTTCTCGAGCTTCTCGAACGCCCGCAGGGCGTTGGAGCGGTACTCGGCGAAGGTCTCCGCCTCGGGAGCGCCCGAGTACTGCTCGAGGATCTGCTCCTCGACCGCCGCGGTAGCGGCCTGACGCTCGAGCTTGTCGACGACCTCGGTGGCCGCCTGCAGAGCGGAGCCGTGCGAGCCCTTGATCTGCTCGTAGAGCTCGTCGTGGACGACGGGGATGTCGACGACGGTCTTCTCCTTGCCGGCCTTCTCGGCAAGCTCACGCTGAGCGGCGCACAGCTTCTTGATGTTGTCGTGCGCGATGTCAAGCGCATCGAGGATCTCGGCCTCGGGGATCTCGTTGGCGCCCGCCTCGACCATCAGGATGGCCTCTTCGGTGCCGGCGACGATCAGGTCGAGATCGGCACCGTCCAGCAGCGCCTCCTCGTCGGGATTGACGACGAAGTTGCCGTCGATCTTGCCGACGCGCACGGCGCCGACGGGCGCCGGGAACGGGATGTCGGAGACCATCAGCGCGGCCGACGCGCCGTTCATGGCGAGCATGTCGTAGGGGTTGACGTGGTCAACCGACATCGGCAGCGCCACGAGCTGGGTCTCACGACGCCAGCCCTTGGGGAACAGCGGGCGGATCGGACGGTCGATCAGGCGCGCGGTGAGCGTTGCCTTCTCCCCCGCGCGGCCCTCGCGCTTAAAGAACGAGCCGGGAATCTTCCCGGCTGCGTACATCCGCTCCTCGACGTCAACCGTCAAGGGGAGGAAGTCCACGTCGCGGAGGTTCCCCGCGGTCGCGGTACAGAGAACCATGGTCTCGCCCGCACGGACGACGACGGCTCCGGAAGCCTGCTTGGCAAGCTTGCCGGTTTCGAACGAGATCTCTTTCCCCTCGATCTCGACGGAGACGCGCGTAACGGCGTCAGTCATATGCAATTCCCTTCTTCTCCGCCCTTCGGTCGGCGGAGTCGTTTCTCTT
>DATAUL010000366.1:0-23138 GCA_036268255.1 Solirubrobacteraceae bacterium | reverse complement strand
CGCCGTTCGCGGACCCCACGGCGGCCAAGAAGGCGGGGTTCGACACCGGCAAGCCGTACCAGTTCAAGCCGTTCACGCCCCGGCTCCCGCAGCCGCTGGGCGAGTTCCACTCGTTCGCCGGCTGAGCCTCTCCCCGTCCCGGTGGCGCGGTGCCGTGCGGCCGCGCCACCGGCGAGGACAGATCAGTAGCCGCCGTGATCGGCCGGCTCCAGGCCCCCCGGCTCCAGATGCACGACCTCGAAGCCAAAGCGCTCAGCCAGCCGATCGGCGACGAGCGAGCGATGGCAGGCCTGCGCGGTGGCCTCGACGCACATCAGCGCGCCGATCCCGTGAACCGGCAGCCGGCGGACGAGCGGCTCCAGGGGCACGAGATCGAGGATCTCCTCGGTGTACCGGCGGATGTACTCGGGCGCGAGGTGCACGCGGGAGCGTTTGCCGACCCCTTGGCGATCGTCCTCGCGGTACTGGAGCTGGCGCAGCTCGGTGTCCGGGGCGAGCTCCGGGTGGTACTCGTATCCGATCCGGTTATCGGCGAGCAGCCGCTGCAGACGCTGGGAGTTGGCCCAGGCATAATGCGGCCCGCGCACGCCGCGGCGCTGGCGAATGTCGATCAGCTGGGTGACCCCGGCCTCGTCGAGGGTGTCGATGAAGCCGGCGGCATCGAACTCGTAGACGCCGATGGTGGCGATGCGCGGCACCCGGGCAATGCTGTCACTCCCCTACTGCTTGTAGCGTTGGTGGCGCAATGAGCGTGACCGTCTGGGCAGGAGCGCCATGTCTGTGAACGTGGCGACGCCTGTGTCCGAGCCACTAGCAGCCGAGGGCCGCAGAACGCCGAAGCTTCCGCCCCCGGTCGTCGTCGGCGCGGTCTGTCTGGCGGTCGCCGGGATCGCTGACGCGGTCCTTGAACACGAGCGCGGGATCACCGGCGATGAGCCGTTCTACGTGCGCATGGCCACGCACCCCACCGGTCCGCACAGCTTTCCCTACGCCGACCGGATCGCCGTGCCGTGGCTGGTTCACGTGCTGCCGTTCTCCCAGGTCGTTTCCTTTCAGCTACTCGCGCTGCTCGCGATCGCCGCCAGCGGCGGGGCGCTGTACGCCCTGATGCGCGACTTCCAGGTCTCCGCGCGACTCGCCGGCGCGCTGGCGGTCGGTTTCGCCGTCTCTCCGAATCTGTTGGTCGTCCTGCTCCGGCACGGTCGAAGCATTGACCCGGCGACGACGCTCGTGATGGTCCTGGGATGCCTGTTCATCGTGCGGCGCCAGAAGCTGGCGCTGGCGCTGGCGATCCTGGTCGGCGTGGCGGTGAAGGAGACGAGCCTGTTCCTGATCCCGTTCGCATACGCGGTGTGGGCACAGCGACCGATCGACCGCGCGGCGCTGCGTGACGTCGCGCTCGTCGCAGCTGCTCCGATCACGGGGTACATCCTGCTGCGAGTGACCGTCTCCGCGGTGGGGGGCCAGTACACCCCCGGATACGGCGGTCCGTTCCTCAAGGCGCGGATCGATGTCTTCCGCCAGGTCCTGACCACCGGCCAGCTCAAACGGGTCGCCTACGCGTTCGGTCCGTTGTGGCTCCTGGCGCCATTCGCGCTCCGAAGCCTGCCCTTCGCCCGCCGTGGCCTGGTTCTGGTCGCGCTGTGCGTCATCGCGATGACCGTGTCCTTCGATGCCGGGCGGATCATCTTCCTGGCCGCTCCCGTCTTCTACGTCGCGGCCGCCTCGGTCGTCGACCACCGCCGTCGCCTGGCGCTCATCGCTGTCGTCGCCCTGTTCGCGCTCGACATCGGCTATGCCGGCTACATGCAGTACCACGGCGTCCAACACGGGCTTGACACCACTCCCCCAAGCCCGATACCCGTCCGGTGAGCACGTGACGATCGATCAGGCGTCGGTGATCGTCGACGCGGCCTCGGCCAGCTGGGAGAGCTGGCCTCCCGACCAGCTCGCGCGACGCGGCGACGTGCAGTGGAAGACCTTGATCAGCGCCGGCCTGACGCCCAGCGGGGCGCTCACGGCCGGCGTCGCGCGTCTGACGGCCGGCGGCTGCCTGCGCGCACACCACCACGAGCAGGCGGAGATCTACGTCATCCTTAAGGGCTCCGGGACCGTCACGATCGACGGCACCGCGACCGACGTCGCGGCGGGCACGACGGTGTTCATCCCCGGCTCCGCGATCCATTCGATCGAGGCCGCCGGCGGTGGCGGGCTGCGCTTCGCGTATGTGCTCGCCGCCGACGCGTTCGAGGACGTGACGTATGTCTTTGACCCCCCCGCCTGAATGACCTGCCGCGCCCCGGGGCCCGGCGCGCCGTCGCGGCGCGCCGGGCAAGGCAATCAGGCTGGGCGCAGCGTCACGCCACCCGGATCATCTTCTTGTTGACGAACTCGTCGGCGCCGAAGCGACCGAGCTCGCGGCCGAAACCGGAGCGCTTGACGCCACCGAACGGCAGCTCGGCGCCCTCCAGCCCGGCGGCGTTGACGAACACCATGCCGGCCTCGATCTGGTCGGCCACGCGCATCGCCTGCTCGGCGTCGTTGGTCATCACGTAGGAACCCAGTCCGAACGGGGTGTCGTTGGCCAGCCGCACGGCGTCATCCTCTGACTTGACGCGGTAGACAGACGCCACTGGGCCGAAGAACTCCTCGCGGTAGGCGTCGTTCTCGACTGTGATGTCGGTGAGGATCGTCGTCTCGAAGAAGTTGCCCTCGTGATCGCCGCCGGTCACCAGGGTGGCTCCCTGGTCCACGGCCCGCTTGACCTGGTCGGCGAGCCGGTCGGTGGCCGTCGCGGAGGAGAGTGGGCCGACCGTCGTGTCCGACGAATTTGGATCCGACGGCTTGACCGCGGTCAGCGCCGCGCTGAACTTCCCCATGAACGAGTCGTAAAGGTCGTCGAGGACGATGAACCGCTTGGCGGCGTTGCAGGCCTGGCCGGAGTTCTCCAGCCGCGCGCCGACCGCCTGCTCGACGGTCGCATCCATGTCGTCGGAGCCGAGCACGATGAACGGGTCAGAGCCGCCGAGCTCGAGCACGACCTTCTTGAGGTTGCGCCCGGCGATCTCGGCGACAGCGGCGCCGGCGCGCTCCGAGCCGGTCAGCGAAACGCCCCGCACCCGCGGGTCGGCGATCACCCATTCGATCTGATCGTTGGTCGCGAAGATGTTGATGTACACATCGGGTGGGAACCCGGCCTCGTGGAAGATCTGCTCCATCGCCTCGGCCGACTCCGGGCACTGGGGCGCGTGCTTGAGCAGGATCGTGTTGCCGACCACGAGGTTGGGACCGGCGAACCGCGCCACCTGGTAGTACGGGTAGTTCCACGGCATGATCCCCAGGAGCACGCCGTAGGAGCTGCGGCGCACGAGCGCCGAGCCATCCCCTTCGAGCAACTCGATCGGCTCGTCGGCCATCAGCGCCGGGCCGCGCTCGGCGTAGTAGGCATAGATCGCCGCGGCGAAGTCGACCTCGCCGAGCGCCTGCTCGATTGGCTTGCCCATCTCGCGCACGATGATCTCGGCCAGGCGCTGGCGCTGCTTAATGTGAAGCTCTCCGACACGGCCCACCAGCGCCGCGCGCTCCTGGACGGTCGACGATCCAGCCCAATTGGTATGCGCCTTGTCGGCGCGCGCGATGGCGTCGCGCAGATCGTTGTCGGAGATCGTCGGGTACTCGGCGACGGTCTCCCCCGTCGCCGGATTGACAACTGCGTAGTCGGCCATGGAAATCCTCCCTTTGCGTCCCCGGACAGCGGGGTAGGTGTCGTCTGAAATCCTGTGGTGCGCGTCCTCGCGCCGGACGGGCGCCGATCGTACCTCGCCTGGCATGGCCGGGCAGGCGCGCCCCGGACTGCTGTCCGGCCGCCTCGGAGTGCTAGGTCTCGCGCGCTGCCTCGGCGTCGGGCAGCGTGCCACGCGGGATGCCGACGGCGTCGCAGGCCTGATCCCACGTGAGATTGCCCAGATAGGCATCGTGCAGCTCCCGGCGCTCGAGCTCGTCGAGGTGCGGAGCCGCCTCGGGCAGGATGCGCTCCAGGTGCTCGTCAGCCGCGTCGGACAGCGGCCGTTGCGAGAGCACGAGCGTGGCGAAGCGCTTGCCGTCGGCGAGATGACGGGCCGCCTCGAGGTTGCGGACGAGCTGCGAGCGCCGCGGGTACCACGGCGTCGCCGGCGGCAGTCCGCCGCCCGGCTCGCCCTGGATCGTGACCACCAGACGCTCGGTGATGAGCACGCAGTGAAGCGTCTTCAGCTCCTCGAAGCGCCACCACGCCGGCGTCAGCCCCGAGCTGCGGGCCAGCAGATCGTGGGCCCGCTCCTGGGCCCGCGCGCGCGTGCCGGGCGGGTCGTCGTCGATCAGCACCCGCCGCAGCCGCACCGTTTGCGCGGAGACGTTCGCCCCGGCGCCGGGCGACCACACGAGCCGGTCCGGATGGTCGATGTACCAGGCGAGGAGTCGCTTGGACGCCGCCGCCGGGTACTCGAAACAGGCCAGCCGGCCGCTGGCGCCGGGAACCGCCAGTTGGGTCTGCAGCCAGCCGGGCGCCTGCACGAGCTCGCCGAGGCGGTCGCTGAAGGGCGTCGCCGCCAGCAGCGCCGGCAGCCACGAGCCGCCGGCGGCGTCGCCCGTGAACAGGGTCGTGAAGAACGACTCGACGGCCGTCAGCGAGCTGTTGTCAACACTTTCCAGGACTCGCTTCACGCTACAACGCCCGCAGGACTGGCTGATTCAGAAATCATGCCTGGACAGGCGCAGGCCGCCGACCTGCTCGGACTCACTCAGGGCGGCGACCGCCGGCACCATCTCGCTGGTCACCAGACCCTGCTCGGTCGTCAGCTCGTCGATGATGTGAAAGGCGCGGGCGGTGCGCGGCGGCGTATCGACGGTGATCGTCAGCACCGGCACATGGCGGCGCAGCTGAAACAACTTGTCGCCGTGCGGTGGATGGTCCCCGTGAAACCCCCAGACGCCGCGCAGGCTGGTCGCGCCGGCCAGCTCGGAGTGGCGCAGGCGGCGGATGATCTCCAGGCTCAGCGGCCGCCCGTCGTGAGTGGCGGCCTGCGAGGTGTAGACCATGAGCTTCTGCCAGATCGCCAGCCCGCGCTCGTCGGTGCCGGGCAGGCTGTGGGGACGGGCGAGCAGCAGGCCATCGCGCTTGCACACTCGGACCCGCTCGAGCGTGACCAGCGGATCGCGTAGCAGCCCGCCGAGCTCGGGCAGGGCCGCGGCGATCCGGTCCCCCGCCCCCACCGCGATGATCATCGTCGGGACCTCGGCGTTGGATCCGAAGAACGTCGCCCGGGTGCGGCGTCCCTGGCGCGTGCCATCGACGCCGAGCAGCACGGTTGCGCCGGCGAGCCCGAGGTGGCGCAGCAGTTCGGTGACCGCGACGAACGCCGGGCGTCCGCCGGCGCGCTCGTGGCGACCGACGTAGACAGTCAGCTTGGTCGCCTCCCCCAGCTGGTCGGGCAGACGCACCTCGCCCAGCTCGCCGGTCAGCATCCGGGCTCGCTCGAGCGTGACGAGGCCCCGGCGCTTGACCTGCAGGACCCGTTCGAGCAGCGATTCAACGCGTGCCCGGCTGTCGACGGCGATCGAGACGGCGGGCAGGTCCTCGGAGAGCGACAGGAGCCGGTCGGTGTGGCGATGGTGCAGGCGGCCGAAACCCTCGCTGCCGCGCAGTAGGATGCTCGCCGCCGCGCGATGCTCGCCGTAGATGTCAAGCAGCACGTCGGCCAGCAGCCGGCCACCGGAACGATCCCGCTCCCCGAAGTAGGTCGTCAGCTTCAGGCAGTCCTCGTTCACAGGTTCGCTCCGATCGTTCGCCCGAGAGCCGCGGCCGCGACCCCGACGACCACGCTGAGCACGGCGTTGACCGCTCCCGCGCGAACGGCGCCGTCCTCGACGAGGCGCTGGGTCTCGAGCATCCAGGTGGAGAAGGTCGTATACGAGCCCAGCGTGGCCGTCCCCGCGAGCACGAGGGCATCGCCGCTCAGCGCCAGGCCGGTCAGCAGTCCGAGCAGCAGGGCGCCGCTGAGGTTGATCGCCAGCGTCCCGAACGGGAAGTCGCCGTCGAGGCGCTCGGAGATCCGGCCGTCGATGACAAACCGCGCGATCGCCCCCACCCCACCGAGCACGGCGACGCCGATCCACGCCCAGGCGCTCATCCGGCCAGCCGCGAGCGGCGAACGGCGGCCGTCGTCAACCAGATCGCCGCGTAGCCGGCGGCCACGCTGGCGGTGGCGTAGCCGGCGGCCAGCCCGTCACGGCCGTGGTCGAGCATCGCCAGGATCTCCACCTGCATCGTCGAGAAGGTCGTGTAGGCGCCGCAGAAGCCGGTGCCGAGCAGCGGCCGGCGATAGGTCGACTGCGGCACGCGCTCCTGTAGGCGGGTCGCAAAGTAGGCAAGCGCGACCGACCCGCTGATGTTGATGGCGAAGATCAGCCAGGGCCAGCCGCCGGCGTCCCCCGGGAACTCAGTTCCCAGCCAGACGCGCGACAGCGCGCCCGTCGCTCCGCCGGCGAAGATCGCGCCCAGTTCTCTTCCGTCCACGTGCACAGGTCCCTCCGTCGTTCGCGAAAGGAGCCATCAGCCCTTGTTCCGTGCGGGCGGTTCGGAGCATCGCTCACGTCAGGGCGCCATCTGACGGCGCCCAGGTTACCGACGCTCGTTCAGCCGCGGTGGCGGACGCCCTCGGAGGCGCCCGGGGCGAGCGTCGGCTCGGTCACCGGCACGTCGCCCAGCGCCTCGTCGATCGCCGCGAGCGTGTTTGGGCTGAGCGTCACTCCGGCTGCGCCGGCGTTGTCGTGGACCTGCTCGGGACGTGAGGCACCGATGATCGCCGAGGCGACGTTGGGCTGGCGTAGCACCCAGGCGATCGCCAGCTGGGCCATGCTCAGCCCCAGCTCCCCGGCGATCGGCGCCAGGCCCTGTACCGCGGTGAGCGTCTCGTCGGTGAGACGCGGCTTGATGAAGGCGCTCATCGCGTCGCTGGCGGCGCGCGAGTCCCCGGGCGGCGCCTCCCCGGGCCGGTACTTGCCAGTCAGGACGCCCTCGGCGAGGGGGGACCAGCAGATCTGCGAGATCGAGTTGGTCTCACACAGCGAGATCAGCTCGGCCTCGGGGGCGCGCCACAGCATCGAGTATTGCGGCTGGGAGGAGACGAGGTTGACCGCGCCGGCCACCGCCAGAGCAGCAGTGATCTGGCGTGGCGTCCACTCGCTGAACCCCACGTAGCGGACCTTGCCCGATCGCACCGCGTCGCCGAGGGCCTCCATCGTCTCCTCGATCGGCGTCTCGACGTCGAAGCGGTGGCACTGATACAGGTCGATGTAGTCGGTCTGCAGTCGCTGCAGCGACGCGTCGAGCTGCTTGGCGATCTGGATTGCCGACAACCCCTGGTCCTCATCGGACATGGGAAAGAAGGCCTTGGTGGCGAGGATGAACGAGTCGCGCGGGTAGTCGGCCAGGATCTCGCCCCAGGCCGACTCGGCAGCACCTCGTCCGTAGGCGTTCGCCGTGTCGAAGAAGTTGATGCCGGCGTCGAAGGCAGCTCGCGTGCACGCCTCGGTCTGGTCGCGCTCCACGCCCCCGGCGTATGTCAGCCACGATCCCAGGGAGATCTCGGAGACCTCCAGGTCGCTGTCGCCGAGCCGGCGACGCGGGATCTCACTCATCGTCGTAGCGGCGGGCTTTCTCGCGCGCGTCCAGCGCCGCCTGGCGGGCTTCCTCGGCATCCCGCTCGGCCTGGGTGGCGGCTTCGCTGGCACCGTGCGCGCGCTCGTGGGCGGCGTCGCGGGCCTCGATCTTCTCGCCCGCCTCCCGGGCCAGCTGGTCGGCGCGGGCGCGCGCGGCCTCCGCCTCGGCGCGCCGCGCCTCGGCCTCGCCCGAGGTCTCGAGCTCCACCCGCTCGGAGAACTTCAGTCCGTAGGCGGCGCCGACGGCGTCGAGCGCCGCCGGATCGGGCGCCCCGTCGCCGACGGCCTCGGGGGCGCTGTCGACGGTGCCCTTGTCATGCACGAGGCGCACGTACTCACGCGAGACGCTGGCGCCGTCGATGGGGGCGAGTTTCGAGTGACGTCCGAGTAGTCCGCTCTTGATCGTCACCAGCAGCGGCGTGCCGCTGGACTTGTCGAAGTAGATCTCCTCGAGCTTGCCCAGCTGTTCGCCGGCGGGGTCGAGTACCGGCTGCCCGCGCCAGCTTTCGATGTGCTCAACGTTGATCATCAGACTGGTGACATTAGCCCGCCCATCACGGGCAACCTAGGACGCGGGGCGCGTCATCTTGAAGATCTCACCCAGCGCCGAGTAGTCGGCCGGGCCGCCGAGCCGCGCCACCGGGTTCAGCGCAGCCGTGTCGACGACGCCGTCGACGATCGCCGACTCGTCGAGGTGGACGCCGACCACCTGACCGATCACGAGGTTCTGGCGCGTCTCGTGGCCCTCGAGGTCGTGCAAGCGCAGGTGGTGGACCACCCGGCACTCCATCGCACAGCGGGCGGCGGCCACCCGCGGGGGGGTGACCAGACGCGATGGGGCCATCTCCAGGCCCGCGTGTTCGAACTCGCTGGCGCCCCGCGGAAGCGCGGCCGAGGTCTCGTTCATCGCCTCGCGCAGCTCGAGGCTCACCAGGTTCCACACGAACTCCGAGAGCTCGCCCGCGAACGTCGAGGAGTCCTTGGCGCCGTGGCTGGAGAAGGCCAGCATCGGTGGTCCCTCCCCGATCGCGTTGAAGAAGCTGTAGGGGGCGAGGTTGACCGAGCCGTCGGCGGCCATCGTCGAGACCCACCCGATCGGGCGAGGGGCGACGAGCGATTTGAACGGATCGTGTGGCAGCAGCTCGTGGTCGCGCTCGGCAGGTCGGTAGAAGATCACGGCGAACAACCTACTGCCCCGAGCGGGTCGGCTCGGTGTGCCCGAGCGCAACTTCGGCCCCCGGCCCGGTATAAAACGATGTCAATCCTGGCGGAGGAGGTCGCAGTGAAGCGCATCCCGAAGATCCTGGCGGTGGTGTTCGTAATTGCGGGGTGCCTGCCCGCTGCGGCGCTGGCCGCGTCTCCGACGGCCACGACCGGACCGGCGACGAAGGTCAGCCAGACGGGCGTCGTCCTGCATGGCAGCGTCAACCCCAACGGTGTGGCCACCGGATATGTCTTCGAATACGGCCCGACCCCCAACCTCGGGATCGACAGTGCCTCGCACGCCATCGGCAGCGGTACGAAGGTCGTCGACGTCGCCCGGCCGCTGGGCGGGCTGACGCCCGGGACGGTCTACTACTACCGGATCGCCGCGACGAGCACGGCCGGCACGGCGTTCGGAGCGACCCGCCACTTCACCACTGGCGGGCACCCGCCGCCCGCTGTCGTCACCGGCGTGGCACTCAACGTCCGCAAGACGCTGGCCACCCCGACCGGACTGATCAACGCCAACGGCGGCGCAACCAGCTGGCAGGTCCAGTACGGGCTGACCCCCGGCTATGGCCTGCAGACCCCGCTCACGCCCCTGACCCCGATCGTGGCCACACCACTGCCCGTCTCGGTGCAGCTCCCGGGCCTGGCGCCCGCGACCCTGTTCCATTACCGGATCGTGGCGGTTCCCGTCGTCGGGCCGGTCTCCTACGGCGCCGACGCGACGTTCTTCACCGAGCCCGACCGCCGGCCTGTGCCGCGCTTCTCCCCGCACACGTCGCCGGGCACCGACAAGAAGTCGCCGTACACGTTCATCACGACCGGCACGCTTCAGGGGGCGAGCTTCATCCCGGCCGTCAACCGCTGCACCGGCAAGGTCGGCGTGCGGTACTACAACGGCAAGCGCCCGCTGGCGATCGTGGTCGCCCCCGTCGGCGGCGACTGCAAGTTCACCGCTCAGGCCTCGTTCAGGCGCACGCACGGCAAGGGCACCGTCCCGCTGCGGGTCACCGTCGACTTCCGCGGCAACGGCTACCTCGCGCCCGTCAACAAGGTCAACCACGTGAGCGCCGGGTAACAACCGCCGGCTGACCCGGCGCGGACGGACGTGAGTCCGTCCGCGCCGGGATCAGGGCTCGCGATGGCACAGAGCGTCCCGCGGGTCACGGGCATCGAGAAGGCCCTCCTGGCGGCGCTGGCCGCCTGGGGGCTGTTTCCGCTCGTCCTGCTGCTCGTCCATGCCGGACAGGCGCACGCGCATTTCACGGGTGCCGACGGTCTGATCGGCGCGGACGGCGTCCTCGGCGCCGATCAGTTGCAGTACCTCGCGTGGGCCAGGGACGCGGGCGCTCACGGGCTGGCCTCGGATCTGTTCAGCCTGGCGCCGAGCGGGCACGTCTACCTGGAGCCGATCTTCACGATCATCGGGGGGCTTCACCGGATCGGGCTGTCGCTGGCACTCGCCTATCAGCTGTTCAAGCCGGTCGCGATCGTCGCCCTGCTGCTGGGCGCCGTCGCCTTGGCACGGCGGACGTTCGCCGATCAGCTCGCCGCCCGCGCCGCCGTGGTCGTGCTGTCGCTGTTCCTGTTCACCCCGCTGGCCGCCCTGTTCAGCTGGACGCAGCTCGGCGGCGGGTCGTTTCGGTTCTCGCTGTACCTGCTCGCCGACGAGCTGCTCGCCGCCGACAAGGTATGGGGCTATGTGCCCAGCGCGTTCGCCCTGGCGCTCGTGCCGGTGGCGCTGCTGGCCGTCGAGCGGACGCTCACGTCCGATCGTGGTGTCCGGCCGGTGATTGTGGCGGCGCTGGCCGCGCTCGTCGCCTCGTGGCTGCATCCCTGGCAGGGGATCACGTTGATCGTGATCTTCGCCGGCCTGTTCGTCCTCCAGCGCGGGCGCCACTGGATCGCGCTCGGGGTCGCGGTCCTCGGCGCCGCTCTGCCGCTCGGCTACTACGCGCTGCTGGCGCGAACCGACCCTGCGTGGAAGCTCGCCTCCCATTACGAGGTGATCCCCCGGCTGCCGGCGCTCGTGCTGCTCGCCGGGCTGGGGCCGCTGGCGCTGATCGCCGCACTCGGGGTGCGCCGCCCGCGGGGGGACGTGATCGAACAGATCCTGCTGCTGTGGATCGCGGCCTGCCTGATCACGTACTTCGTCAACGACTCCTTCGCCCCCCATGCCCTGCAGGGACTCAGCCTCCCGCTGGCGGTGCTGGCGGTCCGGGGCGGGCAGCGGCTACGCGTGCGGTGGCCGGTCGGCATGCTCGTCATCGGTCTGCTCACCGTCCCGGGGCTGGCCTACGTCGCGCGCAAGATGGTCAACACCGCCCGCAACGAGAAGCTCGTGCAGTATTACCTCCCCGGCCCCGATGCCCGAGCACTGAGCTGGGTGGCGGACCACGCGCCGGCGGGCGGCGTGCTCTCCCCCACCCCGTTCGCGCTCGTCGTGCCCTCGCAGACGGGACGCGCGGTCTGGGTGGGCCACGGCTACTGGAGCCGCGATTACTTCGGTCGCGCCCGTCGGGTCGACGCGCTCTTTCGCGGCCGGATGGCGCCGGCCCGGGCCCGCGCGTTCGTCACGTCCACGGGAGCCGCCCTGCTCGTCGCCGACTGCCGGCACCGCGCGAACCTGACAAAGCCGCTGGGGCCGCTGATCGGCGCCGTGCACCGCTTCGGCTGCGCCCGTGTGTACGTGCTGCGCAGCGCTCAGCGACGGTCGGCGAGCCGATAGACAAAGCGCAGGCCTGACCAGGTCGCGTCGATCGCGCACACCTTGTTGTCGACCAGCCCGGCCGCCAACCCCAGCTCGCGCACGACCCCATCTCCCAGGTCGGTGTCGATCCCCGAGGCTCGCTTGGGCCAGGCGATCCATAGCCCACCGGCCTCGTGGAGCGCGGTGCGCCACCGGGGCAGGCCGCGCTCCAGCTTCCCCCGGTCTCGGCAGAAGGCCACGATCACGTCGCACCGCGCGCCCGCAGCGCGCCGGCGCACGACCACCCCGGGCGGCAGCTCGCCCAGGATGTCGTCAAACCCCTCGGGCGCGTTGACGAGCGCCAGTCTGGCCTGCGGCTTGATGCCGAGCTTGCGCGGCAGCGGCGTGCCCGAGTAGCCGCTCCCGGGGCCGTGCACGCTCACGTCCAGATCAGAGCTCCGCCTGCTCGACCACCTCGGCGATCAGCCGCGAGAGCTGGCTGCCCTGCCAGGCCGTCGGCGAGCGACCCGGCTCGTCGGTGACGAGGCGGGCGCCGGGGATGACAGCCGCGTAGGCCTCGCCGACGGCCCGGGGGTGCTCGGGATCGACCTCGTCGTCGGAGGCGACGATCGTCGTGGGGACGGTGATTGCCGCCAGGTCCGGCACACCGCCGAACGGGCGCGAGCGCGGCACGACGTGCAGAGCGTCGGCGACGGCGTCGAGACGCTCGTGCTGCGCCAGGCGCTGGCGGATCACCTTGATCACCGTCTCGCGCCAGCGCTCGGGGACCGCCGGCTCGCCCTGCGCCTCGACGAACCCCTCGATCCCTCCGTTGCGCAGCCCGTCCGAGAGCGCGTCCCAGCGCGCCAGGCGCTGCGGGTCGTCGTTGCTCTGCGGGTCATAGGCGGGGGTGATGACGACCAGGCCGGCGACCCGTTCCGGTCGGGCCAGCGCCAGCCACAGCAGCGTGTGGGCGCCCATCGAGGCCCCGGCGAGCACCGCCCGCTCGATCCCCAGGCCGTCGAGCACCGCCTCGAGGTCGCGGCCGAGCTCCTCGTAGGTGTATTGACCCGGGTCGGGCGCCGGCGAGGAGGCTCCGTGGCCCCGGGCGTCATAGGCGATCACGCGGTGCCCAGAGCGCTGCAGCGCGCTCGAGCCCATCACGACATAGCGGCGCGTGGCCGTCAGCCCGTGGGCGAGCACCACCGGTAAGCCCTCACCGCTGTCGTCCAGTGCCAGCGTC
Source organism: Solirubrobacteraceae bacterium (assembly GCA_036268255.1). Taxonomy (GTDB): domain Bacteria; phylum Actinomycetota; class Thermoleophilia; order Solirubrobacterales; family Solirubrobacteraceae; genus Palsa-465. Next base: position 10,299 of record DATAUL010000366.1, on the reverse strand, counting down.
ACGCCATCTCGCTCAATCACCATTGTGTGTCTACACGATCGGCGTAGCTACCATCAAGGGATGATGGATGTCACAGACGCCACCTTCGAGACCGACGTCATCGAGCGTTCCACGACGCTCCCGGTGGTTGTCGACTTCTGGGCCGAGTGGTGTGGACCCTGCCGCCAGCTCGGACCCGTGATCGAGCGCGGCGTGGCCGCCCGCGAGGGCCAGGTGGAGCTCGCCAAGCTCGACGTCGACGCCAACCCGGCGGTCGCGAGCCGCTTCCAGATTCAGAGCATCCCCGCGGTCAAGGCGTTTCGCGACGGCCAGGTGGTCGCCGAGTTCGTCGGCGCCCAGCCTCCGACGGCCGTCGAGGCCTTCCTGAATTCGCTGCTGCCCTCCGAGGCCGACGAGCTCGTCGCGCGTGGCGACGAGGAATCGCTGCGCCGGGCCATCGAGCTTGAGCCGGCGCGCGCGGAGGCGGCGGTGCCGCTGGCCCGCATGCTCCTCGCCCGCGGCGACGACGACGGTGCCCTGGCGCTCGTGCGCGAGGTGCCCGGCAGCTTCGCCGCCGACGCGATCGCCGCGCGGATCGCGCTGGCTCGCCGCGAGGGCGCGCCCGACCTGAAGGATGCCTTCGCGGCGCTGGACGAGGGCAACGACGAGCGAGCGCTGGATCTGCTGATCGGCGCGCTGCCGTCGTCCGATGGGGCGCGGGACGACATCCGCCGCGTCGTCGTCGGGATCCTCGACGAGCTCGGCGTCGACAATCCGCTGGCGCGCGACTCGCGCCGGCGCCTCGCCTCCGCGCTGTACTAGCCCCACTGGCCGGCGGGTCAGAACGCGAGGCTGAGCTGCTCGGCCGCGTCGGGCTCCGCGGTCTCCAGCCCGGCCACGCGCACGCCCAGCAGCCGCACCGGCCGGGGCGGGGCAAAGCGGCGCAGCAGATCGAGAGCGACCGGACCGACTCGTTCGGCGCCGGCCACCGGCTCGGCGAGCGTACGAGCGCGGGTGTGGGTCGAGAAATCGTCAAGGCGGACCTTGATCCCAATCGTCCGGCCGCGCCGCCGCTGCCGTGCCAGCCCGTCGCACAGCTTGGTCACCAGGTCGCCGAGCACCACCTCCAGCTCCCGGAGCGAGGTGATGTCGGTGTCGAACGTCGTCTCGCGTGACTCGGAGACGACTTTGCGCTCCTGGGTGACGGGAGCATCGTCCTCGAAGCGTGCGCGGCGCTGCAGCTCGGCCCCCAGCCGGGGTCCGAAGGCCGCCGCCAGGCGCTCGGGCGCGGCGTCGGCCAGCTTGCCCAGCGTGTCCAGACCGCCGGCGCGCAGGCGCTCGGCCGTCTTGGGCCCGATCCCGGGGATCAGCCCACAGCGAGCGTCGCGAAAGCGCGCGCACGCCTCCTTCCGGGTCAGCACGACAAACCCGCGCGGCTTCTCGGCGTCGGAGGCGACCTTGGCCACGAGCTTGGAGGGCCCGATCCCGATCGAGCAACCGAGCCCCGTCTGGCGCTCGATGGCGAGCGTCAGGGCCCGCATCTGCGCGTTGGGGGCCGGCAAGCCGGTGAGCTCGAGATAGGCCTCGTCCAGGCCGACCACCTCGATCGCCGGCGCGCTGGCACGGACGAGGGCCATGACCTGCGCCGACGCCTCGCGGTAGTAGGGAAAGTCAGGCGCGAGGTAGATCCCGTGTGGGCACAACCGCCGCGCCCGGGCGGCCGGCATCGCCGAGCCCACCCCGAAGCGCCGGGCCTCGTAGGAGGCCGTGGTGACAACCGCCCGCGGACCGGTCCCGGCGACGATCACCGGACGGCCGCGAAGCTCCGGACGCCGGCGCAGCTCGACCGACACGTAGAACGCGTCCATATCGAGATGGGCGATGCAGCGCGGAGGCATCACTCCAAGACGTTAGGTCAGGCTCCAGACGAGACAGAGCCCCGTGGCCGGAAGACCGCGGGGCTCTGTCGTCCGTCACCGTCGGGCCAGGGTCAGTTGGCCGACCACACGGTGCCGACGCCGTCGAAGCCGAGGGCCGCGGCGGTGTTCTGGTTGAGGTCCCACTCGCGACCCCCGACGTACGGGCCACGGTCGTCCACCGTCGCGGTGACCGTGTGACCGGCGTGGCGGAAGCGGACCTTGGTGCCGCACGGCAGCGTCTTGTTGGCGACGCCGAGACCGGCATGGAACCCGCAGGCGGTGCTGCCGCCGTCCTGATACCAGGACGCCAGGCTCTGCTGGTAGACGGTCATGGCTCCCGCCCCGTCGACTGACCGGGCATTGCCGCGGTCGCCCTTGAACAGCACGCGCAGATGGCGTCCGATGCCCGTTGCACCCGGGGTGTATCGCACGGCGAAACCGCCGCGTCCCCCGGTGCGGGCGTGCGCCAGCGTCCGCCAGCCGGCGGCCGAGTGGCCCTGGAGGGCAACGGTGCGCCCGGCCCGCCCGGGGAGCAGGCGGCCGGCCACGTAGACGGGGTCTCCGGCCAGAACATCGTGCTGGCGCCTGGTTGCCCGCATCTCGGCCGCGACCTTGAAGGAGGTCACACGGCGAGACGCGACGTCGTCCGGACTGGTCTTCGCCACGATCGTCCGCGTCCCGCCCGGGGCCGTGGCGGCCATGTGGCCGCCTGCCGGCACCGCTCGCAGCAGACCCGAGTGGCGTGGATGGGCATGGAACGCGAACGTCCCGTGGCGGGTGACGAATGTCGTCGACAGCCGCTGCCAGGCGCTCTGGCGCCCGTAGCGGGCCTCCAGCACGACCTGGCCGCCCGTCCCGACCGCGGGCGCCTGACCGGCGACTTCGATTGCGTCGCCGAGCGAGACCTGCTTCGGAGTAACGAGCACGGGGAGTGGCGTCGCCGCAGCCGCAGTGGCCGAGCCGGCGGCGCCGGTGGCGCGCGTCAGCGCGAACGCCGAAGCCGGGACCACGAGCACCGTGACGGCAATGATTACGTGTACTGAGCGCATCCAGCGCAGCTTCAACATGGACCTCAAGCCGAGGACCTCCTGATTCGTCGACCGACCGCCTACGGGGACTAATGACGGGCTCGCGAGCGCGCGGCGCGCTCAGTAGAGACACGATCAGGCCCTTCACTAGGCCGCTCGCCGGCTGTGCGCCAGGCGACCGATCGCCCTGGGCCGGGTGCGGTGCTACGACTTCCCGGCCACTGGGTCCCGCTTGTCCCCGCACCGGGCGGGGACAATTCGGCAGGTCAAATGTATGAGCCGGTGAGGCTGGCAGGCCAACCAGCACGCTTGCGTGACACGCATCACACACCGGCAGGCCTGCAAGAATCGGGGCCGATGTCCAATCCCGACCGCCTGACGGGCCTCGACAGCTCGTTTCTGCACCTCGAGCACGACGCGACGCACATGCACGTTGCCGGCTGCATGGTGTTCGACGGGCAGGCCCCCGCCTACGACGAGCTCGTCGATCAGATTCTCTCGCGCCTGCACCTGGTGCCGCGGTACCGCCAGCGGCTCGCTTTCGTCCCTTTGAACCAGGGCCGGCCGGTCTGGGTCGACGACCCCCACTTCAACGTCGCCTTCCACGTCCGTCATACCGCGCTGCCCAACCCCGGCGGCGAGGACCAGCTCAAGCGCCTGTGCGGGCGGATCTTCTCCCAGGCGCTCGACCGCTCCCGGCCGCTGTGGGAGATCTGGCTCGTCGAGGGACTCACCGAGGATCGCTTCGCGCTGCTGTCCAAGACCCACCACGCGCTCGTCGACGGGATCTCCGGTGTCGATATCGCGACGGTCCTGTTCGACGCCTCCCCCGATCCCGTGCCGGTGGCACCACCCGACGGCGAGTGGATCCCGCGGCCCCTGCCGACCGGTGCACAGCTGCTCGCCGAGGCGCTGCGCGAGCGCGCGACCGTGCCGACGGAGATCGTCCGTGGCGTGCGGGCGACGCTGCGGGGGCCCCGCCACGTCGCTGCGCGGGTCGGACGGGCGCTCGGAGGGATTGGGGCAGTCGCGCGCCTGGCGACGGCGTCCGCGCCCGACAGTCCGCTCAACGTCCGCATCGGCCCGCACCGCCGCTTCACGTGGGTACGCGGCGACCTGGCCCAGTTCAAGGCGGCCAAGAACGCGCTCGGCGGGACCGTCAACGACGTCGTCCTCGCCGCTGTCGCCGGGGCGTTGGGGCGTTACCTGCGGATCCACGGCGAGGACACCGAGGACACCGTTCTGCGCGCGATGGTCCCCGTCTCGGTGCGGGCCGACGTCGAGCGCGGCGCCCTGGGCAATCGGGTGGCCGCGATGTGGGCGCCGCTGCCGATCGGGCTCACGGATCCCGTTCAGCGGCTGCTGACGATCTCTCGCGCGATGGACGGCATCAAGGACTCCGGCCAGGCCGTGGGCGCCCAGGTGCTCACCGAGCTCACGGGCTTCGCCCCGCCCACGATCATGGCGCAGGCCGCCCGGCTGCAGGCGCGCCAGCGGATGTTCAATCTGGTGGTCACCAACGTGCCCGGACCGCAGATACCGCTGTATCTCCTCGGCCGTCAGCTGGAGGCCATGTTCCCGATGGTGCCGCTGGCCGCCAACCAGGCGCTCGGGATCGCGATCATGAGCTACAACGGGCAGCTGAACTTCGGGCTCAACGCCGACTACGACGCGCTGCGTGACCTCGAAGCGCTGGCCGACGCGCTGCGCGCCTCGATCGACGAGCTGGTCACAGCGGCCGGCAAGGCGCCCCGTCCGGAGGCCAGGCGGCGCAGACGCTCGGTGGCCGCCGCCGAGTGATCCGCCGGCGACCGGCGACGGGCAGCGGCGAGGGCGGATGAGGCGAAGCCTGGAACGGCTGCTGATCGTGGTCGCGGCGCTCGCGATCTCGATCGGCGTGATCGCACTGCTGTCCGGCGGCCTGCTGGCAGGTCGCGATGATCCCGGCGTCACCGCAGGGCAGAGCGGCCCGGGGACGCGGTATCGCGACCAGGGCAACCTGCACCTGCGACCTGGCGAGCTGCGTCCCGTGTATGACTCCAACCCGCCGACCAGCGGACCCCACATCCCGGAGGCCGTGCTCCGCGACGGCGCCGAGCTGTCCAACGACCAGCTGCTGCAGGCGCTCGAGGTCGGCAACGTCGTCTTCATGTACGGCACGCCCCAGCCGCCGGGCGGTCTGGAGGCGATCGCCCAGGCGGTGGGCGGGCCGTTCACCCCGGCCCTGGCCGCCTCCGGACAGGCGGTGATCCTCGCCCGGCGACCCGGGACCCGCGGGGTGATCGCGCTCGCGTGGACGCACATGCTGCGCACCCTGTCGGGCCCTGACCTGCGCGGCTTCGCCCAGTTCTGGCTGAGCCGGGGCGCCACCACCACCAGCACCAGCGCGACGTCGGGCCACTGAGCCTGGATCCGCCGATCCAGGGTCGTCCCGCCCAGTTCCGGTCAATCCAAGCTAACCGGCGGGGGAGACGGTCACCGTGGCGCGCGTGAGCACGCACACCCGCCCGGCGTCGTCTGAGATCTCGACCTCCCACACCCACGTCGTCCGTCCGCGGTGACGGGCGCGGGCCGTCGCGTGGATCGTGCCGGCGGTGATCGGCCGCAGGAAGCTCGTCGAGGTGGAGAATCCCGTCGCGACGTTGCCGTCGGCGACGACCGCCGCATCGGTGCCGGCGGTCGCCAGCGACTCGGCGATCGCCGCGTACATGCCGCCGTGGACGAGCCCAGCCGGCTGCTTGAGCTCGTCGCGGACCTCCACGCGTCCGGACGCCAGCCCGTCTGCGAGCTCGGTGACCAAAAGCCCGTAGCGACGCTCGAAGTCCCGCTCGGGGGTCGGTGGCTCACCGGGACTCATCGCGCGCCACGATAGTGGGGGCGGCCGGGGTGAGGCCGTGCCCCGCCGGGACGCGGAGGGCGAGCATCCGGCTGCGCGCTCATCTACCCTTGTGCGCGATGTCAGCCGTCGACAGCCTTCCCGGGGACCAGCGCGCGGTCCTCCAGCTCGTCCTCGGGCGCGGACGCAGCTACGAGGAGATCGCGCGCATGCTGTCGATCAACCCCGGCGGAGTGCGGGAACGGGCGCTGGCGGCGCTCGACGCGCTGGGGCCGCAGACGAGGATCGACCAGCCCTCGCGAGCCCAGATCTGCGACTACCTGCTCGGTCAACTGCCCGAGGGCGAGGTCGAGGCGGTCCGCAACCGTCTGGCCAGATCGGCCGGCGAGCGGGCATGGGCCCGCGTCGTCTCCTCGGAGCTGGCCCCGCTGGCCTCCAACCCGCTGCCCGAAATTCCGCCGGAGGCCTCCGCCGTGCGCGTCGCCCCGCCGTCGCCGTGGTCGTCGGCGATGCTCGAGCGAGCGGCCTCGGTCGAGGCCGCCGGCGCTGCCGAGCAGTCCCCACCGAGCGAGCCCGACGGGCCGACGCCCGCGGAGCCGCCGACAGGCGCCACGGAGCAGGACGGCACGAGCGCCGCGGTAATGGAGGCCGAGAAGAAGCGCAAGTCGCTTCGTGGCCGGCTCCGGCGCGCGCCCAAGCCGGCGAAGGAACCCAAGCCACTGGAGGAGGGCGCCCCCCCGCGCCAGCCCAAGCCGCCGAGCGATTCGAGTTCGGGACCGCGGAGCTCCCGCCTCGGTGGGCTGGTCGTGATCGGGCTGGTGGTGGCCATCGTCGTCGTCGGCGTGATCGCTCTGGTGACCTCGGGCGGTTCCAAGAAGAAGCCCAACAAGCTCGCTTCGACGCCGACGAGCGCCACGTCCACGCCGGCCGCCAGCGCGACGACGCCGGCCGCCAGCGCGAGCTCCTCGACGACGACCACGTCGTCCACCTCGGCGGCCGCCAAGGTGGTCGCACAAATCAATTTGACCCCCCCGGCCGCGGGCAGCAAGGCCGCCGGGATCGCCGAGGTCCTGCGCGAGGGCACGACCAACGGCATCGCGATCGTGGCTCAGAACGTCCCGCCGAACACGACTCACCCTCCCAACGCGTACGCCGTCTGGCTGTACAACTCCCCCACCGACGCCAAGATCCTCGGCTTCGTGAACCCCGGCGTGCCGAAGAGCGGCAAGCTCTCCACCGCCGGTGGCCTGCCCGCCAACGCCTCGCACTACAAGGAACTGATCGTCACCGTCGAGAGCTCGGCGAACCCCAAGGCGCCGGGCACGGTCATCCTCCAGGGCACGATGACCGGCGTCTGATCGCCGGGCACAGCCGCGTCAGCCGCTGATCTTCTCCAGACCGTCGAGCGCCTCATCGAGCTTGGCGCGCGTCGCGCGTCGCAGCAGGAATCCTCCGGTGCGCGAATAGCCGCGCAGCTTCTGGCGCTGGGCGATCGTCACCTCCGTGCCGCCATCGGCCGGCTCCAGGTGGACCTCGATGACCGATTCCGAGAGCACCCGCGCAAACGGTGTGCCCGGCAACTCCTGCTCCCAGGCACGCCTCCACGGCCGATCGGACTCCAGCACGCGGAAGTCGGCGCGCACCGGCCGGCCGCGCTTGGTGCGGAACACCTGCGTGAAGCGGCCGTCCCCGACCCCCTCCACCCGCTCGACGCCCGGCCACCAGCGCGGCAGATGATGCGGATCGGCTACCAGGTCCCACAGGTCCTGCTGGGAGGCGACCAGACGGCGAGTACGGTGCGCGGTGGCCACGGGCGGACGAGGGCGGGCGGGGTCCTAGTCCGCGTACGTGATCAGGGCGTGGACCTGGCACGGCGCCAGCCGAGCGCGTCCCCCCAGCGAGCTCAGCTCGACGAGGAACGCGGAGCCGACGATCTCCGCGCCGAGGGCGGAGACCAGCTCGCAGAGCGCTCCGGCGGTCCCGCCGGTCGCCAGCAGATCGTCGTGGAGCAGCACCCGGGCGCCGTGAGCCAGTGCGTCGGAGTGCACCTCGAGCGCGTCAAGCCCGTACTCCAGCGTGTACTCGGCGCTGACCGTCTCGGCCGGCAGCTTGCCGGGCTTGCGGGCGGGAACGAAGCCGGCGCCCAGCTCGCGGGCGAGGGCGGCGCCGAGGATGAAGCCCCGGGCCTCGGCGGCGACGACGAAGTCGACCTGGGGCCCCTCAACCATCTCGGCCAACGCGACCACCGCCGCATCGAGAGCCGCGGCGTCGAGCAGCAGCGGCGTGATGTCGCGAAACAGGATGCCCTCCCGGGGAAAGTCCGGGATGGCACGCACATATTGTCGGAGGTCCACCGGGTCTAGGTTGCGATCTTGCGCAGATCCCGGATCAGCAGCAGGTGCTTGAGGTGGGTGGTGACCGAGGCGAGGTTCTCCAGCGCTTCGATCGCCTCCTTGCGGCGTTCGGGGTTGCGCGAGCGCAACGCCGGGGCGAGGATGCTCTGCAGGAGCTGCGCCTCGCGGTCGGCCGAGCTGCGGAACACGCGCAGGTTGCGTCCGCCGACGCCATACCGCGCCAGTTCAGACACGGCCCGGACGATTTCCCGCTCGGTCTCGTCATAGAACCGCGCGCCGCCGCGCGTCTCACCCTTGATCACGCCGAAATCGACGAGCTCGCGCACCAGCGCGACGTCGGCGCCGGTGTCCTCGATCACGTCCTCCTGCGAATAGAGCGCGCCGGGGTCGCGGACCGCCACCGCGGAGCGACGCATGCCGCCCATGCGGTCGCCGCCACCGGGGGGCGTCACCTCGCGCTCGGCGCGGCCTCCGGCAAGTTCCTGGCGGATCACCCGCAGGGGCAGGAACTCGTCGCGCTGCAGGCGCAAGATCGTCCGCAGACGATCGATGTCCGACTGCGTGTAGAGCCGGTAGCCGCCCTGGGTGCGCCGTGGAGCGAGCAGCTTCTGCTCCTCCAGGTACCGGATCTTGGAGATCGAGATGTCCGGGAACTCCTGGACGAGCGCCTTGCAGACGGCGCCGATCGTGACCGCCTTCGGGCGCGGGTGCGGCTCGGGCGGATCCGTTTCCGGCGGATCGGGCAGGTCGATCTGCGCGTTCTCGATGTTGGTCGAAGCCATCAGCGTTGCAGGAAGGCGAGCTTGTACTTGCCGATCTGCAACTCGTCGCCGTCGGAGAGGCGGTGGGAGTCGATCCGGCGACGATTGACGTAGGTGCCGTTCAACGATCCGGAATCGTCGAGGTAGTAGTCGCTGCCGCGCCGGACGATCAGCGCGTGATCACGTGAGACGGTCACGTCGTCGAGGAACACGTCTGATTCGGGCCGTCGGCCGACCGACATGCGGTCACCCTCCAACGGAAAGCTCTCCCCGGCCCGCCCGCCACCCGCGCGAATGACCAGGGCGGCACCGCGAGCGACGACTTCCTCGAGCTCCACAACCTCAACCTCACCTGTCTCCCCCACCTTGTAGGTGGCCGTCGTCGGTCCCGACGCCTGATCGCCGGCGGCCAAGAACGCCCCGCAGCGCTGGCAGTAACTGGCACCGTCGTCGTTGGCGAAGCCGCACTCTGGACAGTGCTGGGCCATCAGGCCGCGGAGAATTTACTCGGGCTCGTTGGCCGGCACCCGTCCGGCCAGGATGTCGGTGAGCTGCTGGACGTCGGCGCCTGAGATGACCAGCTCACCGGTTTCGTCCTTCTTGCGCAGGCGGTTGACCAGCTCGGCACGCAGGATGTCGATCTTGCCGTGCAGGATGCGCCGCCGGTAGGAGATTTCCATCTCCTCCTCGGTGAGCTGCTTGATGAGGTCCTTCAGCTCCTGATCGGTCAGCGATCCGAGGTCTGGAAAGGTGTCCATGCTGATTGTTCCTCCCCGCCTGGGGGTTGGTTTGGCGTGGGTGGCGCGAGTATAACTCGCCACCCCGTAGGGTCAAGCTGAGCTTGAGACTTAATCGATGTCCGTCCGGGTATCCGCCGGGCCTGTCGGGGGCCGACCGGTCTCCGCGAGCCTCCGCGCCTCAGCGAGACCCCGCCGTACGTACAGCGCGGTCGCCAGGAGCGTCAGGACGAGCCCGACGTAAAGCATCACGAGCGCCAGCCAGTGTACGCCCGCCATCGCGAGGAAGGGGGCGCTCATCGTCGGGGCCACGCCAATTCGGCCGGGCCAGTTGATCTTCAGCTCGACGCCGTGCGACAGCCCGTAGCGACTCAAGGCGAGCATGAACAGCTCGCGGGCGACCACCACGCAGATCGCCCATCGCGGCAACAGCGAGAAATCAAAGGCGACGACCATCCCGGAGACGACGAGCAGCCGGTCGACGATTGGGTCGAGCAGAGCGCCCAGCCGGCTGTACTGGCCGGTGAGCCGAGCGGCGAAGCCGTCGGCATAGTCGGCCCAGGCGATCACCGCGAACAGAATCGTCGCCACGGTGTCCTGACCGTTGCGGCTGGACAACGCGAGCACCAGGAAGACGGGGATCGCGATCAGGCGCGCGAATCCGATCGCGTTGGGGATCGTCCAC
>DATAUL010000365.1:0-1540 GCA_036268255.1 Solirubrobacteraceae bacterium | reverse complement strand
GCCTGGCGATTGGTCGTGGCGTAACAGATGTCGTCGGTGCGCGGCCCGATGATCGCCGGGAAGCGCTCGCGCAGGCGGGCGATGATCGCGCGCGTCTCGTCGACCGAGAGGGTCGTCTGGGAGATGTAGGCGACCTTCGAGGGGTCGCGGACCTCAAGCTCGGCGACGCCCGCCTCGTCCTCGACGAGGACGATGTGGCCGGGAGCCTCTCCCATCGTGCCCTCCACCTCCTCGTGGCCGGCGTGGCCGATGAGCACGATCGTGTAGCCGTCGGCGGCGAACTTCTTGGCCTCGACGTGGACCTTGGTCACCAGCGGACAGGTGGCATCGATCGTGTGCAGGCGGCGCTCCGTGGCGTTGGCATGCACGGCCGGCGAGACACCGTGGGCCGAGAATACGACGGTCGCGCCCTCGGGAACCTCGGACTCCGACTCGACGAATACCGCACCGCGGTCGCGCAGCTGCTCGACGACGTGCTTGTTGTGGACGATCTCCTTGCGCACGTAGACGGGCGCGCCGTAGAGCTCGAGCGCGCGCTCGACCGTCTGCACGGCGCGATCGACGCCGGCGCAGTAGCCACGGGGCGCGGCGAGCAGGATCGTCTCCAGGTCGGACACGGACACGCCTGTCAGTGTAGGAGGGCGCGTGTTAGTCGTTTGCAGTGACGGCGGCGAGCACGTCGGCGAACTGGCGCCGGGCGGCCTCACGGCGCGTGGGGATGCGCTCGGTGGGGACGCCGTCGGCCGGCGCTGCGTAGCCGCGCAGCACCTGGCGCGCGACCGACGCCCGGTGCACCTCGTCGGGTCCGTCGTAGATCCGCGCCGCGCGGGCGAAACGGTACATCGCCTCCAGCGGCAGGTCGGTCGAGTAGCCGAGCGCGCCGTGGGCCTGCAGCGCGCGGTCGACGACGTCGTGGAGCACCTTCGCCCCGTAGAACTTGATCAGCGCGATGTCCTTGCGCGCCGAGGCCACCCCCTCGGTGTCCATCTTCCACGCCGCGTGCAGCGTCATCAGCCGCGCCGCGGTCATCTCGGCCTCGGAGTCGGCGATCCAGTTCTGGATCGTCTGGTGCTGGCTGAGGGTCTTCCCGTGCGACTCGCGGTACAGCGAGCGCTCGCACAGCATGTCGAAGGCACGGCGGGCGACGCCCAGCCAGCGCATGCAGTGGTGGATGCGTCCCGGGTACAGGCGCTGCTGAGCGATGAGGAAGCCGGCGCCCTGGGCGCCGAGCAGCGCGTCGCCGGGGATTCGCACGTCCTCGTAGAGGATCTCGGCGTGGTTGCCGTAGCGGCCGAAGCTGTCGTAGGGATGCTCCATCGTGGCCACGTCGCGGACGACGTTGACCCCCGGCGTGTCGGCGTCGACGACGAACATCGAGGCGCGCTGGTGCGGGCGGGCATCGGGATCGCTGACCGCCATCACGATCATGAAGTCGGCGATCGAGCCGTTGGACGAGTACCACTTGTGGCCGTTGATGACCCAGTCGTCGCCGTCGCGCACGGCGCTGGTCTTGAGCATCGTCGGATCCGAGCCGGCGGTG
>DATAUL010000364.1:0-5026 GCA_036268255.1 Solirubrobacteraceae bacterium | reverse complement strand
CGAGCGCTGGCGCGACGCGGAGCTGGCGGAGATGGCCGACGTGCTGCGCGAGCAGGACATCTTCGAGCTGCCGGCGGTCGCCATCGGCGGGCGCTGGTTCGCCGGCGCGGCCGCCCTGCAGCGGGCCGGCGCGATCGCCGCCCAGCCCCACCAAACCGCCCCCCGTCAGACCGAGCCGCGCTGGAATTGCCGGCCGCTGGCTCCCGTCGGCTGAGCTACGCGGGCGGGGGGCGCCGACCGACGTCGGCGCAGTGGAGCTTCGTAGGCCGACGTCGCTGACAGACTGTGAAGATGGGCGAACCCGCCGAGCGGGCCGTACCTGCGGGTCAGCCCGTCGGCGGAGACCGGCCCCGCCGGGAGCTGCGCCCGGCCGGGGAGCAGTCGCGCGGCTTGTTGGGCCGGCTCGTCCCCCGGGGCGTGCGCCGGTTCTGGCGGCTGGCGTGGGACTCGAACGTCACCGGCCTCTCGTCGATGCTCGCCTACAACATGCTGCTCGGGGTGATCCCGATCGCGCTGCTCGGCCTGTTCGTCGCCGGCCAGGTGCTCTCGAGCCCCGACGTGCAGCACAGCGTCGTCGGCGACCTGGGCGAGGTGTTTCCGGGGACCGCCGCGAACACCCTGGACTCGCTGCTCTCGGAGGTGCGTCACTCCACCACGAGCACCGGCGTACTCGCCCTGGTCGCGAGCCTGTGGCTGGGGTCGTCGTTCTGGGGTGCGATGGACACGGCATTCAGTCGGATCTACGGCGGCCCGTCGCGTCCGTGGTGGCGTCAGAAGGCGTTCGCGCTCTCGATGGTGGTCGTCGTGCTCGTGTTCATGGTCGCCACTGTCGCCGTCCCCACGGCGCAGAGCTTCCTGCGCGCCGGCGTCAAGGCGCTGCCGTTCGACCTGGCCCACGTGGCCGTGTTCGTCTACGCCGGCTCGCTGGCGCTCAGCCTGGCGCTGCTGTTCGCCTGCCTGGCGATCATCTACAAGCGGGTGCCCCACCGGCGCGTTCCGTGGCGCGCGGTCTGGCCCGGCGCGCTGGGAGGGACGCTCGCGATCGGCGCCATCGACTACACGTTTCCCGTCTACCTGACCAACATCTCCACGATCGCCCGTTTCGAGTCGACGATCGTGTTCATCCTGATCGTTCTCGGCTGGTTCTACGTCCTGGCGCTGATCATCCTCAGCGGCGCGATCGTCAACGCGCTGCGTCTGAACCCGCCTGAGAACGGGGTCGAGTAGGACGAGCGCAGGCCCCCCGGCTGTTAGCGTCCAGCGGGCATGGCCATGGAGAGCGAGACGCAACGGCACGGCGGGTACCTTGTCGCCCGGGCGCTGCGGGCCTTCGGCGTCAGCAAGCTGTTCACTCTCTCGGGCGGCCATCTGTTCTCGATCTACGACGGCTGCCGCGAGGAGGGGATCGAGTTGATCGACACCCGCCACGAGCAGGCGGCGGCGTTCGCCGCCGAGGGCTGGGCCAAGGTCACCCGCACCCCCGGGGTCTGCGCCCTGACCGCCGGTCCGGGCGTCACCAACGGGATGAGCGCGATCGCCTCCGCGCAGCAGAGCAATTCGCCGATCCTCGTTCTCGGCGGCCGCGCGCCGGCGTTTCGCTGGGGGCAGGGCTCACTGCAGGAGATCGACCACGTGCCGTTCGTAGCGCCGCTGACGAAGCTGGCCGCGACCGCCGCCGCGACCGCCGAGATCCCGGGCCTGCTTGAGGTGGCGATGCAAACGGCGCTCACCCCGCACACCGGCCCGGCCTTCGTCGACTTCCCGCTCGACGCGGTGTTCGGCTCCGCTGACGTGCCGAGATCGCCGCCGCCACCGCTGCCCGAGCCGTGGCTCGGACCGGGCGCGGACTCCGTTGAGCTGGACCGCGCCGCGCAGATGCTGCGCGACGCCGAACGGCCGGTGATCATGGCCGGCACCGGGCTGTACTGGGGGCGGGGCGAGGAGCAGATGCAGGCGTTGGCCGAGCAGCTGCGGGTGCCGGTGTTCCTCAACGGCCTCGGGCGCGGCTGCCTGCCCGCCAACCACGAGCTGTTCTTCGCCCGCGCGCGCAGCGCCGGCCTGATCGAGGCCGACGTGGCGCTGGTGATCGGCGTCGGACTGGACTTCCGCCTCGGCTTCGGGGCGGTCTTCGGGCAGGACGCCAAGGTGATCGCGATCGACGTCGCCGAGCCACGGCGCGAGTCGCCGCGGGCCCTCGACGCCGGGCTCTACGGCGCGCTCCCGGCGACCCTGACCGCGCTGCGCGAGGGCGCAGACGACGGGGGCACCGCGCAGGCCACCGCTCGCGATGCGTGGGTCGCCTCGCTGCGTGCGATCGAGGACGAGCGCCGGGCATCGGAGGCCGCCGACCTGGCCGACGGCCGCGCGCCGCTTCACCCGATGCGGATCTACGGCGAGCTGGCCCAGCTGCTCGATCGCGACGCGATCGTGATCGGCGACGGGGGCGACTTCGTCTCCTATGCCGGCCGTGTGGTCGACTCCTACCGGCCGGGCTGCTGGGTCGATCCGGGGCCCTACGGCTGCCTCGGCTCGGGCCCCGGGTACGCGCTGGGCGCGAAGCTCGCCCATCCCGGCCGCCAGGTCGTGCTGCTGCTCGGCGACGGCGCGTTCGGTTTCAGCGGCATGGAGTTCGACACCCTGGCCCGCCATGGGGTCGCCGTCGTCGGGGTGATCGGCAACAACGGCATCTGGGGGCTGGAGAAGCACCCGATGGAGGCCATGTACGGCTACTCGGTCGTCGCCGATCTGCGGCCGGAGACCCGCTATGACCAGGTCGCGCAGGCGCTCGGCTGCCACGGCGAGCTCGTGCGGACCCCTGACGAGCTGCGGCCGGCGCTCGAGCGCGCGTTCGGCGCCGGCGGCCCCGCGCTCGTCAACGTGCTGACCGACCCGAACGTCGCGTACCCGCGCCGGTCGAACCTCGCCTGACCGCTTCACCGGCAACTCCGAGCGGGTTAGCCACCGTGGGGGCGGAAAACCCGCTCCAAGTCCGGCCGCACTCAGTCGCCGGGTCCTCACCCCGCCCGGGGCATTGCGCCCTGACAAACGAAAACCGCCCGCACAAGGCGGGCGGCTTCCGATCCAGGTGTGGCCCAATCGGGACGGGCAGGGGTACGTGCCAGAAAGGGCCGTTTAGAGTGACCCGGACGGCGGGAGGCGCCGATGTCTGCGGCTTCGCCCGGATCTATGTGCAGGAAGCAAACCGGGTTTTTATTCCGGTCCGCACCCCGCGAAAATGATGGCCGCTTCGCCGGATCTCGGCAATAGAACATTCGTCCACTTGGCGTTTTATTTGCTCGTCAGTGGATAAGGCCGAGCGCCGCTCCGCGCAGGATGTCGTGCTCGGAGACCTCGATCTCCTCCAGGCCGAACAGATCGAGCACCGTCAGGAAGATCACCACCCCGGCGACGATCGTCGGCGCCCGGTCGGGATCCAGGCCCAGCACCTCGCGGCGCTCGGCCACGGGGATTGCCGCCAGCTCGCCGAGGATCCGCCGCGCCTCGTCGCGCCGCAACCGGTAGCCGTGCACGCGCTCGGGGTCGTAGGGATCCAGGCGCTGGGCGATCGCCGCCAGGGAGGTCGCCGTACCGGCCACCGCGATCGCGTGCTGCACTCCGCGGCGCCGCTCCGGGGGCACGGCGTCGGCGATGATTGCGCGCACGTCGGCGTCCAGCTCGCGCAGCTCGTCGTGGGTGGGCGGATCGGTATCGATATGGCGCTCGGTCTGGCGCACGACGCCCGCTTGGGTGGACACGTGGAACTCGACCGTATGACCGGCGCCGATCACCAGCTCGGTCGAGCCGCCGCCGATGTCGAGCACGAGCGTGGGCTGGTGGTCGTCTGGGTCGCGCTCGCTCGTCGCTCCCAGGAACGTCAGCCGCGCCTCCTCATCGCCGGTGAGCACGTGCGGCTCCAGGCGATAGCGCTCGCGGATCGTGTCGGCGAACTTCTGGCCGTTGGCCGAGTCGCGGACCGCGCTGGTGAGCACGGCCACCGCCGCCCGGCAGTCATGGGCGTCGATCTCGGCGCGATAGCGGTCCAGGGTGTCGTAGACGCGCTGCATCGCATCGTCGCTGAGGCGGCCGTCGGCGTCGACCCCCGCGCCCAGGCGTGTCACCTGGCTCTCGCGGTGCAGCTCGCGGATCCGGCCGTCGCCACGCTCGGCGATGAGCAGCCTCGTCGAGTTCGAGCCGATGTCGACGACCGCGACGTTCACGTCACGGCGTGGGGCATCGGCCGGCCGTCGAGGGCGGCCAGGAGGTTGTCGACGGCGAGGTCGGCCATCTTCTCCCGTGCTGAATGCGTCGCGGAGCCGATGTGCGGCACGACGGTGAGATTCGGCGCGGCGAGCAGCATGTCGTCGGCGGGCAGCGGCTCGGGATCGGTGACGTCGAGGGCGGCGCCGGCGATCGTGCCCTCGTGCAGCGCGGTGGCCAGCGCCGCCTGGTCGACGATCGGTCCACGGGCGGTGTTGACGAGGATCGCCGTCGGCTTCATCTTGGCCAGCGTGGCGGCGTTGATGAGGTGGCGCGTTGCAGGTGTCAGCGGGCAATGCAGGGAGACGAAGTCCGAGCGCCTGAGCAGCTCGTCGAGCGAGACCCCGCTGCGGCGTGAGTGCACGAGCACCTCCATGTCAAAGCCGGCCGCCCGGCGCGCGACCGCCTCGCCGATCCGGCCACCGCCGACGATTCCGAGCGTGGCGCCGTGGACGTCGTAGCCGAGGTGCGAGCCGGGCTCCCACGTCACCCACTCGCCGGCGGGGATCGAAGCGGCCGCCTGGGGCAGGTTGCGCGCCGCCGACAGCAGCAGGGCGAAGGCCAGGTCGGCGGTCGCGTCGGTGAGTACGTCGGGCGTGTTGCCGACGGGGATTCCTCGCGACGCGGCGGCCGCGACGTCGACGTTGTCATATCCGACGGCGTAGTTGGCGATCGCCCTCAGTCGCGGCGAGCCCTCGATCAGCTCGGCGTCGACCCGGTCGGTGAGCATCGAGAGCAGCCCGTCGGCCTCGGCGGTGCGCCGGCGCAG
>DATAUL010000363.1:0-2446 GCA_036268255.1 Solirubrobacteraceae bacterium | reverse complement strand
CTCAGCCTGGTCGCGGAGGGCGTCTTCGACCGGTACCCGGACCTGCGCGTCTGCCTCGCCGAACTCGGCTTCGCCTGGCTCCCTTCGCTGCTGTGGCGCTTCGACAAGGACTGGAAGGCGCTGTGGCGCGAGACCCCGTGGGTGCGCGACAAGCCATCCGTCTACGTGCGCAAGCACCTGCGGGCGACGACAAGCCCGACGCTGATACCCGGGCGCACCGCCGCGAGCGAGCTCGCGCAGCTGGCGGACATGCTCGACGCCGGGCACATGCTCATGTACTCGAGCGACTACCCGCACGACCACGGCAACGACGCGCTCGAGAGCCTGCTCGAGGTCATCGGCGAGGAGAGCAGGGAGGCCGTGCTGTCGAAGAATGCGGCCGCCTTCTTCGGCATCGCTGTCCCCGCCGCCTCCTGAGCGAGCACAGCGGCCCCAGCCAGGGCCCGTTAGCGCGCGGCCTTCGGCCTCCGCCTCCGCGCGCTGGCGGCCCCTGCCACACGCCGGAGCGGCTTGGGTGGTCGCGGCGAAGTGCGCGCCGACACGGCCGTGGTCGTAGGCGCCTTGGGGCCTGTAAGTGGAGCTTGGCGACGGTCAGCAGGACGGCGGAGTCCGCCAGGGCGGTCAGGCTGTGCGGGGCGTCGGGGAGGATGAGCAGGTCGCCCTCGCGGCCTTCCCATGACTCGGTGCCCGCGGTGAGGGTGACCCGGCCGCGGAGCACGATGAGGGTGGCCTCGCCCGGGCTAGCGTGCTCGGCGAGCGCGGCGTCCTTGGCGAGGGCGATGACGGTCTGACGGAGCGCCTTCTCATGACCGCCGAAGACGGTCCGCGACACGCGGCTGTCGCCGGGTTTCTCGCCCGCGGCCGCCCGGCCGAGGAGTTCGCGTGCCAGCGCGTCGAGGGAAAGCTTCTGCATCGTCGCCCCCAATGTCGTGCGGCCCCGGTTTCCTGCCGGAACTCGTCGCCTGGAGGGTATCCCCCAGCCGAGCATCCCATGTCTAGGGCCAGGCGGGCACGCCTGGGCGCGTCAAGCGCCCGGTTGGCTGGCCGTGCGGGCGGGGGCGTACCTGGGTGGGGTCTGAGTATGCGATGGGATACTGAGGCTCGGGTGCGTGGAAGAAGCGACTGGCGCCGCGGTGGCGGCGGAGTTAGGTGGTGGGCGCGTGACGAAGATCGCGATCCTCGATGACTACATCGGCGTCGCCCTGGAGTACGGCGACTGGTCCGCGCTGCCCGGCGATGCCGAGGTCACCGTCTATCGCGAGGCGATCCCGCCGGAGCGGCTCGTGGACGAGCTCGCCGATTACGAGGTCGTCGTCATCACCCAGCAGCGGGCGCGCTTTCCCCGGGCGGTGCTTGAGGCGCTGCCCAAGCTGAAGCTGCTCGTCTGCAACGGCCGGACAAGCAACGTCGTCGACCACGAGGCGCGGATCGAGCGGGGGATCCTGCTGTGCGGTACCGCCGACACCAGTCAGCCGGCCGGGGCGCGTCCTTCCGGTTACGGCGCCGGGCGCGGCCTGCCCGGGCCGTCGGAGCTGGCGTGGGCGCTCATCCTCGCCGTGGCGAAGCGGGCCGGCCTCGAGGACCGGGTCATCCGGGCCGGTGGCTGGCAGACCGGGTTCCCCGTGCCGCTCGCGGGAAAGACCCTCGGCCTGCTCGGCGCGGGCCACCTGGGCGGGGCGATGGTCCCGGTCGCCAAGGCGTTCGGCATGGACGTCGTCGCGTGGAGTCAGAACCTCACCGAGGAGCGGTGCGCCGAGCTTGGCGTGCGGAGGGTGATGAAGGACGAGCTGCTCGCGTCCTCGGACGTGCTCGGGGTCTTCCTCGTCTTCTCCGAGCGGTCACGTAACACGCTGCGCGCCGACGACCTGGCGAAGATGAGGTCGGGCGCCATCTTGGTGAACATCTCCCGCGGCCCGATCGTCGAGGAGAAGGCGCTCGTCGAGGCGCTCCGCTCCGGTCACCTGGCCGGCGCCGGCCTCGACGTCTTCGACCGTGAGCCGCTGCCCGCGGACCACCCCTTCCGGTCGCTCGACAACGTCGTCGTCACGCCGCACATCGGCTACGTCACCGAGGAGCTCTTCCGCACCGCCTGGCAGCGCATGGCGCAGGACGTCGCTGCGTACCTCGCGGGATCGCCGATCCGCGTCGTCACCGACCCCGCCGACTGCCCGCCGATGGCACCGCAGTAGGCCGCTGCCGCGCCTACCAGCGCCTGGTCTTCTCGAAGCGCGGCTTCCATGCGGCCTTGTACAGCACTCGCGCCGGGGGTGGCAGCTGCCTGATGATCGTGCGCGCCTCGTCGGGTGTCGCGGAGCTGAGCATCCAGGAGAACATCTCCCCGCCGGCGGACAGGCCGTTCCGCCTGGCGATCTTGAACCCGACGCCGCGCCACTCGGCGGCGGTGAGCGCCACGCCGATGAGCGGCAGGCCGTCCTTCTCTTCGTGG
>DATAUL010000362.1:0-2175 GCA_036268255.1 Solirubrobacteraceae bacterium | reverse complement strand
TCGTAGGTGTCGACGATCTCCATGTCGGTGAGGTGGCGGGAGACGTGGTAGTCGATGAGGAGACCGTTGCCGCCGAGGATGTCGCGGGCCTCCGAGCAGACGAGCTTGGCCTGGCGGACATTGTGGAGCTTGGCGAGCGAGGCCATCGAACCGGTCATTGCGCCAGCCTCCTGGAGCTGGGCGAGGCGAAAGCAGTACAGCTGCATCGCGGTGGTGGCGGCGGCCATCGTCGCGAGCTTGGCCTGCACGAGCTGGAAGCCGGCGATGCTGCGGCCGAACTGATTGCGGTCCCGCGCGTAGGTGATCGCCGCGTCGAGACAGGCCATGGCATGTCCGACGCACTCCCAGGCGGCGCCTCCGCGGGTCTGGTTGAGCACCCGGTTGGCGTCCTTGAAGGTGTTGGCGTCGGCGAGCTTGTGGTCAGCCGGCACGCGGACGTCGGTCAGCGAGATCTCGGCCTGCCAGACGGCCCGCTTGCCGATCTTGCCGCCGATCACCGTGGATGGGTCAAAGCCGGGTGTGCCCTTCTCGACGAGGTAGGCGCCGACGTCGCCTGCCTCGTCGCGGGCCCAGATGATCACCACGTCGGCGAAGGAGGCGTTGCCGATCCACCGCTTGGCGCCGTTCAGGATGAACTCGTCGCCGTCGCGCCGCGCTGTTGTCTCCATCGACACGGAGTCCGATCCGTGCTCGGGCTCGGTCAGGCCGAAGGCGCCGATCGTCTCCAATCGCGCCATCGGCGCAAGCCAGCGCTCCTTCTGCTCGTCTGAGCCGAGCAGGCCGATGGCGCCCATCGCCAGCCCGGAGTGCACGCCGAAGAAGGTGTTGATGCTGCCGTCAGCGCGGGCAAGCTCTCGCGCGACCACGCCCGCGGCCAGACGCGACATGCCCGGGCAGCCGTACCCCTGAATCGTCGTGCCGACGACATTCAGCTCCGCCAGCTTGGGCACGAGCTCGAACGGGAAGTCGGCGCGCTCCCAGTAGTCGTTGACGATCGGCAGCACCTCGCGGTCACCGAACTCCCGAACGCGATCGCGTAGCTCCCGCTCGTCCTCGGAGAGGGTCTCGTCCAGCAGGTAGTAATCGTCGACCGCCGCGAGGCGATCGTTCTCTGTGGCCTCGGCGCTCATATGTACGCCAACCTACCCGCACCAGGCGTCGGTAACGCCGATGTGATGTGATCGCGGCCATGGCGGATGACCGGTACGACCTGCGACCTGTCGGGCGTGTCGAGTCGACCCTCATCGAGCGCGCGGACGCCCCGCTGCAGGGATCAGAGGGGGCGCCCGAGGCGTGGCTCGTGTTCGACCAGGCGGTCAGCCCATGTATCACCGACCTGCGTCCGGGAGCCGAGATCCTCGTCTTCACCTGGCTTCACCGCGCCCGCCGGGACATCCTGCGGGTCTACCCCCGGGGCAACCCGGACAACGCCGAAGAGGGGGTGTTCAGCACCCGCTCGCCGGACCGCCCCAACCCGATCGGCCTGCACCGCGTCCGGATCGTCGACGTCGAGGACAACCGGATCCGCGTCCGCGACCTCGAGGCGATCGATGGGACGCCGATCGTCGACGTCAAACCCGTCCTCAGCGAACGCGACCGCTGACGGTTTGGCGACGTCCCGCCCCTGGCCGGGGTTGCCGTCGTCCGCGGACAGCTGGGCCGGGCGTTCAACGGCGAGCGTGCCGTCTCTTGTCCCCCACGACGAGGTTCAGCTCGCGGTTCCGTCCGGCGGGCCGTGTATTCAGTATCCGTACTTCTGCTTGCTGGTCCTCCGACCGCACCTGGCGGTTCTTGAGCCACGATCTCACGGTGACGATAAGCGTGCCAGCGATCAGGCTGGCCAGCACCCACCCCCCAAAGATCGCCAGCGCTGTCTCCGGCATCTTCGCTCCCAAGTTCCGGCAAAGGTCTACATCCTTGCCTATACATAACAAAGCGTACCAAGACGTCACAACCCTGACAACTCCGCCTGCCCGAGCGTTAATCCTGGCTCAATGCGGGTAACGCGCACGAGTATCGCGCGCGTGCGTCTGCGGCCGCCCGTCAGGCGTATTTACTTAAATAACCAGGCGGTCCGAGGCTCCAGGACGGGCTGCGCAGGGCCGGCGCGGACGACGTCCACGTCCGACCTGCCCTCGGGTCGTTGGCACCCCAGCGCCGTCCGCGCCTCAGCCG
>DATAUL010000361.1:0-3018 GCA_036268255.1 Solirubrobacteraceae bacterium | reverse complement strand
CTGCTCGAGGGAGCGTGCGGCGGCACCGGTGTCGCCGAGCGCGTCGTGTGCGATCGCTTCCAGCAGGAAGGCGTGGACGAGCCAGACTCGCGGGTTCGATAGGGGAGCGGAACGGTTGACGACGGGCGAGAGTGCGGCGCTGGCCGCCTGCGGGTCGTCTTGGGCGAGCCGCAGCGCCGCGAGCGCGATGCGCATCTCGCCGCTTTCGCGCTGCTGTTCGTCCAGTTCGGCAAGAATCTGTTCCGCGCGCTGCGTGTCGCCCAGCTTCACAAGCAGCTGCAACCGGTGTGATCGCATTCGCGTCGCGAGTGTGTGCGGGGTGACCAGCAGCTCCGCGAGCCGCTCGGCGGCTCGGAAAGCGACCAGCGCCTGGGGGTAGCGGCCCCGTGCCATCTCCAGCACGCCGCGCGCATAGTGGAGCATGAGTCCGGCCGCCGGATGGATCTCGGCCGGCAGCGTGCGCTCCGCGCGCGCGAGCAACCGCTCTGCGTCCTCGACCTGTCCCTGCCAAAGCCGCGTGCGACCCAGCACTGCGTATGCGAAAGCAGCGACCGGCTCCTCGCTCCAGCCGTGGCGCCGGGCGAGTTCGATGGCCTGGTCCGCGCGCTGCATCGCCAGCGCAAATGAGCGAACGTTGGCGAGTATCGCCCAATGCGCGAGGGCGTCGATCTCGAGATAAGGTCGCTCGACTCGCTGTGCCAGGGTAACGCCCTGCTCGAGGTGCCGGTCGGCGTCTTCAACCCGGGCTGCCCAGAGCTCGGCGATGCCGAGGTTGATCAATGCGAGCGCGCGGAGATCCTCGCCAAGTCCAAGTTGGGCGGCGGCCGGGACCTGTGTCGGGGCGAGCAGTCGCTGGGCTTCGTCGACGACGGCCGGGAGGTTGCTGCGTTGACGGGCGATCGACAGCCGCAGAACCGCGAGCAGGACCTGCAAGCGTTCGCGCCCGTCCGCGGGCCCGGAGACCGGCTCGCGGATTGCGAGCGCCAGCTGGTGCTCGCTCTCCTCGAGCGATCCCCGGTTCAGCTGATCGGCCGCCATCAGCGCGGTAAGTTCTCGATCGGCCGCGACCACCTTAGCGGGGAACCTGGTCAGGAGCTCGTGCGCGGTGGCGGCCTGGCCATTGAGGACAAGGGCAAACCAGTGATCGGAGAGCAAGCGAGCAGCCAGGCTCCATTTCTCTGCCGCCTGGGCATGCCGGGCTGCCTCAATGGGGTACTCGTGATCGGCAAACCACTCGGCGGCAAGAGCGTGCAGCGACAGCAGCTCCGCCGATTCGGTGCGCCGCAGCTCGAGCTGCAACAGCTCCGCGAACAGACGGTGATAGCGAAACCACGATCGCCGCGCATCCAGCGAGACCACGAACGCACCCGTGTCCTCGAGCTCCTGCAGGATACCCTCCCCGCCGGAATCCCCGGTCAGAAGGTCCGCGAGCGGGCCGCTCACCCGCTCCAGCACCGAGGTACGCAAGAGCAGCCGCCTGACCTCGTCAGGCTGGCGATCGAGCACCTCGCCCAGCAGGTACTCGGCCACCGTTCGCTCGCTGCCGGAGAACTCGGCCGCGAACCGATCCGGATCCGGATGCCCAGCGAGCGACAGTGCCGCCAGGCGCAGCCCCGCTGCCCAGCCTTCGGTCCGCTCAACCAACAGCATCAGCGCCGCATCCGACAGCCGCACGCCGGCGGTTTCAAACAACGCCCGCGCTTCATCCAGCCCGAAGCGGAGATCGCCAGCACGGATCTCGGTCAGCTCGCCTTTCAGGCGCAAACGATGCAACCTCAGCCGCAGATCTTGGCGCGTCAGGAGCGCGAACCGAAGCTCCGCCGGCGAACGCAGCACCAGTAGCTCAAGCTGGCGCAACGCTTCGCTTGATTCCAGCTCGTGCAAATCGTCGATCACCAGCCAGGCCGGCTCCCGGAGGTTGTCCAGATCCTCCAGGAGTCCCTCTACCACCGCCCAGCAGTCCAGATCAGGCGCCGCCGACAAGGCCCGCACCAGCGTCGACCCCACGGTCGTGCCACGCAGCGCGTCGAGCACCGAGAGCCAGAACCGCTGCCCGTCGCGCTCATCAGGCAGCACCGAAACGCAAGCGGCACTCTCCTCAAGGCCCTGCTCGCGGATCCAGGAACGCAGCAAGAAGGTCTTCCCGCTGCCCGCTGGCGCCGACACGACGCTCACCCGCCGCGCCCCCCGGAGCCGCTCGAACAGCTCGCCACGCGAGACGACTCCACCCGTCCAAGCAGAAGCGGCGGAACTGACGCCGGAATGCGATGGCGGCACGGCGTCAATCCTCTCACCCGCCGGCGGATGCTGGAGATCCCGGGTGCCCTCAAACACGACGGTCGCCCGATTCGGTTGATGTCAGCTCATCCTTCGCTGTCCGACGATCGCGTACACACGTTCCACCAGCTAACGCATACCTCTCGCGTTCGTCCGTTCCCCAGCTCAGGTCCTCCACGGCCAGTCCGGGGATCGGCAGGACGCCGGTCCGAGTGCAGGGGCACGGCGTGCTTGTCCAAATCGAGGTGCCCGGGCTCGAGTTGCTCGGGGTCCGGCGCCTGCCGCCCGAGCTGAACGGCCAGACGGATCAACCGAAGTGGTTGATGCCGACTCACCCCCGCGTGAGAAAGCATGGGCGCAGTTAGACCCCAGCACAGGAGGAACCATGACCGTCACCACGACACAAGCGACGAATGCCGAGCGGATGCAGAAGCTCGACGACGCCTGGAACGCCCGCGACTGGGATACGTTCGACGCGTATCACGACAGCAACGCGGTCGTTGTCTACTGGCCAGGCCAAGACGACCCCACCCGCGGTGGCCACGACCACCGCGCAGAAGCAATCCGCTTCTGCAACGCGTTCCCCGACAACCGCGTCCGCAACCAGCCATACGACGTCCTCTTCGGCGACGGCGACTTCACCTGCTTCGTTACTCGGTTCACGGGAACATTCACCGCGCCGCTGGAGTTGCCCGACGGCACCACGATCCAGCCAACGGGCAAATCGTTCGACGTCCTCTA
>DATAUL010000360.1:0-19208 GCA_036268255.1 Solirubrobacteraceae bacterium | reverse complement strand
AACGTTCCGCGCGACTGCCGTGCCTTGGCGTGCGTCTGGGTGGTCTTGATCAACAGCGAGCCCACCATCCGACGCCGGTGATGGCGACGGGTCCGAGTGGCCGCGGCCATCACCTTGGTGGACAACGTGACCGTGAACCGATGGGTCTTGGGGGACCTGAAACGGAACCGGTGGGTCAGCTTGTGGCCGGCGATCGTGAGCGTGAACGAGCCCGCGCAGAGCTTGTTCTTCGCGGTCTTGCCCTTGGTCGCCTTGCACGCCAGCGAGACGGTGACCTTGCCGTGCTTGATCGACACCGTCTTCGGCTTGACCTGGACCGCGGCGTAGGCGACCGGCTTGGGTGTGACGTGCTTCTTTGGCGGCACGGGCGCGATCGGCTTCGCCGGGGGCTTGACCGGTCCCGGCAGGGTGCTCTTGTTGGTGGTGCCAGGAGCCGGCCCGGTCGGCGGCGTCACCACGACGGGCGTGGTCGGGAGGGCCGGCCAAGCCGTGATGGCCGTATGGGTGCTCGTGCCCGAAGGAGCGTTCGTCCAGCCGGACACCGTGCCCGCGTATGCCGTACCGACATCCGACATGCCGGTCAGCGGGAGCTGGACCGCGGCTCCGGTGTTGTTGATCGTGACCACGTTGCCGTTGATCGATCCCGTCACGTGGCTCTGGCCAGTTCCCCAGTTCGCCTGCTCGTTGAGCAGGTCCCCGATCTGGGCCATCGTCAGCTGTTCGATCGGCGCGTTGCTCTGGAAGTACCCGTTGTACTCCTGCAACAGCGGGTTCATCGTCTCGTAGTACAGGCCGTCACCGTCCCCGGTTGCGCCGCTCGTGGTCGACGACATCAGGTTGCTCTGATGGAAATAGTGCGGCCGCGGGTCATTACCCATCATGTGCTGGAACATGCCCTGATCGACGCTGGCGACGATGGAATCGATGGTCCAGGGGGTGCCTGCCGGATTGCAGGTCGTGATGTTCGGAATGGGCGTGCATGTCGGCAGGTCGTAGAGCGTCGTGTACTCGTCGACCTCCTCGGCGTTGGTCGAGACGTTGTAGTAGATGTTCGTCGGATACCGCGGGATGGCGGATCCGCCGGCATCGCTGAACGTTGAGGCGGCGGTGGCCGCCGACCCGGCGTACGTCGTTCCGGCGGCCTGCGTCGCGAAGCTCTGGTCCGCAGGAGTCGGGTACGGCTTTGAGGCGTCGGTCCCGAAGTACTTGATCCCGCCGCTCGACGTGCCCGCGAAGGCTGCGTCCAGGTTGGGGTTCTGCTCATAGGGACCCTCCACTGCGGTGCCGTCGGTGAGCGGCGTCGCTGACGCCCCAGCCGGCAGCGTGAACGCCGGGTTGGTTCCGAGATCGGTGAATGTCTTCGTCACCGCGCCGCCGTTGGTCGTGTTGGAGGTGGAGGTCGGATTGACGAAGTCCGTCGTCGTATTGGCGTTGACCACGCCGATCGCCGTCCAGGTACCGACGGTTCCCACGGTGGCCGGCGCGACGGGCGCGGTGTAGGGCGCCCGGTAGACGATGTAGTCAGCCGCCTTGCAGACTGCGCCCCATGAGAGCGGCACGGTCTGGCCGGCGGTCACCGTGACCGGCGACGAGATGGATGCTGCCGACTCGCCGTTGCCAGGCGCCGGGGCAGCCCCGGGGGCCGCGGTGTTGAACTGATCGGCGACCCCATAGACGTACTGGCCTGCGGGGAGCGTGCCACCGGCTGCGCCGTTGGCCAGCTGGTCATCGAAGGAGGGGGGGTCAACCTGGCCCGGATTTCCGGGAATCAGGTTGGCCAGGCCCGAGTGCTCGCCCGTCACGACCGCGCCGGGGTTCTCCGCTCCGAGCACGGTGCTGGTGCTTTGCGTCAGCCCCAGGCCGCCGGTGGCGGGGTTCCCGGCCTTGGCTCCCGTCGATCCCCAGGCGGTGTTCTGGTTGATCTCAGCTTCGATGTAATTCGTGGTTGCGCATCCCTGATCAAGATTCGGGTGATCCCACGTGTGGTTGATCCAGTGGAAATCCCCGGTGTACGGCTTGCCCGTGCTCGGGTCGTCGCCTTGGAAGGCCGCCAGGAGCGGGTCGGTTCCGCTCGCCGCACCGGTGCAGTCTGTCGAGGTTCCCCCCGAGCCACCGTCACCGGCGCTCGCCTCCGTGCAGCCATCGGCGAACTGCACACTGCCACCACCGTTGAACAGCATGTCCACCCGGAAATTGTTGTTCTTGGACCATGTCGCGGCGGTCGCCACGTCCGAAGGCACCTCTCGGATGGCATCCCCCGCCACGAAATCGGTCGAGTGCGGGGCCGTGGTCGCGTTGCCGGCGACACTCCACACATCGTCGGCGAGGAAGTTGTCGTCGATGTGGGTTTCCAGGTAGTTGCGCTGGTCACCGAAGTAGGTGCTGCGCGCCAGCCAGGCGAGCTCGCCGTGGCGGAGGAGCTCGCTCTGAAGCATGTACTGGTTCTGGTTGAAGGTCTGGTACAGCGTCTGACGGCCGTCAGTGGCCGTGTAGATGCCGACGAGGGAGCTGTTGTTCGGTCCCGAGATCAGGGTGTCGTCGCTGGCGCCGGCGGTGCCCTCGTAGCCGAAGGTCCCCGGATCGAGGCTGAGCTTCTTCAGGTAGGGGAAGACCGTGGCGGCGTCAGCGGTCAGTGTCGGCGTCGGAACCGCGTCGTTGGTAGCGCTGACGGCTGCGGAGCTGAACGTCTTCCCGAGGAACGTCGTTCCGGTGTCGCTGCTCGGCACCGCGTAGGCGGTGATTTGCCGAACGCTGAACTGGTGCTCGAAGGTTTGCAGCGTGGTCCACTGTGCGGGGGTCAATCCCTCGGGGCCGGACGTGGCGGCGATGACGCCCTCGTAGTTGGCGACCTGCGTGCCGTCGGCGGCGGTGCTGGAGAGAGTCGGCAGCGCAACGCTGCCCAGGTTGCTCGAGTTGGTCGTGATCTCGTCGTACGGCACGCCCTCGCGCTTCAGCGTGTTGACCCAGTCGCCGGCAGCGTAGCCACCGTCGCTGTTGTCGTTGATCAGCAGGACCTTCAGGCCGATCTGCTGTGCGGTTGTGGCCGCCGAAGCCTGGCTGCCGCCGGAACCGCCGGCGATCGACGGGATTCCCGTGATGGCCAAAAAACCGGCAACGAGCATAAGTCCAGCGATAATCAATCCAATGGTCCGTCTCATGTTCGTGCCGTCCCCTGAGAGTTTTACGTGCCAGCCTCGCCACCGCGGCCTTCCTGCCACGGCGTTGGCCCCCAAATCTGCCGTCAGTGTGGACGAGGCGCGACGAGCCGCCAATGGGTTGCATTGGCCCTCATGCGTTCACGGCCTGAACGGGAATCGGTGCCACCGCCGCGCGCGCACCGGTTTAAGGATCTCCATCACTGAGGTTGTTAGACTCAGCGAGGTCCACTGAGGGATAGATAGGTTTTGAAGGGGTGAACAAGCTTGAGCGGAGCCGATAGCAGCCCGCTGCAGGGCGGCGATAGCGCCGACGTCCAGGAACTGACGGTCCTGCTCGCCGACGATCAGGTAGGCACGCGCGTGGGGATCAGGTACGCGATCGAGCCGCACGGCTTCCGGGTCGTGGCCGAGGCGGCCAGCGTGGCCGAGGCAGTCGCAGCGGCGATTCGGACGACTCCGGACATCTGCCTGGTGGCGACGGGGCTGCCGGGGAACGGAATCGAGGCGGCGCGGCTGATCAAGCAGACCGTCCCGCAGACCAAGATCGTGATGCTGACCGCCACCGGGCGCAACGACGAGCTGTTGGGCGCCCTGCGCGCGGGCGCCGACGGCTACCTCCTGATGACCACGTCGCCGACGCGCCTTCCCCACGCGATCCGCGGCGTCGCCAACGGCGAGGCGGCCCTGCCGCGAGCGTTCACGGCGCACCTGATCCAGGAGTTCCGGGCGCACGGACACCGGCGCCGGCTGGCCCTGTCTATCGACGACCAGGCGGTTGAGCTCACGGCGCGGGAGTTCGAGGTCCTCGAGCGCCTGCGTAAGCGCGAGCGTACCGCCGAGATCGCTGCCCACCTCGGCATCTCCGAAGTGACGGTGCGCCGGCACAGCTCGTCGATCCTGCAGAAGCTGGGCGCTCCCAACCGTCAAGCCGTGATCGACATGCTCGATCGGGCCGAGCAGCAGCCTCAGGCGACGCCCGGCGGGTAACGGCGTCCCCCGGAGGTTAGGTCTGGGGCAGCAGCTCGAGGGTCGTTTCGCCCGGCTCGACGCGCACCCAGCCACAGCCGTCCGATCCGGCCGCCGCCACGCCGGTCAAAGGGACCTCGAGTGCCGACGGTGCGTCGTTGACGACCGTCACCCGCCCCCCGTCGATGTAGGCACGGATCGAGCCGACCGCTCGCACGAGTTGCCAGGCCTGTTGACGCAGCAACAGCCGGCCGACCTCGCTCAACGTCGGCTGCAGCAGCGTCACGTCGTCGCGGAGATGCTCGTTCCATCGCTCGAGCACTGCATCGAGGAGCGTGTACATGAGCGCCGATGCGTTCTCGCCGCCGCCCGTGATCAGGTTGCTCTGATGGAAGTAGTGTGGACGCGGGTCGTTGCTGAGGACCGCGTTGAAGATCCGGCGAGACTCGCCGACCACCACCTGGTCGAACGTCAGCACTCCCGCCTGTCCCCCCGAACGCAGGCGGTCAAGGACCTGGGAGGCGGTCGCGGCGTCGTGGGGGAGCGCGGTCGGATGCCGCGGGACGGCGACGGCCGTACCCACGGAGAACAGCGAGCCGGGGGCGGCCGTCGCCGATCCCCCGGCCCCCGGATAGGGACGAGACGCGTCGCAGGCCACGTAGCGAATGCCCTGGGCGCGAAGCGCGGCCCGCATGTGGACGTTCTCGGGCTGCGGCGGATCCTGGGCGAGGTTCGCGAGTCCGGTGTGGGCACCGGTGACGAGCGCGTTCTGCTCCACATCGATCCCGACGGCGGCCGCCCAGCTGACGTTATCCTTGATCTCAGCCTCGATCTCAGCCTGAGAGAGGGTGTCGAGGTTCCGATGCTCATACGTGTGGTTGATCCACCCGAAGGCGTCGCGATGTTCCAGGAGCGTGCCGAGGAGCGGGTCGGCTCCGCTGCCGTTGCCCCCGGCGTCCCGGCTGCCGGCGCCGTTGCAGGCGAGGTCGAGGCGTAGTCCGCGGCTTCGCACCCACCGGGCGGCGTGTTCACCATCGGCGGCCGACATCCTCATCCGCGCCTCGGGGCGCTGGTCGGACCGATGGCCGTTGACGCTCCACGAGTGATTTGCCAGGAGGACGTCGTCGACCTGGACCGACAGGTAGTTGCGCTCATATCCGAGGTGCGTACCACCGGTCAGCCAGTCCAGCTGGCCGCGGCGCAGGATCTGTCCCTGTGACTGATAGGGGTTGGCGTCGAAGAGCTGGACCATCTCCTCGCGCCCATCCCCATGACGGTGGATGCCCACCAGCGCCGTGTCTTCCGGGCCGGCGACGAGCGTCTCGAAACGCTCGGGCGACTCGGGACGGGCGAGGTAGACCCAGCTGCCCGGATCAATCGGCAGCCGCTCGCTGAGGTAGGGGAAGACCCGGCGCCCGGCTGGCGTCAGCCGCGCCTCAACCTCTTCCAGCTTGCCCGACCAGGTCGGGGTCAACAATCCGTGCTCCGGGCCCGGGTACGCGTAAGCCGTCAGGCGTCGCAGCCCGAGATCGCGCTCGAGGTCCTCGAGCAGTTCGCGGTCCGCGGGTTCCAACGCCATCTCGATCAGTCCGGCGTCGGAGAGGATGATCCCCTGGTATCGGGCTCCTCCGGA
The DNA here is from genome assembly GCA_036268255.1 of Solirubrobacteraceae bacterium. Taxonomy (GTDB): domain Bacteria; phylum Actinomycetota; class Thermoleophilia; order Solirubrobacterales; family Solirubrobacteraceae; genus Palsa-465. The sequence goes on along the minus strand of DATAUL010000360.1, from coordinate 13,451 downwards.
GGCATCCACGAACTCGTTGGGCGTCGTGAGGTCCTTGAGGGCGACTGCCTCGAACGGCACCCCCGCGCGCGTTAACCCAAGCGACCACCCCGTGAAGGCCGGCTCGGCCCCGGTCAGCCCGAGCAGCAGGAGCTGCATCCGGATGCGGGGTACGGCGCGTTTCCGGCGGTTGAACTTCATGGTCGGGCGGGGATGCTGGCAGATCCGGCCGTCGGCACGGGGCTGGCCCGTTTCCGGCACCGTTCAAGGGTCTGAACGCAAGACCCGGCGTCTGGCCTATAGGGATTCGCCGCCGATGGCATCACACTTCCCTCCACGCGGTGCGCTCGGGGTCGAGATGAGCGCGTCCGCACCTGGGAGAAATACCCGTCAATCATGAATACGAAGCTACGCGCAACAGCGAACAACTCGCCTGCCGGTTCTCCCGGGGCTGGACGCCATGTCCTGATCATCACCGAGGGAACCTATCCGTACGCCACCGGCGGGGTCAGCTCGTGGTGCGACATCCTGTTGTCGGGCCTCCCGGACATCGAGTGGAGCGTGCTCCCACTCATCGCAGGCGGCAGGCACGTGCGCCCGCGGATGAAGCTCCCCCCCAACGCGACCCTGCTCCGTCCCATCGAGCTGTGGTCTCAGGAGCGGGCTCCGCGCGGCCTGAGCCGATCGAACGCCGACAGCGGCTCGTTGCCGACGCAGCTGCTGCGCGGGCTGATGCCGTGGCAGGGCGATCTCAACCAGCTGCGCCTCGCGCTGGTGCGCTGTCGCCTGCGTCCCCACTCGGTTCGTCGCGAGTTCCGCGCGCACGAGAGTTGGACGCGCTTCCTGGCCGAGCTGGCGCAGCTGCTCACCGAGGGCCACAGCGACTCGGCTCCGGCGCCGATCTACGACGCGATCGAGGCGGCTCGCCTGTATCAGTCGCTGTACTGGGTGGCTCGGACCGCCGCTGTTCCCACCCCACCCTGTGATCTGCTGCACGTGACCGCCGCCGGCTGGGCGGCGATCCCCGCGATCGTCCACAAGGCGATGCACGGGACGCCGATCCTGCTCTCCGAGCATGGCGTGTACGTCCGCGAGGCCTACCTCGCCTCGATCTCCGACACCGCTGGTCGCCCGGGCCACGGCGCCACCTCCCCGCGGCTGGCTCTCGGTTTGACCCGCGCGGCGTACGCCGCCGCCGACATGATCGCGCCCGTCACCGAGGCCAACGGGGAATGGGAGATGGGCCTCGGGGTCAACCCGGACAAGATCCGCGTGATCCCGAACGGCATCGAGCCCTCGCTGCACGTCGGCCCGGCCCGTGGCACCAAGCGCGTGGTCGCCATTGGCAGGGTCGATCCGCTCAAGGACGTCCAGACGATGATGCTCGTCGCCCAGGAGGTCACGCGGCGCATGCCCGAGGCCCGCTTCGAGTACTGGGGTCCGGTCACCTCCGGACAGGAGCAATACGGTGAGGCGTGCCAGAGGATGCACCGCCAGCTTGGCCTCGGGGAGCGGTTCCGCTTCATGGGCCGCACCGAGGACCCGCACGCCGTCATCCGCGACGCCGACGTGGTCCTCATGACGAGCATCTCCGAAGGCATGCCGATGGCCCTGCTCGAGGCGATGGCGCAGGCCCGCCCGGTGGTCGCCACCACGGTCGGCGGGGTCCCGGGCGTCGTCAAGGGCTGCGGGCTCCTCGCCCCGCCGGGAGACGTCCACGAGCTCGCGTCATCGGTGACGACGCTTCTGCGCAACCCGTCCTTGGCGCGAACACTCGGACAACGTGGGTTCGAACGGCTGCACCGGCGATACACGCTGAGCCGGTGCCTCGGTGCCTACGGGACTCTGATCCAGGAAATGACGGCGACCGGGGCGCCCGCATGAGCGGGCCAAACGCGGGCGGACCGCGCACGCCCCGGGGGGAGCATCCCACGAGACCGGCGGGTAGGCCCCGCGCGACGAAGACCGGGACATCGCTGCGCTCGGCGAAGCCCGCCGCGCCGGTCCCGCCGACAGCCGCCATCGATCGCGCGGATCGACCCGCCGAGGACACCGATCCGTATTCCGAGGCAGTGCTGGAGGCGCGGCTCGGACGTCGGGCACGCGACGTCCTCGAGGCGACGGTCGTGCTCGAGGCATGGACCGGCCGCCCCGCACGGTCGGCCATGAACGCGGCCCGGGGCTTGGTAAGCATCGACGGCCCGCCGCTACGCGCCCTGAGCAGCTCTGACCCGTTCGCCGACAGCGAGCGCAGCAGCGTGATCGCCGAGGGTCTCACCCTGGTGCTGCTCATCATCTCCATCGCCGCGTGGGCCGCTCCGATCCGGACGCACCTCGGACCGAACGTGCTTTCGCACGCGATCCGCGTCGCCCTTCCGCTCGCGATCGCCTTCCAGTGGGGACTGCGCAGCCGGTATCTCGGCCGTCCCCAGGGGCTGGCTTGTCTCGCGCGTGATGGACTCTGGGTGTGGGCGCTTCTGCTGCTCGCGGTCGATGCGCCCTTGGCGCTCATTCATGGATGGGGCCCCGTCGCCGCGATGATGGTTCCGATCTTCGTCGGCGGGACGGTGCTGACGCGGCGGGGCTGGGGCCTGATCTACGCCGGCGTGCTGGTCGTCGGGACGCTGGTCATGGGTCTGGGTGCCAGTCCCGATGCCGTGCTTGCCGCGCTGACGACGATCACCCTGGCGATGTGCCTGCTCGCCGTTCGCTCCAGCAAGCAGACGCGGACCGACGAGCGAGCCGGAACCGTCGACCGTGCGCTGACCGCCGCCCTGATCGGCGGTGCGATGGGGGTGCTGCTCGTCGCCGATCCGACGGTGAGCCTGGGGGTGCACGGGGCCTACCCGGCGATTGCCCTGCTCCCGTCGGTGATCGGCTGCTACTGGGGCGGCTACTACCTCTGGAACTTCTTCGACGCCGTGCCGCGAGGCATGCGCGGCGTGGCGCTGGACCGTGCCGGCCGGGTGGCCCTGTCCGATCCCGCGATGTCGATCTTCGTGGGGGCAATCGTCCGTCTGATCATCGCCGAGGCCGTCCTCTCGGCACTCGTCATCGGCCTCGGGCAGGTGTTCAGCGGACTGCTCCGCGGGAGCGACGCGATCACCGTATTCATCGCGTTCGGGAGCATCGGGACGCTCAGCATGCTGATCGGGCTGCTCGAGTCCTTTGCACTGCAGTGGGCGGCGCTTCTGGCGACTCTGGCTGCGCTCGCAGTCGAGTTGGTGTGGCCCGGCATCGTGCCCGGTGGCACGCCGGGCCTGGCGATGGCGGCCGGCGCGAGTTTCGGCGTGCTCCTCACGCTGCCGGCGCTGGTCCGGCGGCTGGCGCACTCTGGCGGGACGCTGGCTACGACGCTCTGGATCCAGTGATGTGCGCCATGCCACACACCGAGTTCAGGCGTATGAACGATTCTTATGCAGGGTGGCCCATGGACCGCGGCGCCTTTGCATGGGAACCTGTGATCGGCGTCCAACGGATTTGGGCGCAGGCGCACAAGCACACGAAGCTAGGGGGTAACGCATGAACGTAGACTTGGAGACCCACGGATCACGATTGGACGTCACCGGTGCCTAGGACAGCGGCCGTCAACCACTCGGAGCTGGAGAACGACAACGTGCTCGAGATGTCCGTCACGGACGCCGAGGCAGCTGAGCGCGGTGCATCTGACGATGAGTTCCACGGCGAACCGGGCAGTCGTTTCCGCCGCCGCCTCGAGCGCTTCAAGGGGCTCGCTGAGACCCACGAGCTACCGGGATCGCTCGACGACGAGGCGGAGCTCCGGCTGCAGCTGATGCTGCTGCGCGAGGAGAACGCGCGGCTGAAGGCAGCTCGTCACCAGCCGCCGAGCCCCGGGACGGCGATTGATCGGGTGCGGATGCTCACGACACCGGCCACCGGGGCCGAGCAGGCCGACGACGCCTGGTCGGTGCTCGCCGACTGCCTGGTGATCCGCGAGAGCCTGGATCAGGCGTGCGTCGAGATTCAGCGCGCCATCAGCTCGGTGCGCGACCGGCTGGATGGGATCACCGATCGGATCGATGCCTCGACCGCCGTCACCGGAGCCGGAGCAAATGGCGGAGATCTCCGCTGAGCCCATCACCTCCGGGTTCTCCGGGGGCCCCGAGCCGCGCGTCAACGAGGCGCTGACGGACATGCACACGTACACGCTGCTGCTCGAAGGGGATTGGGAGCGTCTCGGGAGGCGGCTGGAGGGACTCGCCGCCGCGGGCGCCAGCTCGGAGGAGTTCTCACAACTCGTCGCCCGGCGCGCCGAGATCGAGGAGGAGCTGGAGGCTTTGCGGACGACCACGGCGGCGCTGCGCAGGCAGACCGTCGATGGTCTTCCCGCGACAACTGAGCGCGGCCGGCGCGCGCGGATTCTGCCGGTCGGCCGTCTCTCCTAGACCAGGCCCCGCCGGACCGCGCGTACCGCCGCCTGGATCCGGTTCTGGACCTGAAGCTTGACCAGGATGCTGGAGACGTGGTTCTTGACGGTGTGCTGGCTCAAGAACAACGTCTGAGCGATCTCCGGGTTGTCCATGCCGCGGGCGATCAGCTCAAGGATCTCCATCTCCCGCGGGGTGAGGTCGGCCGCGTCGGTGTCGACCTGGATCGAGGGGGGCTGGCGGATTCGCCTCACCAGGTGAGTGGCGATGCGCGGTGAGATCAACGACTCGCCGCGCGTTGCCGCCTTGATCCCCTCGACGATCTGCGCGATCGGCGCGTCCTTGAGCAGATAGCCGCTTGCGCCGGCGAGCAGCGCCTCGGTGACCGCCCGCTCGTCGGCCACGACGGTGAGCACGAGCACGCGGACAAGCGGTGCAGCCGCGTGGAGTCGTTGGGTGGCCTCGATGCCGGATATCCCGGGCATGTTGAGATCGATCAGCACGACATCGGGACCGAGCTCGCAGGCCAGCTGGATCGCGGGCGCGGCCAGAGAGGCCTCGCCGACGACGTCGATGCCCTGCTCGCGCAGCAGCTGCACCATCCCACCGCGGAAGAGATCGTGGTCATCGACGACCACCACTCGGATTCCATCACCCTGCATCGTGCCCCTCGCGCTCCAGTTGAATTCACACAGTACCGAGTATTGGGAGCTCGCACGCCCCGTGTGCCTCACGCGGCGATCAGATGCCTGAACGGCGATGGCTCCGAAGGCTCATTGCGGTGCCCCGTGACGGCACGTTCAATGGTCGTACTGACAACACGACCCCAGGGGGCACAGGATGTGCGGGATCATTGGATATGTAGGTGGCAGGCCCTGCCGTGAGACTTTGCTCGAAGGCCTGCGCAAGCTGGAATACCGCGGCTATGACTCAGCGGGATTAGCATGGCGCGATGGGGATGTCGTGCAGACGATCCGGGCGGTGGGCAACCTCGACTCACTCGAGGCGGCGCTTGAGCGCGTCCCTGCGGGGACGGCGATCGCGACGACCTTGGCCCCCAACGCCGGGATCGGCCACACCCGCTGGGCCACCCACGGCGCGGTCATGGAGCGCAACGCCCACCCCCACCATGACACGACCGGACGTGTCCGGATCGTGCTCAACGGGATCATCGAGAACCACCTTGAACTTCGCGGGCGGCTGGAGGCTGACCTTGTCACCATGCACTCCGATACGGATGCCGAGGTCGTCGCCCATCTGATCGCCCTGCATTACGACGGCTCGCTCGCCGATGCTGTCCGGCGTTCGCTGGACGACCTGACGGGCCATTTCGCCTTCGTGGCGATGTGCGAGGACGAGCCCGACACCCTGGTGGGGGTCAGGCGCGAATGCCCGCTCGTCGTCGGCGTCGGCGAGGAGGAGCGCTTCATCGCCTCGTCCATCTCCGCCTTTCACGCACACACGTGCGACGTTGTGTTGCTCGAGGACAACGAGGTCGTGACGCTGCGGCCGGCCGAGACGATCGTCGAGGGTGCGAACGGCCTCGCTCATGAAGCACAGGTGACGACCGTCGACTGGGACGAGGATGTCTGCGACAAGGACGGCTACGAGACCTTCATGCTCAAGGAGATCCATGAGCAGGGCACCGCCGTCGGCGAGACGCTCTCGCACTGGCGGGCCTGCTGTGCCGTTCCGGGCTCGATCCTGTCGCTCGAGCGCCTGCGCGCAGTCGACCGGATCATCATCGTCGCCTGCGGGACGTCCTATCACGCCGGCCTCGCCGGTCGCCAGGCGATCGAGCGATGGGCTCGCGTGCCGGTCGACGTCGAGGTCGCCTCGGAGTTCCGGTATCGGGATCCGATCGTCGGCGAGCGGACGCTCGTGCTCGGGATCACCCAGTCAGGGGAGACCGCCGACACGCTGGCGGCGATGCGCCTGGCGCGAGCGCGTGGCGCCACTGTCGTGGCCGTGACCAATGCCGCGGGCAGCCAGGCGACCCGAGACTCCGACGCCGTCCTGTTCACCCGTGCCGGACTGGAGATGGGCGTCGCGGCGACCAAGACGTTCGTTGCGCAGGTCGCGCTCCTGTTGGCGCTTGCCCTGCGCCTGGCGACCGCCCGCGAATCGCTGACACCGGATAAGGTGGCGGAGCTGCACGGGTCGCTGGACCGTCTCCCGACCCTCATCGACGAGACGGTTGCCGAGGTCGATGGGGTGGTCGGCTCGATCGCCAGACGGCTCGCCTGGAGCCCGTTCTTCCTGTACCTGGGACGGCTGGCGGCCCTGCCGGTCGCGCTCGAGGGCGCGCTCAAGCTCAAGGAGATCTCCTACATCCCCACGGATGCCTACGCCGCCGGCGAGATGAAGCACGGGCCGATCGCTCTTCTCGGCCCCGAGACGCCGGTTGTCTGCGTCGCCACCGAGGAATCGGTTCTGACCAAGCTCCTCTCGAACCTCTCCGAGGTTCGTGCGCGAGGCGCGCACGTCGTTGCCGTCGCGAGCGCCGGCAGCACGGAGGTCGCCGAGCACGCCGAGGACGTTGTCTACATCCCGCGCACCGACCCGCTTCTGCAGGTGATCCTCGCGGTGGTCCCGCTGCAGCTGCTGGCCTATCACGTCGCGCGCACTCGCGGGCTGAACGTCGATCAGCCGCGCAACCTTGCCAAGACCGTCACGGTTGAATAGCTCCCTGGTCGTCCTCGGACGCGGCCGGGGCCTCGGCTCGGTTCTGCGGACGCTGCGCGACCTCGACAACCCGCTCACCGTGATCGTCGCCACCGCCGAGCCCGCGGACGGCGGGCCGGCGGCGGATCAGGACGCTGAACCGGCGCTGTCGGAGTTGCGCCGCTCGATCGAGGCGCTGACCGACGATCGGGCCGCGCTCGCGCGGGCGCTGCGCCGGCCGCTGACGCTCGACCGTCTCGGATCTCATCCGCTGGGCAATCTCGTCCTCGGTTCGCTCGCTTCAGCATTCGGCGATCTCGGCGTGGCGAGCATCTGGCTGGGAGACCAGTTGGGGATCGGCGGCGCCGTCGTCCCGGCCACCGTGGATCCGCTGAGCTACGTGATCGAACCGGAACGCCGGGCTTCCCGCAGGGCCGAGCTCGCCGGTGGCCCGGAGCCGCGCCGGCTGCGGCTGATCCCGGAGCGCCCGCAGACGTCGCGAACGGCAACCGACGCGATCGCGGAGGCCGACCTGATCCTGCTCGCGCCCGGAGCGCTGTTCTCCGGCATCCTCGCCGTCAGCGCGATCCCCGCGATCAGACAGGCGGTGCGCGCCTCGCCCGGCAGGGTCCTGTGGGTGGCCAATCTCGAGTTCGAGGCCGGCGATAGCCTGCATGATCAGCTCGACGCGCTGCAACGCCACCAGGTGCGCGTTGACGCCGTGCTGTTCGACCCGGAGACCGTTCCCCCGGTCGACGCCGATCGGCTCGCTGCTGAGGGTGTGGAGGTGATCCCCCGCAGGCTCGGAGTACCGGCGACCGGTGAGTACAGCTACGAGCTTCTCGGAGCGGCGCTGAGCGAGGTGCTCGGCGGCCTGCCGGTCGGCGCGTCCGACGGCTCGCGCCGGGTCTGACGCCGGCAGCTCTCAGCGGCGCGCGCGCGGGGACATCGAGAGTTCGAGCACGGTCCCGCCCGACAGCATCGGGCGCGCGGTGAGCTCGGCTCCGAGCTCGGCAGCGCGGGCGCGCATCGTCGGCAACCCGAAGCCCGTGCTCGATGCCAGCGCGTCCGGCGAGATACCCGAGCCGTCGTCGGAGACCCGCAGAACCAGCTTCCCGACGTCGTTGCCCTCGAGGGTCACCTCGACGTGTTGCGCGCCGCCGTGCCGCGCCGCGTTGACGATCGCCTCACGCGCGATGCGCACCGCCTGCTCACGCACGCGGGGCGGCAGGTCGCGACCTGAGTCGTCCGTGTCGATCCGGTCGTTGACGGTTACGTCGATGGCAAACCGCGCCTCGAGCTCGTCGGCCACGATCCGGATCGCCGCGCTGGTGGAGTCCGCGTGTGATGCCGACAGGTCGACAATCGTCTCGCGCGAGGAGGCCAGCGCCCGCCGCGCCGCAACGGTCAGCGGATGGTCTTCGCCGAGCGACGTCCGAAGCCCTTGAGCGTGGAGCGCGATCGTCGCGAGGTCCTGGGCCAGGCCGTCGTGGATGTCCCGCGCGATCCGCTCGCGTTCGGCGCTCACCGCCGCGCGAGCCTCGGCGCGGTGCAGCAGGGCGAACTCGCGCGCGATCGCGCCCACGAGGAGACCGTACGCTGCAACCCGGAGCAGGTCGCGGAGCGTGACCCAGTCGGCCGCCACGGCGGGCATGGCAAGCGCCTGCAACCGGGCGCCGGCGAGCAGCAACGACGCCGAGGCCAGCATCGTCGCCGTGACGCTGTCCGCGGCAAACAGCCAGATGAAGGCGACCGCGGCGAGCACGAAGATGGCGGCTTCGACGACGGCCAGGGCGATCACGACAGTGCTTCCGACCTGTCCGGGAGCCGAGCCGCGCCCGACGGCGAGGTCCAGCACTTCGATGATGGCCACGGCGGCGAGGCACGCTGAGCCGATCGCGATGCTCCGTCGCGTGCTCCACCGGGTTGTCCGGGGGCCGCCCGCGACCGCCGCCGCAAAGAACACGAGGGGAACCGCTCCCTGCACGACCATCCGGGCGTCGATCCCGAACGCCGGGATGTTCACGCCCGCCAGGTTCGGAAGCGCCAGGAACAGGAAGTCAGTGAGTCCGACCGAGACCAGCGCGCTCAGCAGCAGCACGTCCTGGCGTCGCGCGTGACGCCGGATCTGCACGATGAGCAGCGCCGAGGCCAGCAATGCCGACATCGCCACAAACGTCTCGACGCACGCGCGCAGGTCGGTATCGGCCAGGTGTGACCCCCATCGAAGGGTGATCGCCGTCGCCGCGATGGCCGCCACTGCTGCTGGCAGGGAGGCCAGGACAGTCGTCCCAGGCGACCCCGATATCGGACGCACCAGTTCGTGCGCGGTGCCCCCTGAGCTCAGCCCCTTGCTCATGCCCGGCTCCTCATAGATTGTAACTGCGATTTGCCCCTAATTGATTAACTGCCTAAAGCCTACCATCTCTCCCGGTCGCCCAGACACGGGATCACAGTGCGTTGCCGCACACTATCCGCCGCCGCTCGCCGTCCCCGAGGTCCCTCCTGAGCTGGTGTGCGACGGCGTCGAGGCGGGTGGAGTCGATGAGCCCCCGGATCCACTCGGCGCGCTGTGCGTCGGCTGCGGCTGCGGCTGCGGCGCCGGGTTGCTCGGGGCCGGCGTCGTCGGCGCCGGCGTGGTGGCGACCGGCGCGGTCGTCGTCACCGGGGCCTGAGTGGGGACCGATGCGGTGGTCGTCGGGGTCACGGACGTGGTGACGGTCGTGACCGCGCGCGTCCGGACGACGTGGGCCCGGTGCACCGTGCGAGGCCGGCGATGGTGAACCACGGCCGGGCGAGGGCGAGCCTTATGAGTTACGTGGCGTCGCGGTGCTTTCGCGGATTTCACCGAGGGCGTTACCTGGGTGGAGACGTCAGCGGCGAGCGGCGACGGGTGGCGGGTCGGCGCCGCCGGGCCGCCTCCGGACGAGCCCAGAGCGACTCCGACCCCGGCCAGCGCGACGGCCGCGAGGCCCGCGGCGATGAACGTGTTCGTGCGCCGGCTGGTTCTGCGGCGGCGCGACGGAGTCGCCGCACCGGCCGCACCGGCCGCACCGGCCGCGCGAGCCCTGGGCGCTGTGGGCGGCGGTGCGGCGGGATGGGCCCCCCCGCGCCGAGGCCGTGCCCGGCGATGCGCCGGTGCGTGCGCGGGAGCGAGGTCCTCGCCGGCTTCGGTTGCCAGGAGCGACGCGAGGTTGCGGGCACCGTCGGGGTCTCCGCGGCTCTCGGCGCGGCGGAACGCGGCCTCGGCGTCTGCCCGCCTGCCCTGCTCGGCCATGAGCACGCCGAGGTTGCTTGCCGCCGACGCGTGTCCGCGCCGGTCCGCTCGCGAGTAGGCGGCCTCGGCATCCGCCAGGCGCCCACGTTCCTCAAACAGCAGAGCGAGGTTGAACGCGCCGTTGGCATCCTTTGCCTTGTCGGCTCGCCGGTAGGCTCGGGCGGCGCCCTCCAGATCTCCCCGCTTCTCCAGCAGGACGCCGAGGTTGCAGGCAGCCCCGACGTGCCCGAGGCGCGTGGCGCGCTCGTAGGCCCGTTCGGCACCTGCGAGGTCGCCCCGCTGTTCGAGCAGGTTGGCGATCACGAAGGCGCCCTCAACGGTGTCCCGATCCTCGGCGGGTCGGTACGCGTCCCTAGCAACCCTTCGCAGCCCCTCGATCATTTCCGTTGATCGGCTGATGGTCATAACTTTATTGCACTTCAGGAGTCTTGAGCAAGTTTTTGTTGAACGGGCGCTCCAGGACGCCGGTACACGCGCGTCCCGGAATCGATATGGTGGTGAATCCGGGTTCACCAACCTCTGGGGAGACTGCCTCTTGGACCTTGACGACACGCCCGAGCAGGCTGAGTTTCGCGCTGAGGCGCGCGCCTGGCTGGAAGCTCATCGTGACGCGGCGCCGCTCCGATCGGGCTCTCACGAGGACCACGAGTGGATTGCGGCGCGCCGGGAGTGGCAACGCAAGCTGGCCGAGGCCGGACTCGCCGGAGTCACCTGGCCACAGGAGTTCGGCGGGCGCGGACTCGGACCGATCGAGCAGGTGACCGCCAACCAGGAGATCTCCCGCGCCGAGGTGCCGGGGATCCTCGACGTCATCGGCATCGGAATGCTCGGTCCGTGCCTGATCGCGCACGGCAGCGGCGAGCAGAAGGCGCGACACCTCGGCCCGATGCTGCATGGCGACGAGGTCTGGTGCCAGATGTTCTCCGAGCCCGCCGCCGGCTCGGACCTGGCCGCGATCCGGACGCGTGCCCGCCAGACCGATGGGGGTGGCTGGTCGCTCACCGGACAGAAGGTGTGGACGACCAATGCCCAGTTCGCCGCCTACGGCCTGCTGTTGGCCCGGACCGATGCTGACGTGCCCAAGCACAAGGGCCTGACGATGTTCATCGTCCCGATGGACGCACCCGGTGTCAGCGTTCGCGGCCTGCGACAGATCTCCGGCGAGGCCGAGTTCAACGAGGTCTTCCTCGACGACGTCGAGCTGGGCGAGGACGCCGTCGTCGGGGGAGTTGGCAACGGGTGGGGCACGGCGCTCACGGTGCTGATGTTCGAGCGCTTGACGATCGGTTTCGGCTCGGACTCGTTCGGCTCACCGGTCCGCCTGGCGCAGACCCTGGCCGCCGACCCGGTCGCCCGTGCGGACTCGCAGACACGCCACCGTCTGGGGGACGTGATCACCGAGTTGCTGGCCGTGCGCTTCAACGGCTACCGGGCCCTGACGGCCCTCGCGCGCGGCCAGATTCCGGGCCCCGAGGCCGGCCTGGCGAAGGTGACGATGGTCAACGCGGCGGTCGCTGCCACCGATCTGGCGGCGGACGTGATCGGCCCCGAGGCCCTGGAGGCCTCCGGTGAGTGGAGCTATCTGATCTCGTTCCTGCCGGGCTTGAAGTCGGCCGGAGGTACCGAACAGGTGCTGCGCAATACGATCGGAGAGCGCGTGCTTGGTCTGCCATCCGAGCCGCGGCTGGACAAGGGGATCCCGTTCAGCGAGTTGCGCACGCGCGAGACGCAGGGGGCGGTCGGATGAACCTCGCTCTCTCCGACGAGCAGGTGCTGCTGCGGGAGTCCGCGCGTGGGATGCTGCGCCGCCGCAAGACCGTCGAGGCGGCGCGCAGCGCGCTCGTCGACCTCCAGGAGCTCCCCGACCTGTGGCCGGACATGGTCGGCGCGGGCTGGCCGGGCCTGCTCATCAGCGAGGGCCACGGTGGCGCCGGGCTGGGTGCGTTCGAGGGGATGCTGATCGCCGAGGAGTGCGGACGTGTGCTCGCCTCGACGCCGCTGCTCGGCCTTGTCCCGGCCACGGCCGTGCTCGATGCCGCCGGACACGAGTCGCTACCGGCGATCGCCGCGGGCGAGATCCGTCCCGTCTTGGTGCCTGCCCGGCCGCCCGGTGACCTCGATTGGCGTTGGACCGTCGATCAGCGGTCGGGTATGGGTCGCGCGCCGGCTCCGCACGTGACCGCCGACGGCGATGACGTGATCCTCGACGGAAGTGTGGCGTTCGTCCCCGATGCCGAGGGCGCGGACGTCCTCGTGGTCGTTGGCGTCGATCCAGACGCGCGGCCGGCGGGCGTCGTCGTCTCCCCCGGAGCCGACGGTGTGGAAATCCGGCCGGTGTCCCGGTACGACGCGACTCGCCGGCTGGCCCACGTCACGCTTCACAACGTTCGCGGCCGGCGCCTGGAACTCGACGCTGCCCCGCTGATGGACGCCTGGTATCTGGCCCATGCGCTGATCGCCGCTGAGTCGATCGGAGCCGTCGAGACGTGCTTGGAGCGAAGCGTCGAGTACGCCAAGGACCGGTTCACCTTTGGCCGGCCGATCGGCTCCTATCAGGCGATCAAGCACGAGCTGACCGAGATCCTGCGTCGGCTCGAGAACGCGCGTGGCCTGCAGTACTACGCCGGGTGGGCGCGCGAAGCAGCCCCGGATGAGTTCGCCCTGGCAGCGAGTGCCGCACGGTCGGCGGCCGGCCAGGCGCTCGACTTCGCCGCGCGTACGATGATCAACGTTCACGGCGGGATCGGGGCGACGTGGGAGCACGATGCGCCGCTGTTCTTTCGTCGCGCGCAGCTGTCTCGCCGTCTGCTGGGCGGAACCGGGGATGCCACCGACCGTGTGGCCGAGCGAACGCTGAGCGCCGCCGGCACCTGAGGCAACTGCGCCCAGGCATCGCGGGTGTGGCTATGATCGTCCGCCTCGTGGGCCGGTTGAAAGGAATCTTCCTCGGTCTCTGCGCGCTTGCGCTGCTCACGGCCGGCGGTGCCGACGCCGCGACGTGGTGGCATCCTCCGCAGCAGCTGACGTGGTATTGGCAGTTGAGCGGGGCGCCGAAGATGGAGCCGGTGATGGCGACCGATATCGACGGCTTTGACAACGGCGTGTCCGAGGTGGCAGCGCTGCATGCGGTCGGGCAGCGGGTG
>DATAUL010000359.1:0-11083 GCA_036268255.1 Solirubrobacteraceae bacterium | reverse complement strand
TGGGTACGGCGATGCGTGCGATGGCGAATGATCGGGAGATCACCGCGACGTTGGGGGTGCCGGTCCGGCGGGTGGAGGCAGCGGCGTGGTTTGGCTGCGGGATCCTGTCGGGGGTCGCGGGGATCCTGCTCGGCGATCTGGTGGCGTTGGACGCGACGACGTTGACGTTCTTGGTGATCAGCTCGTTGTCGGCGGCGTTGATCGCGCGGTTGAGTTCGATTTGGGTGACGTTTGTCGCGGCGATTGTGATCGGGTTGATTTCGGCGTTGTTGACGCCGATCGCGTCGTTGTCGTCGTATCGGGATATGACGCCGTTTGTGTTGGCGGCGGCGGCGTTGTTGGTGCTCAATCGCCGGCGGGTGTTGTCGTTGGCTCGCCAGGAGTTCTAGGCCGCGTGTCCGCGACCGAGCTCTCCACGACGACTGAACCCGGTCCGGCTCCTGGGCCGGGGGGTGGGCGGTGGTGGTTTGATCGGGGGGTGCAGGTCCGGGGTGGGGTGCTGGCGGTGTTCTTGCTGGTTGTGCTGGTCGTGTTGCCGGCGGTGTTGAGCATTTATTACATCGACGCGTTGACGCAGGTGGCGGTGTATTCGATCGTCGCGGTCGGTCTCGGCGTGCTGGTCGGGCGGGTCGGGTTGGTGTCTTTGGGGCAGGCCGCGGTGTTGGCGATCGGGGCGTGGATCGCCGCGCGACTGCTGTTCGGCACGTCTCTGCCGTATGAACTGGTCCTCCTGGCGTCGGGGTTGATCACGATGGCGCTCGGAACGCTGGTCGGGTTGCCGGCGTTGCGGATGCGTGGCCTGTATTTGGCGTTGATCACGTTGATGCTCGCGGGGGCGATCACGGTCGTGCTCGCGACCTTGAACTTCCCCAACGGCGGACACAGCTTCAGTGGGTATAACGGTGCGCTGGTGCATATTCCCGCGATCCGCCGGCCGGGGATCGCGACCACCGACCCTGCGTTCTTCCGCTACGCGGTGATCGTGGCGGCGATCATGTTCATGCTGGTGCTGGTGCATCTGCGTACCCGTCCGGGGCGGGCGTGGGCCGCGATCCGCCAATCCGAACCCGCCGCCCTGGCGGCCGGGATCAACACCACCCTCTACAAGCTCTGGGCATTCGCGCTCGCGTCGTTCGTCACCGGCGTGGCAGGCGGGTTGTTGGCGGGAGCGGCCCGGTACCTGTATTCGATTGATTTTCAGACCCAGGACTCGATCACGCTCCTGGCGGTGGTGTTGATGGGCGGCGCGTATAACCTGTGGGGTGCGGTCATCGCCGGCGTCCTCTTCCAACTCCTCCCCGCGGTGCTGAACGACATCGGGGTGTCGCCGGATTGGTTGACGATCCTGTTCGGGATCGGCGTGTTGCAGGTGCTCACGACCGCGCCGGCCGGGATCGTTGATCAGCTCCCCAGAGATCTGGCCCGGCTGTTTAATTTCATCACCGGACGGTCGCGACGCGCGAAGACCGCGCAGGCCACCACATCGTCATGATCGAAGTCACCGATCTCACCGTGAAGTTCGGCGGCGTGACCTCCCTGGACGGGATGGCTGTGCGGTTTGAGGAGGGGACGTGCGGGCTGATCGGCCCCAACGGCGCGGGAAAGACGACGTTTTTCAATGTGCTGTCGGGGTTCGTCAAACCGGCCGCCGGGAGTGTGCAGGCGTTCGGGGAGAACCTGTTGGGGATGGCGCACTTCCGTCGCGCGCGATGGGGGGTGCGCCGGACGTTTCAGACCGAGCAGGCGATCGAGAACCTCTCGGTCTATGACAACGTCGGGATGATCCACGAGCACTCCAAACTCTCCGGCGCCCAACGCCGCACCGACGTCCTCGGCGCGATCGGGATCGTCGGCCTGGACCACGCCGCCTACAGGAACGTCGGCACGCTCGGCGCCGGGGACCGCCGGCTCGTCGAGCTCGCGCGGGCGATCGTCGGCAAACCCCGCCTCGTCCTCTTAGACGAGCCCGCGGCCGGACTGCCGGATGAGGAGACCACGCACATGGGGCAGATCATCAAAGCGATCCCCGAACGCACCGGCGCGCTGACAATCCTCGTCGATCACGACATGAGCCTCGTCTCCAGCTGCTGTGCCAACACCGCCGTCCTCGATTTCGGCAAACTCATCGCCAGCGGCCCGACCGAGCAGGTGCTCAGAGACCCCAACGTCGTGCGCGCCTATCTCGGCACCGAGGAGCTGACGGCATGACCGACAGCCTCACGCTCGCCAACCTGACCGTCGCGCGCGGCGGCCGTGACGTCGTCCGCGACGTCACGATCGAGATCACCCCCGGCGAAGTCACCGCCCTCCTCGGTCCCAACGGCGCTGGGAAATCCAGCATGGTCCTCGCCGTCGGCGGCGTCCTACCCCTCAAGCGCGGGACCGTCACCCTCGCCGGAGGACAACTCGCCGGCAAACGCCCCGAACGCATCCGCCGCGCCGGCCTGGCGATCGTCCCCGAAGGCCGGCGCCTGCTCTCCGAACTGACCGTCGAAGACAACCTCAAAGTCGCGACCTACACCCTCTCTGCCAAAGCCGGCGCCGCGGGACGCAAACGCGCGCTCGAACTGTTCCCCGAACTCCAAAAACGCCTCGCAAACCCGGCCCGCGCGCTCTCCGGCGGCGAACAGCAAATGGTCGTGCTCGCCCAAGCGCTCGTCTCCGAACCCAAGTTCTTGATCATCGACGAGCTATCGCTCGGGCTCGCGCCCGTCGTCGTGCAACGCCTGATCCCGACGATCCGAACCGTCACCCAAGCCGGCATCGGGGTGCTGCTCATCGAACAATTCGCCGCCGTCGCGCTCGGCCTCGCCAACCGCGCCTACGTCATGGAAGGCGGCCACATCCAATACTCCGGCACCGCCCAGGAGCTCCACGACAAACCCGACCTCCTGCACTCCGCCTACCTCCTACGCGGCGGCACCAACACCCCCCCAGTCCCCCTCACCACCCCCAACGAAAGCCTCCCCACAAGCGGATGAGCACCGCGTCCGGAGTCAGCGCGCTCGACCACGTGCTCGTGCTCAGCGACGACATCGACCGCTCCCGGGAGTTCTACGAAGGCGTTCTCGGTCTGTACGCCGGCCCGCGCCCGCCGCTGGAGTTCGACGGCTTCTGGCTGTATGCCGGCGAGCGGCCGTGTCTACACGTCGCCGACCGCATCGCGTATCGCGCCCACGCACAGACGCTCGGCCTGACGGTTCCTCAGAGGGCCGCGGGCCCGGGGCCCGTCGATCACATCGCGTTCGTCGCCGACGACTACGACGCCGCCTGCGCGCGGCTTCAGCGGGCCGGCGTCGAGCCAGTGCGCAACGACGTTCCCGGCGGCGGCCCGCGACAGCTCTTCTTCTTCGATCCCGACGGGGCCCGGGTCGAGATCAACGTACGTCCGGAGGACTGAACACCACCATGTTGACTGCTGTCACGCAAGGCGTCCGGTCGATGAGCGTCGTCGATCGCCCGGAGCCCAGCGCCCCGGGCCCGGGCGAGGTCGTCGTCGCCCCTGAGGCCGTCGGCATCTGCGGCTCCGACTACCACATCTTCCTGGGCGAGCTGTCCGAGGACGCCGGCGGGACGTTTCCTCGCATCCAGGGCCACGAGGTCGGCGCGATCATCGAGGCCGTGGGCGACGGCTGTCGCGCACAGCTGCGGGTCGGCGGGCGGGTCGCGCTGCTGCCGATCCACGCCTGCGGCGAGTGCTACCCGTGCAGCGTCGGGCGGCCGAACGCCTGCGACAACTTCCGCCTGATCGGCGTGCACATCGACGGCGGGCTGCAGGAGCGCTTCACCATCGGCCAGGATCAGGTCTTCCCGATTGCCGTCGACGACGGCGGGCTGGCTGCCATGGCCGAGCCGGTGTCGATCGCCGTCCGGGCGGTCCGCCGGGCCCGCGTGGCCGCGGGCGAGAAGGTCGTGATCCTGGGGGCGGGCCCGATCGGCCAGTGCGCGTGCCTGGTCGCGCGCGAGCTCGGCGCCGACGTGCTGATGGTGGACCTCCGCGCCGAGCGCCTGGAGCTCGCCGCGTCGATGGGCGCCGAGACGCTTGTGTGGACCGACGCCGACGCCGTCGTCGACGCCGCCCGAAGGTGGTCAGGTGGGGCCGGGCCGGGCGTCGCCATCGACGCCACAGGGGTGCCCGCCGCGGTGCGAGCGATGGTCGACATGCTCGCCTCCGCCGGGCGCGCCGCCCAGGTTGGCATGTCCAGTCACGAGGTGACGCTGCGGATCGGCAGCCTCACGGAGAAGGAGCTCGACGTGCTCGGCGTCAGCTGCTGCACGCGTGAGGACTTCGCCGAGGCAGTGGCCGTCGTCGAGCGCAACCCAAAGGTCGTGGCCAAGATGATCAGCCACGAGTTCACGCTGGCCAACGCCCCCGAGGCGATGGCGTTCGCCATGAGCAATCCGACCGAGGTGATGAAGGTGGTGATCCGGGGTGAGTGAGCTGCACGCCCTCGACGCGTCACGCGCCCGGGCTGTCCAGACGGTCTGCGAGCAGATCGTCCCCGGCTGCGCGCGCGTCGGCGCGGAGGTCTACATCGACGCCGTGCTGGCGCGCATGGACGAGGCGACGCGGGCGGCGGCACTGGCCGCGTTCGACGAGCTGTTTCAGCCGGCCGCCGAGGGGCCCGAGGCGCTCGCTGCGTACGCGCTGACGCCGGCCTTCGGCCTCGCGCGGGCGATGGCCTGCGAGGCCTACTACTCGGATTTCGTCGCCCCCGGCGCGGCCGGTCCCGGTGCGTGGCAGGAGATCGGCTTCGCGCCTCCGCTGGCCACGCGGATCAACAAGGACTGGTCGTATCTCGGAGTGCAGTCATGAGTGAGCATTTCGATGTGATCGTGGTCGGGTCGGGCGCCGGTGGCGGCCTGGTGGCGGGCGAGCTCGCCGACTCCGGCGCCAGCGTGCTGCTGTTGGAGGCCGGCCCCCACCGCACGGCGGCCGACTTCACGCGGTGGGAGGCACACGCCAACCACGACATCTGGTACCCGCCCACGCTGGTGGAGCCGGCGGCCGCCGGCGCCCCGCCGCTGGCGGTGATCCGCGGCCGGTGCGTCGGCGGGACGACCACCGTCAACACGAAGGTGGCGCTGCGGCCATCCGACCAGGACTACGCCAAGTGGCATGCCGCCGGCGGGCTGCTCGGCACGGAAGGTGACCCGTTCGATGCAGCCGACCTGGCCCCTCACTTCGAGCGTGTCGAGGCCCGGCTGGGGGTGCGCCAGCGATCTGACTGGCAGAAGTGCGTCCACACCGTCGTCCCCGGTTTCGAGGCGATGGGCGCCGAGCTGGAGCCGGTCATGTCCTACACGGACGCCAATTGCATGCGCTGCGGTTCGTGCCTGCAGGGATGTCCGACCAACGCCGGCAAGAACTCGATGAACGTCTACATCCACCCGCCATGGGCCGAGGGCCGGCTGACGCTGCGCGCCGGATGCACCGCCCGGCGGGTCGTGATCGAGGATCGCGGCTCGGTGCTGGAGGCGACCGGCGTCGAGTACGACGACGCCGACGAGCGGTCCCACCGGGTGGACGCGAGCGCGGTCGTCGTGGCCGGCGGCGCGATGGCCACCCCGCAGCTGCTGCTGCGGTCGGGTATCCGGGAGGCGGCTCAGGGCTCCGCCAGCTCCCGGCTGATCGGCCGCCATGTCGGCTGGCATCCCGCGCGGATCATCGCCGGCCTGTTCGACGAGCCCCAGGACGCGCACATGGTCTACCCCATCAGCGCGCACTGCATGAAGTCCCAACGTGACGAGCACGGCGGCTTCATCGTCGAGGCCGCCACGATCCAGGACCCGATCGGCTTCGCCGTCATGGTCGCGGATGAGGACGGCCTGCCGATGTGGGGCCAGGAGCTGAGCGACACCGTGCGCTCCTACCGGTACTTCAGCGGCCTGCTGACGATGGTCACCGATGAGAACAACGGCGTCGCCTGGGTGGACGAGAACGGCAATGACCGGTACTCGTACGCGTGGAGTGCCGTCGAGCGGGAGCGCGACGCAACCGCACTGCGGTTCGCGCGCGAGGTGCTGCTGGCCGCCGGCGCGAAGCGCGTCCTGCCCTCGAGCCAGTCCAGCACGCACGTGCAGGGCGGTTGCCGGATGGGATCTGACCCAGCGCGGTCGGTGATCGACGCCCATGGGGAGAGTCACGACGTGCGCCGGCTGTTCGTCGGTGACGGCTCAGCGGTGCCGTGCACGCTCTCGGTCAACCCATCGCTGACGATCATGTCGCTGGCCAGCCGGCTGGCGGCCTACCTGAGCTCTGGCGAGCACGGGTACTTCGCAACGAGCTCGGCGGGTGGCGAGCGAGTCGTCGTGTGAGGATCCTGATCGCCGGCGCCGGCGGCGGCGTCGGCGCCTCGGTCGCCTTCAACCTGCTGCTGGGACCGCTGGACTGCCAAGTGGTGATGGTCGACAGCCGGCCCTCGATGCTGCGATCGCACCTGTGGGATCTCGAGCAGGTCCTGGAGCAGAACCCCACCGGTACCCTGCGCGAGGGGGATCGGTCAGACATCGCGTCGGCCGACGTCGTCGTGCTGGCCGCCGCGGCGCCGCTCACCGTGAACGAGTCCCGGATGGTCTACCTAGCCGACAACGCGCGCATCCTCGCCCCTCTGCTCGAGGCCGTTCCGGATGGCTGGCCGGGGGTCCTGATCGTCGTCACCAACCCCGTCGATCCGCTGTGCTGGTGGGCGCAGCGCCGCACCGGTCTGGACCGCCGGCAGGTGCTCGGCTACACGCTCAACGACTCGCTGCGCCTGCGCACCGCGATCGGAAAGCGCCTTCGCGCCTCGCCCGGGAGCGTCGACGCGTGGACGCTCGGCGAGCACGGTGACGGGGCGGTCCCGCTGCTGTCTCGCGTGCGCGTCAACGGAGACTCGGTGAGCCTGGACCCGCGCGAGGCCGCCGATGTGCGCCAGTGGCTGCAGGACTGGTACGTGCGTCACGTCGCACTGGACTCCGGCCGTTCCTCGACGTGGACGTCGGGGCTGGGGATCGCCCGGATGGTGGCCGCCGTCGCGGCGGGCGACGAGCTCTGGACGGCGTCGGTCACGCTGACCGGCGAGTACGGGATCGACGGGGTCAGCCTCAGCGTGCCCGTTCGCCTCGGCGCCGGCGGGATGCGGGAGATCGTGCAGTGGCCGCTCGCCGCCGAGGAGCAGAACGGGCTTGAGGCGGCGGCGCGCGTAGTGGCCGAAGCCGCGCAGACGCTCGGTTAGCCCGCCTCGGTCGCGGGCGCGATGCCCCGTGGGGCGAACACGAGGTCGACCGCGATCGCCGCGGTGCCGGCGACCGCGATCACGACCGCCATCGGCAGTGCGTTGTGGGTGCCCGCCAGACCGACGAGCGGCGCCACCAGCGCCCCGAGCCCGAACTGCCCGAGCCCCAGCAACGCCGAGGCCGCGCCCAGCGCCGGCTGGCCGCCGCCCATGGCCGCCGCTGTGCCGTTGGGCAGCACGATCCCGTTGGACGCGAGCAGGACGAAGAAACAGGCCAGCAGCCAACCCAGGCCGGCGTGCGTGAGGACCACCAGCAGCGTGCACAGCGACGCCGCGAACGTTCCGAACAGCCCGCGGCGCAGCAGGACCGTCGCGCCGATCCGGCCGACGAGCCGCCCGCCGACCAGCGACAGGGCGATCAGGGCGGCCGAGTTGACGGCGAACACCAGGCTGAAGAGCTGCGGACTGAGGTGGTAGATGTCCTCGAGCACGAATGACGAGCCCGCGATGTAGGCGAACATCGCGGTGAACGAGAGCGCGAAGGCCAGCGCGTATGGGCTGAACGTGCGATCGCCGAGCAGCCGCCCGAACGTTCCGACGATCGTCCTCAGGCCGCCTCGGTGCCGCTCGGCCGCTGGCAGTGTCTCGGGCAGGATCGCGGCGGTGGCGACGACGAGGGGCACCCCGAGCGCGGCCAGGACGACGAACACACCGCGCCACGAGGTGATCAGCAGCACCTGGCCGCCGATCAGCGGCGCGAGCACCGGCACGACGCCGGTGATCCCCATCAGCAGAGCGAACATGCGCGCCGCGGTCGCCCCACCTGATAAGTCGCGCACGATCGCCCGCGCGACGACGATCCCGAACCCGCCGGCCATCCCCTGGACGAGCCGGGCGGCCACGAGGAGCCCGACGGTCGGCGCGGCCGCGCAGGCCACGGAGGCGACCGCGTAGGCGAGGATCCCGGTCAGGAGTGTGCCCCGGCGGCCGCGAGCATCGGAGAGCGGGCCGGCGATCAGCTGCCCCACTCCGAGCCCCAGCATGCAGGCGGTGATCGTCAGCTGCCCGGCGGACGCGGTGGCGTGCAGCTCGCGGGTCAGCGACGGCAGCCCCGGCAGGTACATGTCCAGCGACAGCGGGCCGAACGCCGAGAGCGCGGCGAGAACGAGGATCTGCCGACGCGCCGGACGGGTCGGCACGGCGCTGGGTTCCGTCAGCAGCCGAGCGCCACTTCGACGAGCAGAGGCTCGCGGCGGGCGGCGAGGCTGGGCAGCACCTCGTCGAAGGTCTCGATCAGCTCCTCGTGGGTGGTGATGTTGACCGCTGGGCAGCCCAGGCAGCGGGCGATCCCGGCAATGTCGATCGATCCGAACGCCGGCCACGCGGCCGGTGCCTGCGCGGCGCGGGCCAGGTTGTCCATCACGGCATAGCGGCCGTTGGCCATGACGATGATCAGGACGCCGATCTCATAGTGCGCGGCGCTCCACAGCGCCTGGATGGCGTACATCGAGGAGCCGTCGCCCACGACCGCCACGACCGGCCGGTCGGGGTCGCCCATCCGAAGCCCGATCGAGCCGGCGACACCGAAGCCCAGACCGCCGTTGCCACACGCGATGAAGCCGCCGGGCGAGCGCACCGCCACCCGCCGGTAGAGCTCCGGCTGGCTGGATGGCGTCTCCTCGACCAACACGGCGTCGTGAGGCAGGCGCTGGGCCAATGCGTCGAGCACATGGACCGCCTTGAGCCCCTCCCCCGGTCCCGGCAACGGCTCGGCCGGCGGGCGCTGCAGCGGCGTCGGCGGCTCGTCATCGCGAGCGGCGAGCTGCTCGGCGAGCACCGCGCAGGCCGACGCCACCGGCGCGATCACCGCCAGCGAGCAGGGACTGCGATGGGCCTCGGCGGGATCCTCGGTCAGCACGGCCACCCGCGTACCCGCGGGGACCATCGGGCCGTCATCGTCGAGCAGGTACAGCCGGAAGGCGCTGCACCCGATCGCCACCACCAGGTCGTGGGCGCCGAGCGTCTGGCGCATCGCCGCGCGCTGCCAGGGCAGGTGGCCGGCGAACTGCGGATGGTCCTGCGGGAAGCCCACCCGCCGCGTGAACGACTCCTGCCACACCGGGCAGCACAGCCGTTCGGCGACCGCGGTCACCGCCTCCCAGGCGTCGGCGCCGTCGGCGCCGTGGCCGACCACGATCGCGGGCCGGCGTGCGCGCTCGATCATCTCCGCCAGCTCGGCCACCTCGGGCGCAGAGGTCAGGTGCCCGCGCACCGTCCGCTCTGGCCATCCGGCGGCGTGCTCGTCGGCCTCGACCAGCCAATCGCCCATCGGCACCACCACGAGAGCCGGCCCGTGCTGGCTCTGGGCCTCGTTGTAGGCGCGCGCCACTGTGCCCGGGACGTCCTGGGGGCGCGACGGAAGGCTCGTCCACACGGGGTACTCGCCGGCCAGGCGCTCGAGCGCGCGTCCGGAGAGAAACGGCTCGTAGGCCAGCTGGCGGCGGTCCTGCTGGCCGACCAGGACGACCAGCGGAGCCCGCGAGTCACGGGCGTTGGCGATCGCGTTGACCGCGTTGCCCAGGCCGGCGGCGGTGTGCAGGTTGACCAGCGCCGGCTCGTTGCGGGCCAGCGCGTACCCGGTCGCCATGCCCACGACCGAGCCTTCGTGCAACCCGAGCACGAAGTGGATGTCGGCCGGCAGGCCGGTCAGGAACGGAATCTCCGTCGACCCGGGGTTGCCGAAGATCGTCGTCATCCCCAGCCGGCGCATCACGTCGAAGACAGCGTCGCGGACGGTCCTCACAGCCGCGATCGACCGTTCGGGCTCGTCGGCCGCGTGGACAGCTGCAGTGTGCGCGTGGTCGATCATCCTCGTTGCACGGGGAAGCTCTCCCGAACGGGAAAGCTATCACGTACGCTTTGAGAACATCCGGTCGTCATGCGTACGAAAGTCGCGGGACGGAGGATCTGGTGAGCGCAAGCGCGAGGAGAGACACCGTGTCGTCGAAGGGATTGCAGAACGTCGCTACGGACCCGGCCGATCTGGGCCTGCTCGACGCCCGCGCCCTGCTGTCGGAGCGCCACCTCTCCTCACTCGAGCTCACCGAGGCCTGCCTGGCGGCGATCGAGCGGCTCAACGGCGGCCCCCCCAGCTCCGACGGCGCCCCGGAGGCGATCAACGCCTGGGTTCGGCTCTATCCCGAGCGCGCGCGTGAGGCCGCCCGGGCCGCCGACGCGCGGCGGGAGCGCGCGGGCGCGGCGGCGCCGGCGCTGTGCGGGATCCCGATTGGCGTCAAGGACCTCTACGGGGTCGCCGGGCTGCCGCTGACAGCCTCGAGCGCGGTGTTGGAGGGCCACGTCGCACCCGAGGACGCGGTCGTCTGGGCCCGGCTCGACGCAGACGGGATGGTGCTCCTGGGACACACCCACACGCACGAGTTCGCCGCCGGTGGCACCACCGACCAGGTCGGCAATCCGTGGGCGCTGGATCGCGTGGCCGGCGGCTCGAGCGGAGGCAGCGCCGCCGCGGTCGCCGCGCGGATGACGCCCGCCGCCCTGGGCTCTGACACCTGCGGTTCGCTGCGCATCCCGTCGGCCTGCTGTGGCACGAGCGCGATCAAGCCGACGCACGGGCGTCTGCCGCTGCACGGCGTGATCCCGCTCGCCGCCAGCCTCGACCACCCCGGTCCGATGGCGCGGACGATCGCCGATTGCGCGGCGCTGCTGAGCGCGATGGCGGTCGGCGGCCCGCCGGTCGACCCGCTCGCTCCCCCGCCGGCGCAGCTGGGCCCGATGCCCGAGAGCGCGCGCGGCGGGCCTCACCCCCTGCAGGGGCTGACGATCGCCCTCACCGACCGGCCGGACCG
>DATAUL010000358.1:0-4271 GCA_036268255.1 Solirubrobacteraceae bacterium | reverse complement strand
GAGAGCAATGACCGGCGGTTGGCGATCTGGGTGAGGGGATCGGTGAGCGCGTAGGTGCGCAGCGCGTCGCGCTCGCGTACGAGGCGCTCGCGGACGGCCGCCAGCACCCCCGCGCCGGCCAGCCCCACGACCATCAGCAGCGCCGGCGGGACCCGGCCTGTGCCGTTCGCGTAGGCCAGCGTGGCGACCAGACCGGCCGCGAGGACCGTGGCGGCGGCCGCCAGCCCCCCGCGCATGGTCCGGGCGCCCGCGCAGGCGCCGAGCGCCAGAGGGACGCACAGCCAGGGCCCGTCGGCCGGACCGGCGACGAGCACGACCGCGGCGCCGATCACGGAGATGGCAGCGGTCAGGCCGAGCGTGAGCCGCGTCCGGGCGTCGGACAGGTGCATACCGCCAGAACTGACGCCGCTGCTCATTTTTCGGAGTCTCGCGATCCGGGCGGACGATCCCACGACTGAGTTATTGCGCCTGCAAATCGCAGGGTCATTACCATGGCGCCGTGAGCGAGCAGAGGCCCGACTCCCCAACCGAGCGCCCCGTCAAGCGATCCGCGGCCGACCGCGTCGGCGCGATCCTGACGGCCGCCGAGGCGACGGCCGAGCGGATCCGCGCCGAGACGGAGGTCCGGGCCCGTGAGCGGATCGCCGAGGCCGACCGCGCGGCCGACTACCGGATCACCGCCGCCGAGGAGGAGGCGGCCGAAATCCTACAGACCGCTCGCACCAACGCCGAGCGCGTGGTGCGCGAGGCCTCAGAGCGCGACGAGCACGCCAAGACCGCGGCCACGAGCGAAGCGCTGACGATCGTGGCCCGGGCCCAGGAGAGCGCCGACGCGACGCTCGCCGAGGCCGAGGAAGCGGCGTCACGCAGCCGCGAGGAGACCGAGCGGTCCACCCGTGAGCTGATCGGCGAGGCCCGCCAGACCGCCCAGGAGGTCCGCAGCGAGGGCATGGAGCTCGTCGCCAACATGCGCCAGATGGGAGATTCGCTGCGCGCCAACGCCGAGCGGATCCTGCGCGACGTCCAGGGCGTGCACTCCCAGCTGGTGGCCAGGATCGAGCGCATCGAGCGCTCCACCCGCCCGGCGACCACCGCCCCGGCGCGCACGCGCGCCGACCGGGCGCGCGACCTCGCCCGCGGGCCGTTTGCCGGCGAGGGCGAGGGTGACATCCCCGACGTGCCGGAGTTCATACCGCGCCGCTGAGCCCCGCCGGGCGAGGGTGTATTACCCTTGACGTCAGACTTCTCTTTTCCAAGGGGCTGTAGCTCAGCTGGGAGAGCGTTCGGCTGGCAGCCGAAAGGTCAGGGGTTCGATCCCCCTCAGCTCCACTTCATCGTCTGAAGCCGCTACTCGGCGGCTGCCGTCGCCACGGCGAGCTGGGAGCGTGCCTCCAGCCACTCGGTGAGCACCTCGGCGGGGACCGGCCGGCTGAGGTAATAGCCCTGGGCGGTCTGACATCCGAGCTCCTGGAGCTTGTCCCAGATCTCGCGGGTCTCGACGCCTTCGGCGACCACGTCGAGACCGAGGTTACGACCCAGATCGATCGTCGAGCGGACGATCGCGACGTCGTCGTGCTCCTCGTTCATCCGCATGACAAAGGAGCGATCGATCTTGATCTCGTCGATGGGCAGCTCGCGCAGATAGCAGAGCGAGGAGTAGCCGGTGCCGAAGTCGTCGATCGAGAGACGGATCCCGAGGGCCGAGAGCTCGCCGAGGACGACCTTGGCACGCTTGGGATTGGCCAGCATCGAGGACTCCGTGACCTCCAGCTCCAGCGAGGTCGCGGGCATGTTCGCGCGCTTCAGTAGTTCCTGCAGGCGGTGGGGGAGCTCGCGGTCGAGCAGGTTGCGCGTCGACAGGTTGACGGCGATCGTCAAATCCAGCCCGTCGTCGCGCCAGATGCGACCCTGGCGCAGCGCCATCGCCACGACGTGCAGGGTCAGCGGGCCGATCAGGCTCGTCTCCTGGGCGATCGGGATGAAGGCGTCCGGGAAGATCAGCCCGCGGCTGGGATGCTGCCAGCGCACGAGCGCCTCGACCGAGCGGATCGATGAGTTGTTAAGCATCGCCTTGGGTTGGTAGTGGAGCACGAGCTCCTCGCGCTCGATCGCCCGTCGCAGCTCGCCGACGAGCGTGAGACGGTGGGTGTCGTACTGATGGGTCTCCTGGTCGAAGAAGCAGGCCGACGCACTCTCGCGCTTGGCCTCGTACATGGCCACGTCGGCTCGCTGGATCAGCTCTTGCGCCTCCTCGCCGTTCTCGGGGTACATCGCGATGCCGATCGATGCCTCGACGGCGAGCGGCAGGGTGTGGACGGTGATCGGAGCCTCGAGGGCTGCGGTGATGCGGTCGAGCACGGGCATCACGCCGGTTGAGTCGTTGAGCTCGGGTAACAGCAGGCCGAACTCGTCGCCGCCGAGCCGGGCGAAGGTGTCCGAGTCGCGGATCGCGCCGCGGATGCGGTCGCTGACCTCGATCAGCAGCTGGTCGCCGGCCGGATGGCCGAGCGAGTCGTTGACCTCCTTGAAGCGATCGAGGTCCATCAGCAGCACCGCCAGCTGCCCACGGTTGCGGCGCGCGTGGCGAATCGCCTGTCCGATCCGCTCACCGAAGAGGACCCGGTTGGGCAGACCGGTGAGCGGATCGTGCAGCGCCTGGTACTCGTTCAGCGCGGCCTGCTCGATCAGCTCGCGCTCAGCGTGCTTGTGCTCGGTGATGTCCTCGATCATCGCCACCGCACGGGTGGCCGTGCCCTGGTCGCTGCGCTCCCGGACGGCCCGGACGCGCCACCACGTCAGTTGGCCGCTCGGAGGCTGGCAGCGGCCCTCGAGCTCAAAGGACTCCCGGCGTCCGGCCATCATCTCCCGGAGGAGCGCCTCGACCGTCATCCGGTGCTCACTGACCAGGTGCTCGCTGAAGGCCCGGCCGACGAGGAGCGCCGCGTCGGTCTCGAGCATGTGCTCGAGCGCCGGGTTGACCTCGACGATGGTGCCGTCACGGTTCATCCGCACGATGCCGATCGACGCACCCTCGAACAACGTGCGAAAGCGCGTCAGGGCCTTGGCCTCCTCCTGGCGGGCGTCGAGCTGGGCGGCGCGGGCGACGGCGGCTGAGAGCACCACCGAGAGCATTTCGAGAATCTCGCGATCGTCGTGGTCGAGCCGCTGATCGGCGTCGCGACTCATCACGTTGAGCGTCCCGATCACCTCCGCGCCGTTGCGCAGCGGAACGCAGATCAGGGACTCGTCGCCGACCTTGGCGCGCAGCTCCTGGTTGACGCGCGGATCGTGGGGGGCGTCCTCGATCAGCAGGGGCTGACCGCTCTCGATCGCATAGCGCGCGACCGACGACGAGATCGGACGCACGGCGTCGCCCGCGGCGGTGGCGATCCCGCTGGCCCCACGAGTGTGCAGGTTCTCCCCCTCGATCAGGTTGACCATCGCCCCGTCGGCCTCGACGATCGCCTGCGAGCGCTCCGCGATGAGCTGCATCACCGTCTGCAGATCGCCGTCGGCAGCCGCGATCTCCCGCTGAGCCTTGATGATCAGCGTCAGACGCTGATTGCCGTCGAGCGTAGCCCGGGCCATGCCCGGTCTATCGGCCCGCCGGCCTCACGCTTGAGCCATGTGACACAAACCCGATGCGCGGCCTACGTATCGTCCTTGGCCGCCTCCAGCGCCGCCGGCGGATCAAGCGAGCCGCCGGCTCGGATCAGCCCGAGCGCCCGGTCGGCGAGCTCCGCCGCCTCGGCGCCGCTCACCTCCTCGTCGCGCAGGGCCAGAGCGAGCAGGACCTGACGCAGCAGTTCCGGGCTCTCGAGGTCCGGCGGGGGTCCCGCAGGCGGCAGCGAGCGCGCCGCCGCCAGCAGACCGGAGGCACCGCCGCCGCGGCCGAAGAGCCCGCCGGGATGCTTGTCGGGGATCGTGGCCACGATCCCCCCCGTGGCCGGGTTGACCACCGAGATGCGGCTGCGCAGGCCGTGGCGCTCGAGCGCCAGGCGGTAGCCCGACAGGCGCAGATAGCCCAGCTGCGCCGCCAGCGCGATGAACGGCGGCAGGTCGGCCTCGTTGCGCAGCTTGGTGTGGTGAAGGACGATCTGGGTGCCGGCATCGGGCAGATTGGGATCCGCGTCGGGCGCGATCAGCAGGAACGCCTGCGGACCGAGCCGGCCGGCGCCGACCCCGCCGACGTCGGCCAGCAGCTGATAGCCGCCGAGGCCGAGCGCGCCGACGATCCCCGGCGGCAGCGGGTGGGAGGCGAGGTATCCGGT
>DATAUL010000357.1:0-5649 GCA_036268255.1 Solirubrobacteraceae bacterium | reverse complement strand
AGCAGCCCGTCGCCGTACTCGGGGTAATCGTCGGCCAGCGGATATCCGGGGTTGACGCCGTGCTCCAGGCAGCGGTCGATGACCCGCTGCACCGGCGCGTCGAGCGCCACCGCGAACTCCCGGACGACCGGCTGGGCGTGGATCGCCGAGACGCCGTCGAGGGCGAGCAGGTGCTCGCGGGCGTAGGCGGTTCGCAGGAGCATCAGCTCGCCGAGCTCGACGATCCCGTCCCGTCCCAGCCAGCTGAGGTAGATGACCCCGGCGAGCGCGTTGAGCGCCTGCGCGGTGCAGATGTTGGACGTCGCCTTCTCGCGGCGGATGTGCTGCTCGCGGGTCTGCAGCGTGAGCACGAACCCACGCTTGCCGTCCAGGTCGCGTGTCTCGCCGGCGATCCGCCCCGGGACACGGCGGATCAGGGCGTCGGTGGCGGCGAAGAAGCCGAACGACGGGCCGCCGAAGTCGAGCCGGTTGCCGAGCGTCTGGCCCTCGCCGACGGCGATGTCGACTCCGCATTCCCCGGGCGAGCGCAGCAGCGCCAGCGGCAGCGGGTCGCAGCCGGCGATGCACAGCGCGCCGGCGTCATGAGCGGCAGCGGCGATCTCGGCCAGGTCCTCGACGGCGCCCAGGAAGTTCGGCTGGGCGACGATCACCGCGCTCGTGTTCTCGTCGAGCTGCGGCAGAACGGTGCGACCCTGCTCGAGCGCGACCTCCTCGACGTCCATGTCCCACGCATGGGCGTGCGTGCGCAGCGTCTCGCGCGCATGGGGATGCACGCCCCGGGAGACAAGGAAGCGACGTCGACCGTTGACGTGCTTGGCGACGTAGCCGGCGGCGGCCACCGCGCTGGGTCCCTCGTACACCGAGGCATTGGAGACGGGCAGGCCCGTCAGCTCGGAGATCGCCGTCTGGTACTCGAACATCGCCTGCAGGCCGCCCTGGGAGACCTCGGGCTGATACGGCGTGTACGGCGTGAGGAACTCCGAGCGGCTGGCGATGGAGTCGATCAGCGCCGGCACGTAATGGTCGTACATCCCGCCGCCCAGGAACGAGATCTCGTCCTCGGTGGAGGCGTTGCGGGCGGCCAGCGCGCGTAGCTCGTCGTAGACCTCCTGCTCGGAGAGACCGTCCTGAAGCGCCAGCGCCCCGGTGAGGCGCAGGGCCGCCGGGATGTCGGCGAACAGCTCCTCGACCGAGCCGACGCCGATCTGCGCCAGCATCGCGGCGCGGTCTGAATCGGTCGCGGCGGTGTACCTAGTCAAGCGTCGCCTCGTACGCCGCAGCGTCCAGCAGCGCCTGCTGCTCCGAGGGGTCGGACAGCTTGACCTTGATCAGCCAGCCCTCGCCGTAGGGGTCCTCGTTGATCTGCTCGGGCTGGTCGGCGAGTCCCTCGTTGACGGCGACGATCTCACCCGACATCGGGCTGATCACGTCCGAGACGGCCTTGACGGACTCGACCTCGGTGTACGGAGCATCCTTGGTCACCTGGGCGCCGACCTTCGGCGGCTCGAAGAAGACCACCTCGCCCAGCGAGTCCTGTGCGTACCAGGTGATCCCGAACGTGGCCTGGCCATCCTCGATCCGCGCCCAGTCGTGCTCGGGGTGGTACAGCAGGTCATCCGGATAGTTGGGGTCGGCCACGTCAATGTCCCAGTCGGGAGGCTCGGGGGTCTGTCGATCGGGGCACCACTAGGCCTCCTTGTTGGGGTGGTAGATGGGCTTCTGCTTGACGATCGCCGTCCGCGGGGTTCCGCGGACGTCGATCTCAAGCCGGTTGCCGGGCTCTGTCTGGTCGGGAGTCACGTAGGCCATCCCGATCCCGCGCTCCAGAGATGGCGAGAACGTGCCGCTGGTGACGACCCCACCGCCGGCCACGGGGTTGCCCTGCCGCGCGATCCCCGATCCCTCGATCGTGAACGCGACCAGCTTCTGGCTCGGCCCCGTGGCGCGGACGCGGGCGACGGCGTCTGAGCCGATGAAGCCCGTCGACTCGACACAACACCAGCCCAGGCCCGCCTCGATCGGTCCGCGGTCTGCCGACAGATCCTTGCCGTACAGGGGGAGGCAGACCTCCAGGCGCAGCGTGTCGCGCGCGCCCAGCCCGGCGGGGGTGGCTCCCGCGGCCACGAGCGCGTCCCACACGCCCGGCGCCCGGGCGGGATCCATCAGCAGCTCGGCACCGCTCTCGCCGGTGTAGCCGGTGCCGCAGACGAGCATCGGGACATCGGCCAGCGTGCGCTGGCAGCAGTGCCTCCGCGGCGGCAGGTGGCCGTCGGCCAGACCGGCGAGCAGCCCGCGGGCATCGGGGCCCTGCACGGCGAGCATCGCGAAGTCGTTGCAGCGGTCGGTGACGTCGACGTCGAAGTCCTGGGCCTTGGCGACGAGCCACTCAAGGTCGCGCCGGTGGTTGGCGGCATTGGTGACGGTCAGGTAATGCTGCTCGGCGAGCCGGTAGGTGAACAGGTCGTCGAGCACTCCCCCGTCGTCGCGGCACAGCAGGCTGTACTGAGCGCCGCCCTCGGGCAACCGTCGCAGGTCGTTGGTCAGGAGCCGCTGGAGCAGCTCGGTCGCCTGCGGGCCACGGGTCTCGATCTGACCCATATGCGAGACGTCGAAGACGCCGGCGTGCTCACGTACGGCGAGATGCTCGCTCTTGATTCCGGAGTACTGGACCGGCAGCTCCCAGCCGGCGAACGGGATCAGTTTGGCACCGGCCGCCCGATGGCGGTCGTGCAGCGGGCTGTGGCGCAGGGCCTCGACCACCGAGGGCATGCCTGCCAGGCTAGTACAACGCCCCGCCGGCCCACGGCGGCGCGATGGCCCAGGCTGTGGGTGCTAACGGTCCTTCAAAAACGACGGGATGTCGATGTCATCGTCGGAGATCTCCAGTGAGGAGCGCTGGCGCTCGTCCATCGTGACGTCGCGATCGCGGCGCTCGCGCCGGGTCGTCTCCCGAGCCGTGCTCGGGCTCCCCCGGCCGTGGTCAAAGCCGGTGGCAATCACCGTGACGCGCACCTCGTCGCCGAGCTGGTCGTCGATCACCGCGCCGAAGATGATGTTGGAGTTGGAGTCCGCGGCGCTCTGGACGATCTCGGCCGCCTCGTTGACCTCGAACAGGCCGAGATCGTGGCCGCCGGTGATGTTGAGCAGGATGCCCATCGCACCCTCGACGGACTCCTCGAGCAACGGCGAGGAGATGGCGATCTTGGCCGCCTCGGCCGCGCGATTCTCGCCTGCGGCGGTGCCGATGCCCATCAGCGCCGAGCCCGCCTCGTGCATGATCGTGCGCACGTCGGCGAAGTCCAGGTTGATGAGGCCGGGGATCGTGATCAGATCGGTGATGCCCTGCACGCCCTGACGCAGGACGTTGTCGGCTTCGCGGAAGGCGTCGAGGATCGTCGTGCGCCGCTCGACGATCGCCAGCAGCTTCTCGTTGGGGATGACGATCAGCGTGTCGACGTTCTCGCGCAGGCGCTGGATGCCCTCCTGCGCCTGACGCGCGCGCTGGGTGCCCTCGAAGGAGAACGGCCGGGTGACGACGCCGACCGTCAGCGCCCCGATCTCGTTCTTGGCGATCTCGGCGATCACCGGGGCGGCGCCGGTGCCGGTGCCGCCACCCTCGCCGGCGGTGACGAACACCATGTCGGCGCCCTTCAGCGCCTCCTTGATGTCGTCGCGCGATTCGGCGGCGGCACCATGGCCGGTGTCCGGGTTGGCGCCCGCGCCGAGGCCCTTGGTCAACTGATGACCGATATTCAGCTTGATGTCGGCGTCACACATGGCCAGCGCCTGAGCGTCGGTGTTGCATGCGACGAACTCGACGCCTCGCAGCCCCGCGTCGACCATCCGGTTGACGGCGTTCGTCCCGCCGCCACCGACGCCGACGACCTTGATGACTGCCAGATAACTTCCGCTTTCCATGAGTGTTCGTCCGACCCTCTAGTTAGGGTTAAGTGTTTCGGGCACGTGTGGGCCCGACGAGCAGTTTAGGACGTTATGCCCTGGTACTGCGGGAAGTCAACGCCAAGCACGTGTTCGCAACGATCGTTGCAGATCGCGGAAGTCTCGATTATCGCGGAGAGTTGGCCAGTTGCCTAGACTAACCCTCGACTAGAGGTAGAGGTTCTAGCCGGCCGTGCCCGTCCCTCCGCTGGAACCGGTGCTGGGCGGTGAGCCCGAGGTCGTCGCTGCTCCGCCGTCGGTGCCGGTGCCCGCCACCGGCCGGGCGGGGTCGCTGACGTCGATGTAGTCCGCGCCCGACGAGCTCGGGGCCGCCAGCACCGCGGTCACGGCGTCCCATTTGGCGGCCAGCCGGTCGGCGCCACCGAAGTACACCCGGGGGCCGTTGCGCAGCTGCACGACGAGCCCATGGGTGCTGTCGCTGGACGCCAGCTGCACCTTGGGCAGAAGCTGGTAGGGGGCCGCGGCGAGCATCCGCACCTCGGTGCCGGCCATGCCGGTCAACTGCGTCCCCCCCGGCGCCACCGACAGGTCGATCGAGGGTAGCTCGGCATCGGTCGTGACGTCGCGCAGCAGGGTGCCGTCGCCCGCCACCGGGGTCCGGCGACCGTCAACCTGGACCACCGCCACCGGCACGTGCTCGATCACCCGGACGCGCATCCCGTGGGGAAACTGGGTCGACACCTGGAGTCCCTTGACGACCGGGTAGGGACTGACGGCGGTTCGCAGATGGCTCATCTGCACGTCGAGCGTCGTCATGTCGCGTGCGGCCGAGATCAGCGCCGAGCGGATCCGGGCGGCGTCGGGCCCGCTCGCGCCGGCCACACTGACGCGCTTGATCGCCACCAGCGAGGACTGACGGCCCCACAGCCACGCCCCGCCGAGCAGCGCCAGCACGACGACGACGACGAGGACCGTCTTCGGGCTGAGCCGGGGCAGGCGCGCCCGGATCCGCCCGGGACGGCGACGGCGCGCCGCGCGGCGCGCTGCCCGGCGCGCGGAGAAGCCAACGCCCCGGCTGCGGACCGTTCCCGAGCCGCGTCCGGTGCTCATCGACGGGCCCAATCGCGGGGGAACGCCACCGGCCCCAGCGACTGGACCTCTGGCTGAAGCTCGACCCCGAAGCGCTCCGTGACCCGGCGGCGGCCCTCGGCCATCACCGCGATCACGTCAGCCGTGGTGGCGTCACCGTGGTTCTCGACGAAGTTGGCGTGCTTCGCGGAGAAGCCGGCGCCGCCGATCCGCAGGCCGCGACATCCGGCGGCCTCCAGCAGCTGGCCGGCGGTGCGGCCCTCGGCGGCCGGATCGGCCGGGTTCTTGAACGTCGAGCCGAACGTCTTGATCCCGCTCGGTTGCGCCTCCTTGCGCCGGCGGCGCATATCGGCCAGGGTCGCCTTTACGCCCTCGGATGCCGCCGGGACAAGGGCGAACGCCGCCCGTGCGACCACCTCCCCCGCCGCCAGGGCCGATCGCCGGTAGGCGAAGCCGAGCTGCTCGGGCACCCGGCGGTCACATCCGGAGGCGCTGACGACGTCCACCCACTCCAGCGACCGGGCCAGCTCACCGCCGTACGCGTTGGCGTTCATCCGCACGGCGCCGCCGACGGTGCCGGGGATGTTGACGCCGAACTCGATCCCGCTGAGCCCCGCACGGGCGGCCTGAGCCGAGACGGCGGGCAGGCGCGCGCCGCCG